>JADJOE010000003.1:1991127-2322982 GCA_016713905.1 Candidatus Vicinibacter proximus
CAATTGAACTCCTGCCTTGGTCAAAGGATTGTCTGCAGGCAAATCTGGATTTGGAAAACCAGCGTAATTTATTTCGTAAGGAGTGGTGTCCAGTTGCACCACTTCATCAGAATTGCAGGTCATAAAAAAGACCAGAGCAAAAGTTATAAGTATTAATACGGAATAGTTTTTCATAAAATACAATTTACTAATACCTGAATTCAGGATTTGAAATAAAAGTAAAATCAGTCAGGCTGTTTAAAAAAGCCAATAGATCTTTTCGTTCCTCAGGACTTAACACGAATGATTTTAGTAAAGAATTTTTATTTACATGTGGCTTCCCTCCGGATGCATAATGGTCGATCACCTGGTCCAGACTTTTCAAACTACCATCGTGCATGTATGGTGCTGTTAATCCAACATTGCGCAAAGAAGGCACTTTAAACATTGCTCTGTCTTGTTCCAGCTGTGTAAAACGCATCCGCCCGCTGTCCGGATAATTTATATACAATCCATTGTTCTGATAGCTTTGATTGGTAAACAGAAAACCGTTGTGACATTGAATGCAATTTAATCGGTCGCTTTGAAAAAGTAAAAATCCGCGCGCCACTTCCGGTCGATAAGCTTCCGGCAATTTCTGAAAATACCATTGATCAAATAATGAATTACCACTGAGAAGGGTTCGCTCAAATGCTGCAATGGATCTGGTGATCACAAACGGATCCGGCTTACGGCCATACGTCTCCATCGATAGATCAACGTACATTTGATTATTATTCAATCGCTCTGCAATTCTTACGATGTTAAAATCAAATTCGTTGTGTTCCTGTATTGGCACCGCAATTTGCATCTCAAGACTCGGGACCGATCCTTCCCTGAGCAATTTATCCTGATAGACCACATTGGCAAGGCTTGGCGAATTTCTGGTTCCCAATCTGTTTTCGATTCCTACACTGAAGGCAACCGTATCCGAGAATGAATTTGCAGCAAGATGGCAGGAGGCGCAACTTTTGGTACTGTCCTTTGACAAAACAGGATCGTAAAAAAGCAGCTTACCCAACCGAATCCTTTCCTTGGTTAGAATATTATCCTGAGGAATTTTAGGAGCAGGAAACCCAACCGGAATTTTTAATAAAAAACCACCTTCATCGTCCACTACAAATTTGTCCTGATGACAGTTTGTCAATACAAAAACCACCAAAAATAATATTGATATTCTAAGCATTTCTGCTTCCGTTAACGGGGATTCTCATCCCTCAGTTATTGATTAAAATCTCTACTTTGATATCAAAATTTTATTTCTTGCTACCAGTCTTCCTTTTTCAAAAAATGAAATAAAATAAACACCCTCTGCAAGCCGTTCGGTACTCAAGGATACATTTCCCTTTGCCGGTAAATTATTCATATTCATTACCGCCACACCAAGAGAATTGCTTAGCAGCAGATTCATAGTTTGTTCGCCGGGCAAAGTATAAAAAACATTCAGATGATCCTGTGCAGGATTTGGAAGACAGCTGATCAGAGACGAATTTTCGACTACATCTTTGGTTGAAACAGATTGAGGCAGCTGAATAAATTTGGCAAGTGCAGCATTGGATAAAACCTTTGCATTCAAGCTGCTGCTGCCGTGCTGAATCAGATTGCCCTTCATGGCAATGTCCTTAAAAAGCTGAGCATAATCTAAAGTCATATCCACATGCAAATTTCCATCTTTGGCACTCAAATATCCTTCTACCTCTGCTTTAGTGTACAGCGCATCTCCGAGACTGTGAATTTCGAAAACAGTTTCAGGAATCCCGTCATTGTCGTTGTCAATCATGCCTTCCAAAGCAATGAATCTGTATCCTGAAGTCCATCCCCAATGCATGGAAGGATCCTGAAATGCCAATGGATGTCCACTGAAATAAGTGGCAGGATCCAAATGGTTCACAGAAGCCGGAACTCCAAAATGAAGAATCATTTTTTTAGCAGCCTGCATCGGATATTCTCCCAATTTATATTCTACACCGGGCTTACCTGCATTCACCAAAATATAGGTATCCGGCAATGGCATTGCAGCGTCATCCTCCTTTTTGAATTCAATTTCTGAAATATAAAATTCAGCGCGGGACAAGATCACTTTTTTACCATTCCAAATGGGAAAAACAGTTTTGTTGAGTATCAGATCCTCGCTGTTGGCTTTGTGCTTAAATGTCGCCACCACCATGTTGTTTTGAGCATCTGCCCATGAAATAAACAAGCAGAAAAATAAAATTGTATAAATGTATTTCATAATAATTTAAATTTTATCAATTTGAAATTTGGAAATTTTTTTGAAAATAAACGGCCTCTGAAATAGTTGACCTGTTAAAATGAATTGCGCTCATTTACTTATAAGTCAATTCTTTTTAGAAGTTGGAAACAATTGGTACTCCCTAACAACGAAAGGTCTGTGTCATCAGCAAAATGCTCCTCATCAGCGGTGGATCAGTATGGGTCAACCATGGATTGACCGTTGCTTTATAATTGAAAGCAGCACTCAAAATTTCACCAACCGAAGGTGCGCCCAAATCGAGCACAAACTTGCCATGGGGTTGTACTTTTTTGCCGGCAAGTTGGGACTCTACTGAAATTTTACAGTATTTATGATTATCTGAACAACAAGGTTTGCGAGAAATGGAAGATTCTCCTGTTGGTTTATTATTCGATATTTTCTGATTGCAGCCTGTTTTGGTCTCTCCAAAACACGCCTTGATTTTGCTTGATTTCTTTTTGCAACAGCTGTCGGGCCTCCCAAAAATACTGACCAACCTACCTTTTTTCTGACACAGGTGCTCAAAAAACACAACCCCCGTCGAAGAAATCAACAGGTTGATTGCTATAAATAAATGTAAAACACGAAGCAAATCGTTCAATTATTGACCAAGTAAAGGTAAAGCATTTTTAGCATCCCAAAAAACAATAAAATTACAGACCAAAATACCTGTTTGAAAACCTCAAAACCTTCTTTCAGCATAGGGTTTTGAGATGTTGGGAGTGGTGATTTTTTGGTTTGGGGATTTATTGATACAGAAGGACTCATCGGGACATATTCAACTCACCCCAACCCCTCTCTTAAAAGAGAGGGGGGATTCAATGACAGGAGAGTTTTGGGAAGGCTCAGCGGGACGCATTCAACTCACCCCCCAACCCCTCTCTTAAAAGAGAGGGGGGATTCAATAGGACTTGATCAATTTACTGTAGGTCAGTTTTTTTTTGAATCGTTCAGTCACACATTAGCTCATTAACTCATTTTCATATTCTCACATTCAATCATTCTCTAATTTCCACATTTTCTAATTCTCTAATTCTCTTCGCTGTCGCACGATACTCTGCTTACAGCAGAGATCGTTCAGTCACATTTGCTAATTAGCTAATTAACTCATTAGCACATTATTTCGGCCATCTTCCCGGCGTATACGGCGCCTTGTTCATTTCGAGTTCTTTTTCCAACTCGCTGATCTGTGCGTCTACCATTTTCATTTCTTCCAGTACTTTGCTGAATTGTCGCGATGCGATGTCGTAATTTGTTTTGCAGCTTTTAGGAATGGAAGAGGTAATGTTCCAGACGGTATATTCCAAAATTCCTACCCGGTCATTGACCGTGGTAGCTGTTTCAAATTCACGCTTTGCTCTGGTGGCGTCGCCATTGAAAGTAAGATTGATGGCATTCAATTTTTTCTGGATGGCGGTTGCCTTTTCCAATAAATTTTTTGGGGAGGCGGGCATGTCGAGCATGGCAGATTTTGCATGTGCGATCCTGGAATTCATTTCATTAAAAATATCGCCTGCAGCGCTGGTTGCTTTGCGCAGGTCTGCTACTTTCTGACAGAAAGCAATGTTGTCTTTCATGTCTTTGGAAGGCAGTGATCCCTGATTCAATAAATTTAATTTGAAATCAACAGGACCTGCGATTGGCGTCAACACACCATCGACGTATTTTTGAAGCAGGAGTTTGTACGTTCCCGGCATCACCAAGTGTCCTACTTCTTCTTCTCCAAACAATTGATCTGGTGCCGGAACATAACGACCTACAACCGGCGCCGGTGTGGCAGTCCGGCCATCCCAACTGATTCTCTTCAATCCTTTTTTTGCAGCAGTTTTTAAATGCCTGACTACATTTCCACTTTGATCCATAATGGTGAATAATAAATATGGATCTTGCTGTTCGTCTTCTGCACGCAAACTGTCTAACGTAGGATAATATATTTTTTCTCCTTTATCTGATTTGGCTTTTTCTGCTTCTTTGCGAAGTTCTTTCAAAGTCTTGATGTCGTCTTTGACATAATAAGTAAAGACAACGCCCGGTTTTGGATTCGGTGTGCTGAAATAAGAAGATCCCATGTGCCCTTTGTCGCGAAGACCCAGCGGCAATCTTTCTACATACAGCAATCCATCTTTAATTGGATAGATGACTGCTTCCTTGTTGAAATCTTCTTTCTTGACATTGCGCAGACAAGAATAATCATCGAGGATGTAAAATCCACGACCGAAAGTTCCCAACACCACATCGTTCTCACGTCGCTGCAATTCAATATCCCTTACTGCAACCGTAGGCAATCCTGATTTTAATTGTATCCAGGTCGCAGCACCGTTGTTGGAAAAAAAACATCCGAACTCTGTGCCCACAAAAAGTAAATTAGGATCTACATGATCTTCTGCAATGGAGTACACAGAACCCCTTGCAGGTAGATTGCTTTGAATGGACTTCCATGTTTTTCCTGCGTCGGTGGTTTTTAAAACATAAGGTTTGAAGTCTCCGTAACGATGATGATTGAAACAAACATAAGCGGTGTTTTTATCATGCAGGGAGGCGATGATCTGATGCACATAAGATTGCGCAGGCACGCCCGGTAAATTGTCAAATTTTGTCCAGTTTTTTCCACCGTCTGTGGTGAGTTGGATGAGACCATCGTCAGTTCCCACCCATATCATTTCAGGGTTCAGTTTTGATTCCGCGATGCTGGTCAACTGGCCGTAGATATCCGTACTTCCATTTTTCGCGATGGCATCGACCGACCAAACCTTGCCCATGACTTCTATTTTATTCCGGTCGATCTGACGACTCAAATCAGGACTGATCACCTGCCAGGATTCTCCGCGGTCATCGGTACGAAATAATTTATTGGCACCAAAATACAATCTTGTATTGGAATGTTGACTGATGAACAAAGGTGCATCCCAGTTCCAGCGGTAAGGAGCTTCTCCTTCGCCTTCCACAGGTTTGATGGACAGATATTCTCCATTCTTGCGATCGTAGCGCACAAGGCCACCATATTGAGATTGCGCATAGACGATGTTAGGATCTTTAGGATCCACCTGCGTTTCAAAACCATCGCCGGTGGAGGTCACATACCAGTCCGCATTTGTAATACCGTTGGCAGAGGTAGATCTGCTCGGTCCGCCGAGACTTAGGTTGTCCTGCGTACCGCCATGCACATGATAGAAGGGCAGATCATTGTCTGTGGATACTTTGTAAAATTGCGTCACCGGAAGATTGGATTTAAATTCCCAGCTGCGCGCCTGGTCGTAGGTCTCATACACACCTCCATCGCAACCCACCAACAAGTGATTGCCATTCGTAGGGTCTACCCAAATGCAATGGTTGTCTATGTGTTTGTTGATTTCTCCTAGATTGGAAACAGATTTTCCACCATCGGTAGAAACTTTGTAATAAGTATCGGTGATGTAAATTTTATTGACGTCTATGGGGTCGCACACGATCTCCTGATAATAATTTCCGGAAGTGAAAAAAGGATTTCTTTTCTCCCAACTGGAACCCTTGTCCGAAGAGCGATAAATACCACCTTTGTCATCCTTGGCTTCTACAACGGTGTACAGGACATCCGGATTTACAGGACTGATGGCGAGGCCCATTCTTCCCACATCTCCTGAAGGAAGTCCACCTTCCAGTTTTTTCCAGTTCGCTCCCCCATCCGTAGATTTATAGATGGCCGATTCAGGCCCTCCGCCTATGTAGGTAAAGACTTTTCTCATGCGCTGGTGGAAGGCGGCGTAGAGAATTTTTGGATTTCTCGGATCCATGACCAGATCATTACAACCAGTATAAGCACTGACTGATTTAACACAGGTCCAGGTATTGCCACCGTCGGTAGACTTGTACACACCCCGATCTCCTCCTTCACTCCATACAGGACCATAGGCGGCAACATATACTATATTCGCATCGGTAGGATCTACTACAATTTCTGCGATGTGTTCAGAATTTTTGAGGCCCATATTCTTCCAGGATTTTCCGCCATCCTCACTTTTATACACACCGTCACCGTAGGCGACGGATCGCTGATTGTTGTTTTCACCGGTGCCTACCCATACGGTAGAGGCGTTGTTGGGATCCAGACTGACACAGCCGATGGAATAAGAACCCTCCCCATCAAAAATCGGACTAAAAGTCAATCCTTTGTTGGTTGTTTTCCACACGCCGCCGGAGGAAGACGCTACATAATACTCGCTGTGATTTTTAGGGTTGACCGCAAAATCAGATATCCGACCGGAGGTGACCGCAGGGCCTATGGACCGGAAGGCAATCCCGGAGAAAGCCCCTGAATTCATAGGGTCCACGGGTTTCACCTCTTCCTTTTTCTGAGCGAGGAGGCTTACCGAACAACAAGCAAACAGAATCAAACTGTACAAAATGGATCTAAGCATGTGCGTATATTTTTTGAAATTAGAGGCTAAAAGTAAGGCAAATACGTAACATTTCGTAGATGAGATATTTTTTAACATTTTAAGGGACATAAGACTGCCCGTCAACCGACATAGGTGGCCCTTTGGTCAATCTATAAAGCAGCCTCCTAACTAGAATTATAGTAATTCGATTTCATTTTGAATGTACGTCCATTTATGCATGCTGTTGTAGAACAATTCAATAAACATAGAAAAAATATTTATCTAAATATTCAGGATACAAAAACGCAATTTACTCATTATATTGACCTGTCATTTATCTCAAAAAGATAAATGGACCTATGGAAAATGAGGAGCCTCTACATAGCATATGGATTACACTATACATACTCTGGGTGGTTCTAAAATTCGGAAGAATTAAAAATAAAGTTTTTGTCTGAATGAAACTGAATGGAAAAATGAGATGCTGCTTTTGATTATCTTTTAAAAAACACAAATGGAAAATGAAAAATAACCGAAATAAAGTTGCGCCAATCATGCTAAAATGGGGAGGCTATACGAAATAGAGTTTCGTGTATATACGAGTTACAAGCAACCCTAACATACAGAGACTGCTAAGAATAAATTAAAAACTAAATAAAACTAAATGAAATAACAACAATGATTTTGGGGGCAGAGGGTCGGAATGATACGTTTTGCTAAATGGTACCACGTCTAGGACATACGCTAGCTGGGAAGGACAATACCAATTTCCAAATTTTCCTGCAAAGGAATTAATGAGGAAAGAGTTATCAACAGCGTAACAACTGTTGAAGCCCTGAAGTTGGGTCTGCGGATGAATTTTCTAAGCATATTTATTGTGTTTATGAATTTACAGACAAAGATAGCAATTTCTATACCTGAATTGAGTAGCGTTGCCTCCCTCCAAAGAGGGTCAAAGCTTCGACAGAGCATGTGCATTTTTAACCTGCTACATACTATTTTATAGTATCTGCCCCCTCATTTTAAATTTGATAAAATGGAATTAGAAACGTGGTTTAAAACAAAGAAGTATCCTCATATAGGTTTACCAATTACAATTAAGGATTATAATTGGGTAAAGGAGTATCTTGATAATCCTGAAAAGGTTAGAATACATAGTTTTCTGCCGTTAATACATAAAGTAATCCTAAAAAGAAGATTTAGAGCAGACAAAGAAGTTCAAGAAAGAAACCCAAGTGGTAAAAGAAAAAGGAAACTTGCCAAACCAAAAGACCGCCATATTTTCTTTGCTTCTCACCTAGACTCATTAATTCTATCTAAATACAATGAAATCTTAGCGAATGCTTATGAGAAGTTTCTCGAGAATCTTAATTTTAATGAATCAGTAGTTGCATACCGCAAAATTCCAATTTCAAAGGGTTCAAAGAAAAATAAATGCAATATTGATTTTGCTAAAACTACATATGAATTTATCCAAAAGAACAATACAAATAAGCTTACTACTATTGTTTCAGACGTTACCGATTTTTTCCCAAGTCTGAATCATAAAATCTTAAAAAAGCAATGGACTAAGGTTTTGAAAGAAACCACCCTACCTCTAGACCACTATAATGTCTTTAAGGCTCTAACAAATATAAAGTACATTAAAGGCGACCAGTTGTTTGAAAGTTACGGCAACACAATGATTGTAAAAAAGGGAATCCCGAATTCTTCAAATAAAACCGAACATGTAAGAAAGCATATAAAGAACAGTAAATATTTCAAAGAAAAAGGAGCAAGTCATTACTGCGATAAAAAGGAGTTTCTAAAAAACAACCTGAATCTTGTTATTTCAAAAAACAATACAATGGGAATCCCTCAAGGCAGCCCAATTAGTGCAACATTGGCAAATATCTACATGCTAGATTTTGACCAAGAAATCTTTGATAAAGTTTCTTCAATTGGTGGTTTTTATCAAAGATACAGCGATGATTTAATAATTATTTGCGAGCAAGAATATGAAAATGAAATAATAAAATTAATCAGAGATAAAATTGAAACCCTTGTTGATTTGAAAATTGAACCAAGTAAGACAAAGGTTTTTCGATTCGAGGAAGTAAAAGGAAGATTTACAGGATATGAGATAGATGAAAATACCAGAACACCAAATTTCAATAAGACACTTGAGTATTTGGGATTCTCGTTTGACGGACAAAGAGTTTTGATAAAAACTTCAGGATTTTCAAAATTTTATAGGTCAATGAAAAGCACATTCAAAAAATCAACTTCGTTGGCTATTCACAGTAAAAATCCTGACAAGAGTTTATTCAAGTCAAGACTTTACAAACGTTTTACTCACAGAGGGGCAAAAAGAAAACTTATTTATAGACCGTCAAAGGGTGATAGGACAGTTTACGAAAAAACAAACGAATACTATTGGGGTAATTATTTGAGCTACATTAACAAAGCGAATGACTCAATGAAATCAATAAATGGAGACAATTTTGTTAAAAGACAAAGCAGAAAGTTTTGGAAGAAATTTAATGACTTAATGAAATTCCATGAAGCAAGACTCTAATAACAGCGACAATTTAATTAAACAAATCACGAAAAACAGAAGGGCAGCATGTAACAGGCGTTTGGCTCAATGGCGTGTGAAGTGGTTAATTGAACATTCTACCTCGCATCAGCTTTTGTGGTGTATTGACAGTTTTGTGCTCCGAAATCCGCCACTGCGCCAAGCGTCAAAACGTTGAACAATAATTAGACGACAACAATGAAGATATTAAGCCCTCGAAAAATAAACCTCCCCCCCCTTTCAATTATGTTAAGTACTCAAGGGTCTTTTGACTTCACCGACCCAATTCATGGTGTAACAATGACAAAGAGTATCACGACTCTTTCCATGGGACAAATGGGCCCGAATAATCCGACTGTAGGTTTTCCCAATCGCCCCACTGAAGAACAGCTCAGAGTTTTCGGCGGAATGCAAGCGCTAATGAAATCATGTGTTGATAATGCTGAAGACATTAAAGAGAGAATTCATAGAATAGTTTTAAGCCGAATAATTCCAAATTCTGAAGACGAAAGAGTTGGACTTATGAAAATGGACTTAATGGCTCTTAAGCAATGGTTTATGAACGATGTTCGTTCATCAAAGATTTATCAGGGTTTTTCTGAATTCAATTCGACAAAAAAACTCAAGTCATTTAGTAAAGCCTTTAATAGCTTTATCCTCGACAGAAATAAATATACTCACGGACGACTTTGCTTTAATTCTCCATCGTTCGATTATATTCTCGAGTATATTGAAACTCCCGTACAGGAAAAAAGGTACGCGCATTTAGACATTGAAATTTTAAAATCCTATAACGCATGTTATAAAGAAATCTTGAAAGTAATTACTGAATATAATGTAGCTTATCAAAATAAACGAACAACCAAATAGAATTAATCCTCAACTCTAAAGTAAATGCCTATACCAGAACAAACAATGTTTGGTCCCCGACCCGACAAAACAGGAATAACATATGGTGAGGTTCGACAAATTAAAGACGACGAATCAAAGATTAAGTACTTGAAATTACGTCTTGATACATTTCTTATAAGCCAAATAGACAAAGTTTCTCTACGTGACGAGAACGGACATCCAAATATTTGGAGTCCTTTTCCACTTTTAGCCATGACTTTTCTCGCTATAGAAACCATTGGACATGTCATTTGTGACGTCGAAAAAATTAAAGCAGATAAATCAAATGAGCATTCAAAAAATATAGTTACACCGGTTTATTATCAAATTGACAAAAGTCTTTCGTATAATCCTTCCAAGACCTTCAAAGACGCTTTTGAGAAACTTCACGGCAAAGGCAGTAAAAAATACCTAAACAAATATTCTGACGTAATTCATAAATACCAAAGAAATACTTTTAATCACGGTTATCAGGCTCGCGGTGTGTTTATTCATCATGGTGAACCAAAGGCCTGGACACTAAATGAAGATCAAGGTACCATTGTAATTAATCCTTACTTATTCTGGGACGATTTTAAAAAGGCATATGACAATATCTTTATAAAAATTTCAAATGGACAAGAAAAAGATTGGCGACAAAATGCTTTAAAATACTTTCAGCGACTTTTAGACTAAACTACTGCACCTAACAGCAAATAAACGTAAGCGGGCGGACAAGGGAATAAACACATTTGCATCTTTATTTAAACATTTGTAAATGTAGACACAAGAAGCTCCGAAAGTCCTCCTAAGTCTAATTGCAAAAACGATAATGACAATTAAACCATAAAATTATACTAAATATGAAATTTAAAGTAGAAGAGTCCTTTAAAATTAGACACAAGCTTCTTGAGTATTTATTTAATGAACAAGAGAAATTATCTAAAACAGATTTCAACAAACGATTCGGCTCTATAGATTTGCATACTAAATTAAATATTCCCATCGAAAAAATTCACCGCTATCATGAAATCTTAAAAAAGGACGATGAGATAGACTGCTGTGAAACCGATGGTCAACATAAAATGTTCATCAAAGAAAAGGGTCGTTACGCTTATCTTGAAAAAAAATATCTAAAACAAGGTTGGTTTGAACTATGGGAACATTGGTTCCAACCTCTGAAAGTTATAGTTCCATTTATTGCAGTATCAGTTTCTGTCTTTGCCATTATTTACAACAAAAAACAATCGAATAAAGTGGAAGCATTAGGCAAAAAAATAGACCAAATAGAACTCCGTATAGAAGCCAAAAATAAGTAAAAGAAAAATAATGTTTCTTTAAGTATATTATGTAATTAATTAACTTTTTAATATAATAAAATTTAAAAATTATGAATCCAGCAGATACAAACATTAAAGCAAAGCTTCCGATTTTCTTAGAAGATAATCCAAGAGCGACTATGTCTGTTCAAGAATACAATCAACTTAAAGCTACAATGTCTCCTTCTAATTTTAAGTTTAAAATCGGGGATACAGTTACTACAGGTGATAGTGGCGATTATATTATTACCGACATACAATTTAAGGTGTTTGAAGAAGAAGCCGATGGTCACCTTAAATATGGTTTTGATTTAGCCCTTGTTGGTACTCCTTTTGCTTATAACGCTGAGGTTTTAGTGTATTTAAAGATGAAGTAACGTTAGCAAACATATGAGTGTTAAAAAAAAACTACATCTACTGCAGAATATAGTAAATCTACCCATTTTTTTTTAACTCATCAAAAGAAATTGAATACTTAGATGCTATTTTTGCCAATCTAACTCTAGTGTCTATTATAGTAAATAATTTCCTTGATTAGAAATTCTAGCAATGTGATTATCACTCCTACAACTTAATTTTGACAACCTCAACAATCACATTGAAAACTATGATTAACATTGTACTGATCGTTAATAGCCGTCAAACTCAGTGGGTTATAAAAAATTACTCTGTACCAAGCGGCTACTGCGTCATTACTTGGACGTTATAGTCGATATTAGTACGACTGTTCAAAAGACAAACGCCTAACCTAAAATTAAAACATTAAAACAAAAACAAACCATTTTTATAGGTGACAAAAGACATAGAACAGATACTACAAAAGGACAGCATCTTAACCTACTTGCAGACCAACGCTATGTCTTTTATTTTTCCCCCACTGCACCTAAAAAAGTTAAATTGTGCCAACACACAAACCAAAGCTTGCAAAAGAGCCAATTCTCCCATCAACCAGAGAACTATAATGACCGTTTAAAACCCGAAAAATCGTATCTTAGCCGACCGAAAATTGAACCGGAATAGATGGCAGAAAAGGAAGCTAAGGCAAGAATTAAGATCAATAAACTACTGGAGGAATCCGGGTGGAGCTTCTTTGATACAGACAAAGGTAAGGCGACCATCAAACTTGAATCTTCCATCAGGATGGACGATTTAGGTGAAGACTTCGAAAATTCCAAAAATGGCTACATTGACTTTTTACTGGTCGACGAAAACCAAAACCCGATCATTGTTTTAGAAGCAAAAAAGGAAAGTTTGAACCCGCTTGTAGGGAAGGAACAAGCGAGAAGTTATGCCAAATCTCAAAAGGTTAAATTCATCATTCTCTCAAACGGCACCCTCCACTATTTATGGAATACCGAAACCGGAAACCCTGAACAAATTCAAGTGTTTCCCACTTTGGAATCCATCAAACAGTATTATCAATTTAATCCCGACCCAAGTAATTTGGTTAACGAAGAAGTAAAGGACGACTATGTCGTACTCACGCAACTTCCTAACTACAAACAAATACCGGAGTTTCAAGATTTACCTGCCGGGGCTGATGCACAGGCTGGCGAACAGAAAAAGAAAGATTTAATTTTCAACCTGAAACTTCGTTTTCTTCGCTACTACCAAGTGGAGGCCATTAAAGCCGTTCAGCAATGGGTAAGCCAAGGTAAAAAAAGATTCTTGCTGGAAATGGCCACAGGAACCGGAAAAACTTTGACCGCCGCCGCCCTCATCAAACTCTTTTACAGAACGGGAAACGCAAGACGTATTTTATTTTTGGTAGACCGCTTGGAATTGGAAGAACAGGTAAGAAAAGATTTCACCAACTATTTGAAAAACGACCTTACCACAGTTGTTTACAAAGAGAAAAAGAACGATTGGCGAAAAGCGGAGATTGTCGTTACGACCATTCAATCACTTATGGTCAACAACAAATACAAATCGCTGTTTTCTCCGACCGACTTTGATTTAATTATATCAGATGAATCCCACCGACTGTTGGGTGGTGGAAACAGCAGAGCGTTGTTTGAATATTTCCTGGGTTACAAATTAGGTTTGACCGCTACTCCAAAAGATTATTTAAAACATTTGGACACCGATAATTTTGACGACCCCAGAGAATTGGAACGTAGAATGTTGCTGGACACTTACACCACCTTCGGTTGTGAAAGTGGTGTCCCAACTTATCGCTATACGCTTTTAGACGGTGCAAGAGACGGATATTTACGTCAGCCGATTGTGGTAGATGCAAGAACAGATGTAACCACCAAACTGTTATCGGAGCAAGGCTATGGTATCATGGTAACGGTTGCCAGCAGTGAACAAGAAGACATTTTAGAAGAAGTAAAATATAAGCAGAATCATTTCGAACGGAAGTTTTTCAGCGAAGAAACCAACCGCGTCTTTTGCAAAACATTTATTGAAAACGGACTTAAAGACCCTATCAGCGGTGAGTTTGGAAAAAGTTTGGTCTTTGTTGTTTCACAAAATCACGCAGCTAAATTGGCCCAGCTGCTCAATGAATATGCTCACCAATTATTTCCAGGAAAGTATCAAAGCGACTTTGCCGTTCAGGTAACTTCCAATGTGCAGAACAGCCAGCAAATGACGGTTGATTTCAGCAATGACAAATTATTGGGCTTTAGCCATTTTGCAAAAGCCAACGAAATGCTGGAATCCTACAAAACAAGCAAAGCCAGAGTCTGCGTAACCGTTGGAATGATGACCACAGGATGGGATTGTCCCAATATTTTAAACCTTGGTCTGATGCGCCCGATTTTTTCGCCCACAGAATTTATTCAGATTAAAGGAAGGGGTACCCGCATCCACAAGTTTGAACACAAATTCAAGAACGATCTTGGAGAAGATGAAATCATTTCCATCGACAAAGCTGCTTTTAAAATTTTTGACTTCTTTGCCACCTGCGAATATTTTGAAGAAAAATATCAATACGACCAGGTATTGAAACTACCTGTAAATGCTGATAAGGGAGATCCTCTACCTGTAGTGGACGACCAAACCATTAAACCAAAACGAGACGGCTACGAGTACAAAGAAGATGACAGAATCACTTCCTGGAACGAACAGCAAGTTGACTTGAAAGGCATGAAAGTGGACCGAATGTTTTTTCAAACTTTTGATGAAACGGTGAAGCAAGATTCCGAAATTGTACAATTGGTAGACGAAGGAAATTTTGACAGTGCTGAAGCAATTCTAAAAGAAAAATACGAAAACAAACCCTCTGAATTTTACACGCTGGAAAAACTGAGAAAATCGCTGCAAATAGATCGAAAGATTTCCTGGAGAGAACTTTTGGAGTTGATGTTTTTCGGTAACCAAATAAAAGGCAAAGACGATTTGCTCAGCGATGAATTTGACAAGTTCATCAGCACCAACAATGTTGCAGACATTCAAGATTTACAGGGATTGCGCTATTTCTTTTACGCTTACATCACTGACCCAAGTGTCAGACAAATTATAGACCAACAAGATTTTACGGAACTCTATCACAACCCGGCTTTTAATGTTGAAGACTTTAACCGCGTACCTGATGACATGAAAAGCAAACTACCCTACTATGTTAAAACGTATGTGCCGTTGCAAAAATTCGTCTGAATCACGGATTAAACTGATTTAAAGATTACGCAGATTATGGATAAATTGCAACATAAAGAGATTACAGAAAAAATAATTGGAGCTTCGTTTGAGGTTCACAAATTTCTTGGTAATGGATTTCAAGAAGTTATTTATCAGCGGGCATTGGCTTATGAAATGAGAAAATCCGGACTTGAATTTGCAAGAGAAATTGAACAAGATATTTTTTATAAAGAACTTGAAGAACCTATAGGAACTAGAAGGGCAGATTTCGTCGTGGAAGGCAAGGTACTTGTGGAACTTAAAGCACTCACTAAGCTAGAAGATGTGCATTTGGCCCAAGCGCTAAACTATTTAAAAGCCTATCGGTTAGAAATTGGATTACTGATTAATTTTGGTTCCAAAAGTCTAGAATTTAAACGACTCATACTCTCTCTAAAATAAGAAAAAAAATAATCCGTGAAATCCAATAATCCGTAAAATCCGCGATTCTGACAATATTATCCTAAAAATCCTAATCCAGACAAAAATAACGAAATGCTAGACGCTACCACAAAGAAAAATATTGACGATTGCCGCGATGTATTGGTAGGTAAAGTGCCCGACCCGAAAAGCCAAATTGAGCAAATTACACTGGCGCTTATCTATAAGTTCATGGACGATATGGATAAAGAAGCCGTGGAGAAATTTAAAGGCAAAGCAAAATTCTTTACAGGCGATTATGCCAAATACGGTTGGCGTAAATTATTTGACCCATCGTTGAGCGGACAAGATATGCTGTCATTGTACAGTGAAGCATTGGAAAAGCTCAATACCAATCCCAATATTCCAGAACTGTTCCGCAACATTTTTAAAAATGCTTATTTGCCTTACCGTGACCCAAGCACCTTAAAACTGTTTTTAAAATACATCAACGAGTTTGAGTACAGCCATAGCGAAAAGTTGGGTGATGCTTTTGAATACTTGTTGAGTGTAATGGGAAGCCAAGGAGATGCAGGGCAGTTTAGAACGCCCCGACACATAATTGATTTTGTAACAGCATGTGTAAACCCACAGAAAAACGAAACCGTGCTTGACCCAGCTTGCGGTACTGCTGGTTTCTTATTGAGTGCATACAAACACATACTCAACCAAAACACCGACAAACGCCAAGGCGACAAACTAAAGCCAGAGGATAGAAAAAAACTGGCTACCAATTTTGTGGGTTACGACATTAGCCCTGATATGGTACGCTTGAGTTTAGCGAATATGTATTTACACGGATTCGCTACACCCCTCATACATGAGTATGATACATTGAGCAGCGAAGATCGATGGCAAGAAACCTTTGATGTGATCTTAGCGAATCCACCCTTTATGACACCAAAGGGAGGCATACGTCCACACAAAAAATTTGGCGTACAAGCCAACAAAGCAGAAGTATTGTTTACCGATTACATTGCTGAACACTTAAACAGCAACGGACGAGCAGGCATTGTAGTTCCAAACGGAATTGTAGCCACCAGCCAAACCGCTTACAAGCAATTGCGGAAAATGTTGGTACAGGATAGTTTGATATCCGTAATTAGTTTGCCAGCAGGAGTTTTTCAACCCTACAGCGGAGTGAAAACTTCGGTATTGATTTTGGATAAACGCTTGGCGAAAAAAAGCCAACACATTTTGTTTTTAAAAATTGAAAACGATGGATTTGATTTAGGCGCACAACGCAGAGAGATTGATAAAAACGATTTGCCTGTGGCGTTGCTAATATTAGAAGAATACAAAAAACGTCTGAATCACGGATTTTACGGATTAACTGATTCAGCAGATTTATTAGCAGAAATTCAAAAAACGGTACCATTAAAATCCGAGGAATCCAACAATCAGCGAAAATCCGTGATTCAGACAATTGCCACTTTGGTTGAGAAAGAAACTGTTTTAGGAAATAAAGATGTTGTATTAAGTGCAGAAAGGTATTTTGTAAATGAAATTAAACTAACAAAATATGAAGTTGTAACTCTTGGCGAAGTATGTAATATTTTCAATGGTTCAACACCCTTAAGAAGTAATAATGAATATTGGGACAACGGAAACATTCCTTGGTTTACTGTTGATGATATTAGAGAACAAGGCCGTAGAATTAAATACACAAGACAATTAGTAACTGAAAAAGCCCTTGTAAAGACAAATATTAAATTACTCCCGATTAAAACAGTTCTACTTTGTTGTACGGCCTCTGTTGGTGAATTTGCTTTTACAGAAATTCCGCTAACCTGTAATCAACAATTTAACGGTTTAGTTATCAAAGAAGAATTTGAAAACAAACTTCTACCTGAATTTCTGTTTATTTTAAGCTCAACTTTCAAAAGTGAATTAATAAGATTAAGTGGTCAAACTACTTTTAATTTTATTGCAGTTGGCACTTTGAAACAACTTGAAATCCCCCTCCCCCCGATAGAAATCCAACAACAAATAGTAGCCGAAATAGAAGGCTACCAAAAAATAATAGACGGAGCCAAACAAGTAGTCAACAACTACAAACCTACCATAACTATCAACCCTGATTGGGAAATGGTGGAGTTGGGGCAATTGTGCGACGTTAGAGATGGAACCCACGAATCACCAAAGTATGTTTTAGAAAACGGTATCCCATTTATAACTCAAAAGAACATTACCAAAGAAGGACTTTCATTTGATGATATTCAATTCATTGCAAGAGAAGACCACCAAAAAATAATCAAGCGTTCAAATGTTGAGTTTGGGGATATTATTATTTCAATGATTGGTGCAAACAGAGGAATGAGTTGCGTAATTGATGACAATCGAGAATTCAGCATTAAAAATGTTGGATTAATTAAACCACTCGGAAAAATAAATCATTCTTATTTGTTGTATTATCTGAAATCGACAACAGCACAAGAATACATTAGTTTAATGTCAAGCGGTGGAGCACAACAATTTATTGGGCTAACAACTTTAAGACAATTTCCAATTCCAGTTCCTGATGTATTTGAACAAACGGAAATTGTAAAAACGATTGAGGAAGAAATGCAATTGGTAAATGCCAACAAACGCTTAATAGAAATATTTGAGCAAAAAATAAAAACAAAAATTGGGGAGGTTTGGGGAGTGAAAACAATTACGAATTAGAAATTACGAATTAGGAATTAGGAATTAGGAATTAGGAATTACGAATTACGAATTACGAATTACGAATTAGAAATTACGGATTACGAATTAGAAATTACGAATTACGAATTAGAAATTACGAATTAGAAATTACGAATTACGAATTAGAAATTATGAATTACGAATTAGAAATTACGGATTACGAATTAGAAATTACGGATTACGAATTAGAAATTACGAATTACGAATTAGAAATTACGAATTAGGAATTAGAAATTACGAATTACGAATTAGAAATTATGAATTACGAATTAGAAATTACGGATTACGAATTAGGAATTACGAAATAGAAATTACGAATTACGAAATGAAAACGAATAGCATCATACAAGAAAAAAGTTTTGCCTTTGCTATTAGAATAATAAAAGCCTATAATTTTTTGATTAGTGAAAAGAAAGAATTTGTACTATCAAAACAAATGCTACGCAGTGGAACTTCTATTGGAGCAAATGTCGAAGAAGCTATTGGTGGACAGTCTACTTTTGCGGACTCAAAAAAATGCTACACTTATAACACTTTAAACTGCATTACATGAGATGATACCATGCATTTTATAAAATTTTGAATATAAAAAATGGTATATTCACAAGCTGATGTTATACTCAATGCTAAACGACCCGTGACATCTTAGCCTGTAACCAAAAAATAATTAATAACTTTGGACAACTATGCAAAAGACTTTTACAAATCAAATTTACATTGAGAAATCGCCTGAACAGGTTATGGACTTTCTACTACATCCACAGAACTGGAAAAAATTCTCAACAGGAGTTATTGCCGTTAACTATTCGGGGGACAAACTGACTTTGAACTCCACCGGAAGTTTCACACGAAAACAAGGACCCAACACCGCAGTAGAAGAATTTAAAGTGGCAGAACTTATTTATGGAAAGAAACTAACTTTAGAGGTAACGACAAATTTGTTTTTTGCCCATGATGCGTCCGAATATCAAGCAGAGAACAATGGGACTCAAGCAACTTTCAACGAAACATTGACAGCACGAGGGTTTATGGGCAATGTATTCTTATTCCTATTGGCCGGAGTAATAAATAAATCCTTGAAGGCTGACTATGCAAGACTTAAAAAAGTGATTGAAACAAGCTGACATGATCCATAAGCTCCAAAACAATTTGGGTTCTACGAACATAAGAAGTACAGCCGGCAACAAGGGGTTTGCGACAGCGGCGGTTCTCCCGAAACAAGTTAAGGATAGGCTGTCCTTCACTGACACTTTTGTACAAGGTGGATATTCAGTTCTCCTGTTGAAGTTTAGTGCTCAAACACACCTCCATCACACCCCTCAAGTAAGTTTGCAGTCAGACTTTAATTACCTTTCTAACATTAACAAACCGTGGAGAAAATGAACAGGCATAAATTCTTAATACCAGTTTTAATTTGGACCATTTTCCTTGGATCGACTGCTTGCCTAAACCATAAAGGCGAAAAGTCACTGACTGACAAATCCATTGACGACAGTTCTTCACCTGCAAGTCAACCAACAAACTCTGCTGTAACAGATAGTTTGAACCAGCAGATTGATAAACTGAAAAATTATTACACCCAAGCCATTGCTGAATTTATTAAAGCAGCTTATAAAAAAGATAAGACCACATTTGACACATTGTATTTTATAAAGCATGTTTATGGTCAACCTGATGACTTTCCTGACATAGATTTACCGGAGACAATTGAAAAAACTCAAATCCGACTTATAGACCCGGAAATCGGACAAAAAATGGGGGCTGAAAGAAAATCACTTGTTTATGTGAACATGATGGGCTGGATTGACAATGATAAAGCAGAATTCATTTTTGTGATATTCAAAAATGGTGGAGAACATCAGTATGATTATTATATAAATTTTGACATCAAGCCATTAACCAATTATTTAGAGCTGGATAAAATAGAGTTTGAAAATTATTTACACCTTGAGAAACAAAAACCAAAACGAATTACCATTTATGCAGACGGCAAATATGTTGGGGATAAATAATCAAATAAATTTTTGTCCAATTTTCGGGTTAAAGAATTCCAAGCATGTTAAATCACGAACCTTTATCAAGCTTGCATGGAGTTGATGGATCCACTGTTAAATGAAGCATTGTCCTTTATATCTATTATGTTGCTTGAAGACTTTTTTCGTCCAAAATCGACAACTTCTTTTAGTTGCAAAACGTTTTTCACTATTATAGATAAATAAATAAACCGAAAATTTATGAATGATATTATTTGCCCAAATTGTAAAAAGGTTTTTAAAGTGGATGAGGCGGGATTTGCGGATATACTCAAACAAGTGAGAGATCATCAATTCGATGAAGAATTACAAAAGCGATTATTACTTGCCGAAAGAGATAAAGAAAATGCTGTCAAACTGGCCGAAGCCAATCTTAAGAATATTTTACAAGAAGACCTTGCCAAAAAAGATAAGGTAATTTTAGAGCTAAGAGCCCAGAATGAGCGTGAACTTTCTTTGCAGCTATCCATGAAAGAAGCCGAAATTGCTGAAATGAGATCAAAAATTCAGCATGCAGAAATTGAGAAAAAACTCACAGTAACGGAAGCTATCCAAAAAATTGAAAAAGAAAGAGACGAACTGGCCAATAATCTGAAAAATAAGGAAACAGAAAAGCAATTACTCGAAAAATCACTTATCGAAAAATTTAATGCTGAACTCAGGACAAAGGAAGACATCATCAAGTTGAAGGACGAAGAAATTGCTCTTAGAAAAGACATGAAGCTAAAACTATCTACCAAAATGATAGGCGAAACACTTGAACAACATTGTGAAACTGAATTTAACAAACTTCGTGCAACAGCCTTCCCGAAGGCCTATTTCGAAAAAGACAACGATTCCAGGTCCGGCAGTAAGGGTGATTTTATCTACCGAGAAACGGATGAGACCGGTAATGAAATCATTTCCATCATGTTCGAAATGAAAAATGAGGGAGACGAAACCGCTACTAAAAAAAGAAATGAAGATTTTTTAAAAGAACTGGACAAAGACCGTACTGAAAAAAAATGCGAATATGCTGTACTGGTTTCACTTTTAGAATCAGAAAGCGAACTCTATAACTCCGGTATTGTCGATGTTTCTCATAAATATCCCAAAATGTATGTGGTACGACCTCAATTTTTTATTCCCATTATTACCCTCCTTCGGAATGCTGCCATGACCTCATTAAAGTATAAGGCAGAACTTGCCTTGGTAAAAAACCAAAATATTGACATTACTCATTTTGAAGACAAAATGAATGCATTTAAAGAAGGTTTTGCAAGGAATTATGAATTGGCAAGTCGTAAATTTAAGGAGGCCATTGATGAAATAGATAAAACTATTATTCACCTCCAGAAAACGAAAGACGCCTTGCTGTCTTCTGAAAATAATCTCCGTCTGGCAAATGATAAAGCGGAAGACTTAACCATCAAAAAATTAACGCACGGGAATCCAACCATGAAATTAAAGTTTGATGAACTAAATAAAAATATTGAGTAAAATAAAGGTCTCTCATCCTGAAATAGCTTGTCCATAAAAAACTTCCCGGATGAAATTGAAAATGAAAAGATGAATATAATCTGACCCCAACATCCTAACCCCCTGGTCCATCCCCCTAAGATACGATCAACTTATTGGATCCATATTTTCTATTCCCGCCATTGGTTTACCACACCAATTTTTATTTCTCTTTGCCTTTTTCCCCGGACTTTTACCCCTGTTTTGGCGATTTTCGGATACAAACCGCATCCTTTATACTCGATTATTAAAAAAAAAATGACTACATAATTGTTTCTTGTTTAGGAAACTTATATCTTTGTCTTAAATGGATGTAAAACCTAGATTTACAATCAAATTTCTTCAGGAGGCAAAGGAGTTTCTTGATCATTTAGAAGATAAACCAAGGGATAAAATAATTTATAACATCTGGAAGTCACGAAATATGATTGACGATGAGCTATTTAAGAAACTCAACGGTGAAATTTGGGAATTTAGAACAAACTATAACAAGCTGGCTTATAGGTTATTTGCATTTTGGGATAAATCAGAAAATAAAGTGGTGATCGCAACTCATGGAATTATAAAAAAATCAAACAAAACACCGCTTAAAGAACTAGAAAGAGCAGAAAAATCCGAAGTGAATATTTTAAAACAAAAAAATCA
Organism: Candidatus Vicinibacter proximus; assembly: GCA_016713905.1. NCBI lineage: Bacteria > Pseudomonadati > Bacteroidota > Saprospiria > Saprospirales > Saprospiraceae > Candidatus Vicinibacter > Candidatus Vicinibacter proximus. Next base: position 2,013,408 of record JADJOE010000003.1, read on the forward strand.
TGAAAACATATAGCTTAGATGAATTAACCAATCAATACATTGGTAAAAAAGGTACTTCTAGACGTGATCAATTTGAACAAGAATTAAGAATGGACTTATTGGGACAAGCAATAAAACAAGCTAGGTTAGCGAAAAACTTAACTCAAGAACAATTGGGAGAACTTGTGGGCGTGCAAAAAGCACAAATATCCAAAATTGAAAACTCAGCTACGGATGCCCGATTTGAAACCGTACTGAAAGTTTTTAAGGCATTGCATGCGAAAGTAAACTTTAGCGTTGAAATAAATAAAAAGAAACTTTTACTAACTAATTAAAGTGTTAAGCGCATGATCGAATAAGCGCTTCTGACATATTTTTCTAAATGGCTGTTTAGTCCTATCATAAATTGTCTATAAGAACTGTTCGGGATATAAATTAAAGTAAAAAAAGGGGAGAAAATCTGACCCCAACATCCTAATCCACAGGTCCACCCCATTAAGATACGATCAACTAATTGTTGAAATTATTTCCAGCATTATGGCCCTTTCAATAGAATATAGGTTGAAATTTTTTGAATTGATTGTTAAAACATTTCAAGAGTCTGATGAGGAGAAATTAGAGAGGGCAACAGCAGCAATGATTGAGGACTATCATCATGATGAAGATTTAACAGCTCTAACTGATTTAGAAATGGAAAACTTTTAAGAAACGAGGGGAAATTTGTCTTCTTATATTTGATCCAGCTGTTGGATCAGAAATACACAAAACCAGACCCTGCATCATCGTAAATGTAGATCCACCCGCTAAGTTACATATGATCCGTATCAGAGCTTCCCGCCAAATCCCAAATAAATAAATTTCAAAAAATAAATTAAAAAATATTTGGAAAATAAAATGAACCCATTTATTTTAGTGCTTTGAATTCGAACACGCCCTTTTCTAAACTAAAATGAGACTTATGTAAAAAAATAACCTGTCAGTTCACACAACACCTTAATTTGCATTTTTCTAATTATCAATCATTTCTGCTTATGGGCGGAGTGGATATCCTGTAATGTCTTAGGGGTATTACCATATTGAATTTATACTATGGTAAACCCCGACCGAAAATATTTGAAATAATATTTTGCTAAGCAAGATCAGATCAGGAATATTATCTACTTCTGTAACATGCAGGAAGATCGAAAAAAGAACATGTTTTTAAAACCCTAATTGATTAAACCCTAAAATTATTACGCACATGAAGGATCTAATTTAAAAAACGAACTTCAGATTTTGTGAGCTCTACGTGTACTTCTATTAAGAAGTCAGATTCGCTTTAAAAAAAGTCTATATTATTAAACCCTAAATAACAAAAAAATAAAATTTATGAGAACAATTAGTATTTTTATCAAAATTATTGAACTAAAATTAACAAAACAATTTTTTACTCCAACAAATGCTTTCATTCCGACTCTAGGAAAATCTTTAATCACTGCATTAATGATACTATTCACCACACAATGCAAGAATGAATTAAGCGAAATGAGTGAACCAAAAACACCACTAACTTTAAGTTTGAACACAAGTTGCTGGAATAGTACGCAAAGCAATACCGCAGTAACGGGGTCCTTCCAACCAGGGACTTATACCATTGTAAATAATTGCATCCGTTTTACAAACCATGAGGAATTCAATAAGACTGAAATATTTTTAAATAATGCCACTGCCATTGAAATCGAATCCTGGTACAATTCACTGCCTGTGCTAACCTCAGAAAAGGCATATCAGGATTTTATGGATCAATATAACTGTATAGACAACCAATCCATAAGTGAAATAAATGGTTTACTCAGTTCTTCCGGAAATACAATTCGATACCACTGGATAAATGAAGATGAATTAAGTATATCTCCAAAGTTCATGACCTACTCGGGTTACAGAAATATGGATGGTAATTTTATGATAGGAGATCAGATTGAAGCAGAATCTGAAGGAATCAGAATTACGATTTTTGACGGAGATTGGAATAAACTCACGCAAATCAGAACTACTCCAGGTTACCCCTCTGACACGGTGAATTACGAGGGTGATACTGCATTTATTATAGACCCAGTTCTCACTTCAAGAATTTCATGTGACATTAATTGTTGCTCAAAAAATTTATCAAGTACTCATTACTTTGGACCAAGTAACAGAAGAAGATTAAAAGTTGAACTGGAATGGATTGAAATGACATCCAATAGGAAACCACCAGGCTCAAACTTAACATATTCAACTCCTAAAATAGAATTTAGATTGAATAAATTGGAATTAGATAAAAAAGATGATTTAGGTATTTGGAGTTGCGTAAAGAAGCATCTAACTTTCAATTTAGAATGTGATTGGTTTATTAACTATGTGTCAAAAGTTGAACATGACCAGTCGGGTTTTGTGGTAAAAGGTAGCGTAAAGGCTTGCAAAGTCACCGGAGCCCTAACCACTTTTATATCCGAAGAAGTTGGACCATTTAACTTTACTCCAAAAGACATGGTGTGTCCTTATAAAATTAAATTTACAACTACCATATTTGAAGAATTCAACCAAGCGCCAGAAGCGAGTCCTGCTCTTGAATGTTTTAAAGAAAATAACCCCTGTTTCTGTAATATTTGTCCATCCGGATATTCATGGGATAAGGCCAATTGTTTTTCCACATTCTGCTCTAAATTGCCGTTTATTTGGAATAATGGGTATTATTACAAATCTTATCCTAATGGACCTAACGGAGGAATTTGTCCTTATGGAGGCTCTTTTGATGGTGCCAATTGTTACTTGGGGCCTGTTCCATCAGGATATGAAGGCAAGGCCTTCGTTTACAACAATTGCTATTATGTAGCTCCAAAATGTCCTTAATATTAAAAAATAAATAGAATGGATTCTACACCAACGATAAAAACAATTTTAATTTTCGGCTTGCTCCTTTGGTCAATTAATTTATTTGGTCAAAAAACAAGAACTTTATTTGTATACGGAGGCCCCAGTATAACCAATGTTCAAGAAATAATAAACGGTGAAAAACATTTTTTTGCTTCGCCGGAAAGACCTTATTATTCTTTACGATATCATTTTGGAATTTGTGTTGAAGAAAATATTTTCTCAAAAAAATATTTAGGCTTCAAATACGGATTAAACTTTGATAAAAGGGCTTCATCTCATACCTCCTTTAACAAATACAATGAGGATTTCTATGGGTTTATTGGCATTCCACTACAAATCACTTATAAGCCATTAAAGGATCGGGATATTCAGTTTGAGGCCGGGGTAAGTTTTCAGTATTTAGTATATTCGAAATATCTTTTTATGAAGCCATTTAAAAACTTTGAAATTGATTATACAGTAGGCATTCAAATCCATTTATTGAATAATCTGTATTTTGGAGCTCGACTTTTAGAACCACTTTTTCTTTTAAGAGAGAAAGGTAATGTTATAAATATAGATCCCAGTGTTCCCAAAGAGCGGCGACTGTATAAGACCCATGCCATGCAGTTTTCATTAAGTTACAAATTCACAATGAGATGAAAAAAAACATACTGTTCTGCACCATACTCATTTTATATTTTCTATTGAATAAAAACATATTATTTGCTCAATCAAATACTGTTTTGTTAAATTTTTCACTGAATAATTATAAGCTTGACAGATTCAACCTTCCTGAGCTAAATGCTGCATTTATTTCTGGAACTGGATTTAATCTTGGCTTTGCCTATGAAAAACCTATATGCAAAAAATCTTCCATTTTGCTGGGATTTGAATTTTCGAATAGAAAATATGATAATACTATTGGCAGAGTTAAATAATAATTTTAATGATAATTATGTTTCCTTTCCATTGAGCGTTAACTATTACATAATCAGATTTATAGCTATTCAAGCAGGAATGCAATTTGATCATTTAATATTCAAGCAAAAATTTATTTATTATAAAGATGCTCCAAATGATCAAGTATCAGGATACACTAAATACGACATTGGCTTAAATACTGGAATTCGAATTCAATGGTATAATTTTGAAATAAACGGCAGTTTCAATTATGGACTTAGAAATATTTATTGTGTGAAATTTTTTGACCCAGTTACAGGGAAATTACTTGATGACTTTGCAAAAAGCCATATATTTAAATTCGGAGTCAGTTATTTGTTTAGATAAATATTCACATCTGATCATCAAGTGACCGGTCTTGCTAGATGATACTAATGGAGTACGTATATTAGATTTATCGGAAGTAGTTAAAATCCAATTTTAAATTTTGATAAATTTGGAAATCAATTTTAAAAATCATAAAACTAAAATAAAGCAAGACATATTTAAAGTTAAGTTATTTTACAATTAAAATCTGCTGATCGAGTTGGTGTCCATAGCAGCTTATTTTAGTATAAGCAATAATTTGAAATAATGGGTAATACTCCCTATCTTTTCCAAATGGACCCAACAGGGGAATTTGCCCTTATGGAGGAAACTTTGATGGAGCAAATTGCCACTTAGGACCTGTACCATATGGATTTGAAAGAAAAGCTTTTGTATAGAATAATTGCTATTATGTTGCCCCGAAGTGTCCATAAAAAAAATAAAAGTCTCGATGATGCATCCAATCTATTCTTTCAGATTACTTATGATGGCAAGTTATTTGTTGTGTATGAGTGATTTAATGGGCCAAAAGAAAAGGAACGTAGAATTATTTGCCGGTCCTAATCTGACCAATGTGCAACATATAGAGAATGGTGTTAAATTATATTATACCACTCCGGAAAGGCCTTTTTATACCATTCAATATCACTTTGGTGTTACGCTCAATGAAGGTATTTTTTCAAAGGAAGATTGGAGTTTAAGCTATGGATTGTCCTTCGAAAAGAGAGCCTCTGCGCATACCGGATTTAATAAATATATTGACGAGAGTTATGGGTTTTTAGGAATCCCAATTATTCTCAATTATAAACCTTTAAAAAATCGAGATATCCGTCTTGAAATTGGAACAAATATTCAATCTCTGGTTTACAATTCCATATATGCATATACAAAGGCCTTCAAAAACATTCAAATTGATTATGTAGTTGGCATTCAATACAGGCTCTGGAATAAAACCCATATAGGAACTCGCTTTTTGGAGCCCCTGCTATTAATGAAAGACAGGAGTGAAATTGTACCTCTTGATCCTAATTTACCAAAAGTTATAAGGCAATTTAAGACTCATTCAGTGGAGTTGTATTTTATGTATAAATTCAAAATATGATGAATTCTAATATTGGATATGTATATCTTATGATTTGTTGCTTAAATGCATTGATCACTCCTGTGATGGCTCAGAGCGAGACTATTAGGTTTGGGTTTTCGGTAAATAAATATGCTTTTAATCGATTTAATTATGAAGTGAATGACTCAACAGACATAAATGGAACCGGATTTACTGTTGGATTTTCTTATGAGAAACCTATTCTGAATCGTACGTCAGTTCTAATTGGCTTCGGATTTTCACAAAGAAACAATGAAGTGAAGTATTTTAAATGGGATAATGCGGACAGGACCCATTGGGCATCTTTTCCAATAAGTATGAATTATTACTTATTTAAAAATTTGGCTGTGGAATTAGGATGCCAGTATGAACATTTAATATTTAAGCAAAAATTCGTAGAGTATTCGGATTCGTTACAACAAAAACCCGGTTACACGAAGTATGATATTGGATTGATAGCCGGGATACGGTTTCAAATCCACCATGTTGAATTGAATGGTTGCTTTAATTACGGTTTAAGAAACATATATAGCATTTATGGTTTTGACCCCGCAAGGGGAATTGGGATAAATGCATCAGCCAAAAGTTATTACATTAAAATTGGATTAAATTACCTGTTTCAATGATTTCAAAAAAATATGAACTATTAGTGTAAATTTTAGAATGATTAAGTTAATAGCTGGCACTAAAAGGTTAAAAACTCAGATTTGATAATCAGTAACCAACTCGACCAGATTAGGCTAACCGCGGAATTAATTTTAAATAATGGGTATTATTACAAATCTTATCCTAATGGACCTAACGGAGGAATTTGTCCTTATGGAGGCTCTTTTGATGGTGCCAATTGTTACTTGGGGCCTGTTCCATCAGGATATGAAGGCAAGGCCTTCGTTTACAACAATTGCTATTATGTAGCTCCAAAATGTCCTTAATATTAAAAAATAAATAGAATGGATTCTACACCAACGATAAAAACAATTTTAATTTTCGGCTTGCTCCTTTGGTCAATTAATTTATTTGGTCAAAAAACAAGAACTTTATTTGTATACGGAGGCCCCAGTATAACCAATGTTCAAGAAATAATAAACGGTGAAAAACATTTCTTTGCTTCGCCGGAAAGACCTTATTATTCTTTACGATATCATTTTGGAATTTGTGTTGAAGAAAATATTTTCTCAAAAGAATATTTAGGCGTCAAATACGGATTATACTTTGATAAAAGGGCTTCATCTCACACCTCCTTTAACAAATACAATGAGGATTTCTATGGGTTTATTGGCATTCCACTACAAATCACTTATAAGCCATTAAAGGATCGGGATATTCAGTTTGAGGCCGGGGTAAGTTTTCAGTATTTAGTATATTCGAAATATCTTTTTATGAAGCCATTTAAAAACTTTGAAATTGATTATACAGTAGGCATTCAAATCCATTTATTGAATAATCTGTATTTTGGAGCTCGACTTTTAGAACCACTTTTTCTTTTAAGAGAGAAAGGTAATGTTATAAATATAGATCCCAGTGTTCCCAAAGAGCGGCGACTGTATAAGACCCATGCCATGCAGTTTTCATTAAGTTACAAATTCACAATGAGATGAAAAAAAACATACTGTTCTGCATCATACTCATTTTATATTTTCTATTGAATAAAAACATATTATTTGCTCAATCAAATACTGTTTTGTTAAATTTTTCACTGAATAATTATAAGCTTGACAGATTCAACCTTCCTGAGCTAAATGCTGCTATTATATCTGGGAATGGCTTTAATCTTGGCTTTGCCTTTGAAAAACCTATATGCAAAAAATCTTCCATTTTGCTGGGATTTGAGTTTTCGAAGAGAAAATATGATTATTCCATTGGTCAAAGAAATAATAATTTTAATGATAAATATGCCTCATTCCCGATAAGTATAAACTACTACTTATTTAAATTCATAGCTATTCAAGCAGGAATGCAATTTGATCATTTAATATTCAAGCAAAAATTTATTTATTATAAAGATGCTCCAAATGATCAAGTATCAGGATACACTAAATACGACATTGGCTTAAATACTGGAATTCGAATTCAATGGTATAATTTTGAAATAAACGGCAGTTTCAATTATGGACTTAGAAATATTTATTGTGTGAAATTTCTTGATCCAGTTACAGGGAAATTACTTGATGACTTTGCAAAAAGCCATATATTTAAATTCGGAGTTAGCTATTTATTCAAATGAATATTATCATCTGATAACCGTTTAGCCAGTCCTGCCTGATTATAACTACATGTTGCACTTCATACATTGATCCACCCCAACAGGATGAAGATGGCACCTTTCTGCCAAAATAAAAGTTGTATGCCCATTGAAGCATTTTAAATCACCAATTAAAATTGTGTTGGTGGATAGATGAGTAACAGTTTTCTATCGCCCTTGCCATAAACTCAACAGTAAAAGTCAATATCTGTGATGTTCTTACAATACCTACTAAAACTTTACCAAATAGTTGTTTTAGGAAAGTTTACAGTTCCCACTAAATCATTCGAATTTCTATTTATCTTTACCCTTGTACAATAAACATTAACCTTTTAGAAATGATCCGGACATAAGACTTATAAGTTTTTAATACTAAATTTCGGTATGATATACAACACTCCTGAATTATCAGAAGAAATGATAAAAAGTCTAAGTACACAAAATTACAGAGACTGGCCCCTCATGAAGAGATACCCGGAATATGATGAATGTTTTGTTGCGTTCCATCCATTTTTAAAAATAAAAAATGGCCATGAAGAGTATATTAAGTTTGAATCCTACAGCAGACCAAATAAATTTGAAATTCAAAAACATTGTGAACCACTTAGTTGGTTAGAAATAATTAATTTAACCGGAATTATTGATATAAAAAGTCTTGACAGAGCCTTGGCATTTCTTCATAGAGCCTATAGTTTTGGTGAAAGAACAGAATATTACAAATTAATAAAACATTTGGTGAAAGACAGGTTGGATATTCTTCCGGCAGAAGTCGATGATCTTCCATTAATCATAGAAAATAAAATTCTGCATAAACTAAGATCTCTTGATTATGATTCAGTTCTAATATATTCTGACTTTAATGAACATAAAGAATTAATAAACATTGATAAGCTAATAGAAAATCCAATTGGTCTACCAACTCATGTAAGAATTGGAACTCCGGATGAAAAGATATTAATAGTTCAAGATTTTGATCAAAGATTTGCATATTTTTTCAGCAATAAGTCGACATTATACGACATTATTGAATCTACAAATTTGGAAGGTTTCTTTTGTAATGAACACACTCCTGAATCTTGGAACTACTACCCTATTTTGGAACCAGAAAAAATTGACTGGTCTGAAGATATGAAGAATTCCTATGAAAATAATTTTTAACCGTAAAAAAATAGGTACAACAAATTTATTTTCTTTACAATCTGTGCGAACAATGGAAACTCACTTACACCTTTAACTAGGATAGGGATGTAAATACCACGGACGATATTCGACCAAGCAACTATAAATGTATCCATTTATTAGAATGTTAAACTAATGATAGTACTTCAATAGACATATTCGGAATACCATCATAAATAAATCCGAACAATTATCTTCTACTTCAAAAAAACATTTATTAAATTGAAAATAAGGGTACAAAATAACGAATAGCGGAAATGATATACGCTCACACTCAATTTAGTATTGCTTCGCAATATAATTGCATTATGATGGTCGATGGATTAGAAACTGGAGATACAGGATCAAAAATGTCTAAATTAGAAGGAACCGCGATGTATGTTAATAATCTGAAAGTAAAATCATGTCAGACCTATAACAACAAGAGGGACATTAGACCGTTTCAAAGATAAAGAAATTTACTAAAATATCCATTTAGTATTTTTATTACACATTTCAATTTACACTTGGAACAAATTTGAGCATTATTCAGGTAAAGAGTTGATTCAGAATATAGAATCCAGGAACTAAAATACAGCTTTAGATTTTTAAGCATCATTACGCAAGATTATTATGGAATTTCCATGGCCGAAAATGTCTAAAAACCGTCCGGTACAATTAGTAATTTATTACGACTTTTGTGGAAAGATATGCTCCAATGGCAATAAAATTTACATTTCTTATACTCCCACAAATTCACTTGCTGGATTTGGCAGGTGCAGACCAGGCTATTCATGAAGCGATAGAATATAATGCCGATTTTAAAATAGAATATTGCGGCCTTAATGAAAACGCAAATGTAACTACCACAGGTGGATTAACCATTGGCAAGGTCAGGCATTTTTCAAAAGTAAAACTTAAAAAAGAAGATTTCTTGATTGTCCCTGGTTCATCTTATACATATCTCAATTCACAAGATTTTAAATCTAACAAGCAGCTTTTCAAATGGATTATAAAAGAATATAGAAAAGGTGTCAATATTTGTAGTGTCTGCATGGGAGCTTTTGTATTAGCAGAAGCAGGTATACTAGATGATAAAATCTGTACCACTCATTTTAAAAAAACTAAAGAATTGCAAAAACAATATCCAAAAATTAAAGTTCAAGAGAACATTTTGTATACCGAAGAGGACAATATTTATACCAGTGCCGGGATTGTAGCCGGAATAGACCTTACTTTACACATCTTAGAAAAAATAAAAGGAAGTTACTTCGCACACTTGGTTGCAAGAGAACTAGTTGTTTACAATAGAAGAAATGGTAACGATAGCCAGGAAAGCAACTTCCTTAAATTTAGAAATCACATTCATTCAGGAATACACAAAGTCCAAGATTATATCATAGCACATATTGAACAAAAGCATTCACTGAATAAGTTGGCTGTAATGGCCAACATGAGTGAACGAAATTTTACCAGAATTTTTAAAAAAGAAACAGGAATAACTGTAAATGAGTTCGCTACAAAAATAAGAATTGAAAAAGCCAGAGAGTTAGTAAAAAATCCTGACAGATCAAAAATTGAAATAGCCAATTTGGTAGGTTTGCAAAGTGAAAAACAATTGAGTAGAATATTAAAGATAACAAAATGAGAAAAATAATTGGAACAGTTATACTCTGTTTGGCAATACTGCAATTATCCTCCCAAAATATTGATACTAAACATATTCAACTTATTCTTGAATTTGATTGGGTAAAAAAACAAGCCTATGGAAGTGTAAATATAACCTGCTCACCATTAAAAGAAACCGATACCATAATTTTAGATGCAGGTGAATTGAGTATTCATAATGTATTGTTAAATAATTACAATTTGCCATTTATTTATAATCCAATTGAAAATTCCAAAAATTTAATAATTAAATTAAATCGGAACTATAAACCAAATGAAGAGCTAAAAATCAAAATTGATTACAACACAAACCATGAAAACAGATCAGACCCTAATGCAATCAGTGGTAGTTTTGGAAAAGGACTTCGATTTCAACAACCAACCAGTACTTCACCCAATAAACTCAGACAAATATATAGTGTTGGCGAACCAGAAGGCAACAAGTATTGGTTTCCATGCAATGAAGACATAGCAGATATTCATACCACAGAAATATATGCTACTATTGAAAAACCTTTTATGGTAATTAGCAATGGCATGCTACTGAATGTGAAAGACCACCCAAATGGTAAGCATACATTCCATTACCAATCCAATGTTGCTTTTCCCAATTATTTAGTTTCCATTGTGATTGGTGAATATTCCAATTATTTACAATTAAACGGATCAACACAGATATTGAATTACGGATATCCACATGAAATGGAGGCAGTAAAAGCTACCGTAGAATTGCTACCAGACATGATGAAATTTCTGGAAGCAAAAACTGATTATTCATTCCCATACTCAACCTATACTCAGGTCGTGGTACAGGACTACCCCTTCCCCGGGTTGGTTGGACAAAATGGAGTTGCCATACTTTCTGATAATTATATTGATGATTTTAAGGTTCACAAAGATTTTCAATATTTGTGGGATGGTGTTGCCATGCAAGCCCTCAGCAATCAATGGTTTGGCAATTTATTAATGCCCGTAAAATGGAATGATGTTTGGCTCAACAATGCATTTGCGCAATACTTTGCAGGACTGTATACCGAAAAATGTCATGGAAATGCTGAATACCAATTGTGGTATTATCCCTATGAAAAATGGAATGTAACTTCAGAATGGGAATCCGGCAATAAGCACCCTCTTGTTCCTGAAACGATACAGGATTTGAATAAATTTACTGCCGATGGTTATTCAAAGTACAAGGGTGCATTGGTTTTGCACATGTTACAAAATGAATTGGGAGAAGAAGATTGGTGGAATTCTATTCGCAGTTTCATACGTTTATATGCCCAAAAACAAATCAGTACGGAAGATTTTCAGAAGACAATTGAATCCATAAGTGGAAAAAACTATCAATGGTTTTTTGACCAATGGATTTATAAAATGGGAATGCCTAAATTTAAAGTATCAAAAAATTACAATGCCACTCAAAAAATTCTCTCTATAGTAGTGGAGCAAAATGAAAGTAAATCAGGCATCAATCAATATCAGCAGGTCAATTATTTTGAAGGTAAAATTTACATTGAAATAGATAACCAAATCGAAACTATTCTTTTAAAGCCGAAAAAGGTAAATACTTACAATTTTTCATTGCCAAATAAACCAGGATTTGTAAATTTTAATTATAAACAAACATACTTAAGTGAAACCGATTTCCCAAAATCAACAGAGGAATATCTGGACCAACTACTACATAGCAAGGATTTGTTGGCCAAGCAAGATGCTGCTAACAACTTAGTTGCTTATACAATAGACACTACTTTGCCCATTGCCCTTAAAAAGAAAATAAAAAATGCACTGATTCAGGAGGTACAATCAAATCAGTATTGGAGATATAGAATGTTCGTACTAGGTGCATTATCACAAATTACTCCACCTCCCTATGACTCAGCAATGATTACAGTTTTGAAATCAATTATTCGAAATGAAAAATCGTGGCTAAAAAGCACTGCAATAAGTATATTGGGTAATTCCAAAGACCCAAAGTTTGAAGATATATATATAAATGAATTAAGAGATGAAAGTGATAGAGTGATTAATTCAGCAGCCATATCATTAGGCAAAACCAAAAATCCAAAAGTTTTTGAAATATTAATGAATTTAGAAAACGAAAAATCGTGGAAAAATCAAAATAGAATAAGTGCATTAAACGGGTTGCAACATTTAAATTCTCCAAAAGCTCTAGAGTATGTGTTGACTTGTATCAAAGATATTCAATCGCCACGATGGTATTTGGCAACACCTACATGGGATTATCCCTTTGCTGCAGTAAATACGCTGATTGCGCTTGGTAAAGGAGATTTGGGATTTCCCATCTTGTTTGTGCGATTTAAAAAATCCTTGCAGGACAATGATCTCAATGACATTTTTCAAAATGTTCAGCTAATAAACTTACTGAAAGATGAAAGAACCAAAGAAATGTACATTTTACTAAAAGATAAATTTAAGAATGATTCCTTTGTCCTGGAATCGATCAATAATTATGAATTCCAATATTTGGAAAGTTTGAAATCATGAAAATTTCCAGCACTTACAAACCTCGTCCCATTCGTTGTTTGGGTCTCTTAAAACATGCCGAATGGATTTTAAAAGTCTACAGCATTTCTTATCAAAATGAGCGGATAAATAATGATGAATTAATTCTTGCAAAATCCCATCTGAATAACTGGTTGTCAAAAAGTCAAGCTTACCCCTTAGAGTCCTATCATTTGGCTACTCTGATCCTTCATGAAGCGAAAGAAGGTGTATTTGCTAATATTAACTGGTGGATCGGTGAAAATATGCTCCAAAATTTTGTTTACCTAAAAAAAATAAACGACCATAATTTTAAACTATATTCTGAAGGTGGAATGGCCACCTGCGTTTGGGAAATGGCAATATGGTGGCACGAGCGCAATTCCTGGGTAAAGTACATTTTGATGCAAAATGAAAAACCAAATGTGGACGAATATTTGAAAGATCAATTAAACATAGATATTTAAATTAATCTAAAATGAATAAATCTGATATCAAAAAAATGCCTGAATATTTCAACCGCTACATAAATTATGCGGAAGATGTCACTGTTGTGGATTCACTAAAAATTAGTTTACTCGAATTAGAAAACGCCCCAATAGAGACTTGGAAAAATATTGGAGAACTAACTTATGCTGTTGGAAAATGGACTATAAAAGATATTTTACAACATTTAATTGATACTGAAAGGGTGTTTATCTATCGCATTACGGCCATTGCCCGTGGCGATCAGCAGGTAATGATACCCTATGATGAAGAGGAGTTTGCCAAAAACGCTGAAGCCTATCGAAGAACAATTGAAGACCTCATGGACGAACTATTGCTGATTAGAAAAGCTACCATAAAACTCTTCCAATCTTTTACCCACTTAATGGTACTAAAACAGGGCAACGGCTACAATGGTATCCAATACTGCCCATTATCTCTGGGATTTATGTTAGCCGGTCATCAACGTTGGCATTTTAAAGTAATAGAGGAAAAATATTATCCCCTATTAAATAACTGATTATGTTAAGAATGAAAATGCAATGTGAAAATTGTGGCAAGGATCTTCCATTAGATAGCAAAGAAGCCATGATATGCAGTTTTGAATGCACCTTTTGCTGTCAATGTGCGCAGGGAATATTAAAGAATATCTGCCCCAATTGTGCCGGAAATTTAGAAAAGCGACCAAAAAGAATAGTGAAACCAATACCAAATGATCAGCTAAAAAATTAGGTTCCTATATAGAATTCGAACATATAAAATTATCCGTTTATAATATTTTTTACAGCTATTACTGTAAATTCAACAAGGCTAATAGCTTAATAAATAATGCGTATCTAATCCTTACTAATTTATTTGAAATAAAAATAATTAAAGTTGTATCTGAGTTCACTTTTGCGTGAGTTTACTAAAATGATTTCAATCGATTTCCAGCTGATATCAATTTCTTGAATTAAATAGTAAATTAAATCAATCAAGTTGATCCTATCTGGATGCCCACAGACCTAAAAATTGAATAAATTCAAAAAATCTAAGAAACAGTTCCAACAGATTAATCTTAATTTATCTTAAAATCCATTAATAAGGTGATTCTGCATCTGAATCCCGGAAAAAAACCCTTCACCTATCAGGAATTTTCCCCTTGTATTATGTAGTTCAGTTCATGCAATTTTGTAGCAATTATTACTCACCAGACTAAAATAATTGTCATGATCAAGAAAGCCAGTAAATCTGCCAACAAACCAATTCAGAAAAACGCATCTAAAAGGACTACTGTTAAATTACCTGTAGAAGGTAGAAGTCCACAAGCCAAAGATTTGGATCAAATCGTTCACAATTTATCCACTCATGCCATTGCACTCAATGATGGACTAAATAAAAAGTCCTCCTCTACCTCCCGTGATAATTCACAACTGGGTCAGGAGCTCAACAATATTGATTTCAAAGCTATGATAGGCGGGCCTCTTCAAGCCACAGTTGAGGCTCAGGTGGCATCCGCTGTTGCTACTATTGACTTTATCAAAAAAGTTGGATTTAGAGAAGACGATCCTTCACAATTGGTGATGGTAGATTTCAGTTACAAAAAACAAAATCCTGACGGCACCAAAGAAGATGTTTCCGTTATTGTACCATTAATATCCACTTTACCCATTCCATCGCTTCGTATTGATTTCGTAGAAATTGATTTTAATGCCCGTCTTAATTCCATCGACACATCCAATACTACCAACGATTTTAAACTGAATGTAAACGGAAGAGGCGGTTTTGGTCCGGTCAAAGTATCTGCAAGTGTATCTTACCAGCGATCATCTTCAACAGGTTCTAAAGTAGAAAGAGAATACAGCCTTAAAGTAAAAGTAAGGGCAGTACAGGATGAAATTCCAAAAGGACTTGAGAAAGTATTAGAACTGCTTTCAAAATAAGTTTACTGGAAAATACTTAAATCGTAAATAAAAGATGGTCACACTTTCCGATTACCTCGGCTACCTATTCATAGAAATCACCCGGGCGAGACACATGGCAGACCAATACTCAGTCAGTCTTGCTGAAGCAAACAGCAAAGACCCATTGCTAAAATATATGTCTGTACCCAGGTTTAAAATCCCGGAGATGGAACTGAATGTGCCGGTATTAATTAGTGGCGCCAAATTTAATCAGACCTTAAAATTTACAGATGGAATCAGCGAATTCAGTCAATTAATTAAAAATGAACTCAATAATTCTTATAGAAAATTTTTACTCAAAAAGAATAATTCCGTAAACACAATAGGTCTTGTGAGTAAAATTGATTTTAGCCACATCTTTTTACCCGGTAAAATAAACACATCTGGCAATTCAAAAAAGTCTGTAAAACGATCGAATGAAAGAGATGATGAAAACCTGAATCGGTTGATCACTGAATTCTATGATTCTTTAAAAGAAAATCTCGTCCATAAGGAAGATTTAATCCTCGCCTATTATGGAAAAATATTTTCGAGAATGCTTGAAATTCAGGCAGCAATGGACGCTTATAAAACACTTTATCCAAACAACGAACTATTTAAACAAAGTGCTGAAAATATTAACATCTACATCAATTCCAAAACAATTGTTGACAAGACAACCATTACCAATTTATTGGTGAGTCCGGAAACCAATCTCATCAAAAATGGAGCCTCTGACATTTCTGTTTTCAGTGTCAAAGCAAAAGTAAATGAAGAAGGGATATATGTGAAATCTGTAAGAGACGTGACTAATCACAATCATTTAGTTGAAGGCGAAATAATCTACGAATAGTTATGTTTAGAAAATTCCATTTTGCAGAAGTTAAAGAACTAGAACTCATTTATGAGTTACTTAAGAAGTGCTATACTATATACCAAAATAATGACAACAATCTACAGGATATCATCCAACAGTTATTGACAGCAGCTGAAAAATATTTCAGTCTCAGAGGACTGAAATCCGAAGAAGGAAAAGTAATGTCCCTAAAAGCAGAACTTTCTACTGCTGAAAGAGGCATTCATCCTTACAGCCTGACAATTATCATCACAGGTAAAAGAAAAATGAATGAGATGGTACAATACAAGGTGCTCCAGGAAATTGAAGAAATTTTAAGGACAAAATTGCAGGAACTCAATTTCCAATTACAAAACGCCTACCGGCTGTGCCAACAGATCATTACAAAAGCATTGGACTCGCAGTATTTGACGGAAAGCGAAATGATCGCAGCCATCAATATACACAAGACTGAAAATTTATGGCAAATTCTAATCCAACAAAATGATTTGCGTCCATCCTGTCGTCAATTGATGAATCAGGTGAGTGAACCTGACATACTTCTATTATTAAATGAATCCACTCAATATTTAATCCAACCAAATCCGCAGAACATATGATGCTAAGTGAACATTTTAGTCTGGATGAAATGCAGGCAAGTGAAACGGCTGCAAGATTGGGATTTAAAGAACAATACGCACCCTCATCTCTTATTCAAGAAAATTTAAAAAGCTTGTGCCATTTTATCCTCGAACCTATAAGATATGATATACATTCCAGACTGCATGTCAGCAGCGGCTATCGGTGTCCGCGACTGAACACCAAAATTGGCGGAGCTAAAAACAGTATGCACATATTTGGAATGGCCGCTGACATTGTTCCAACTGAAAATTTAAATGTCGACCAACTTTTCAAAGTGGTAGCATCAAGCAAATTGCCATTTGATCAGATCATCCATGAATTCGGCAGGTGGGTTCACATATCCTACGATCCCTATTTAGCAATCCCAAGACGGGAAATTCTGAAGGCTTACAAAAATAAAGCGGGTAAAACGGTCTACGAATTTGTCAAACCAAATAATATATAAAATGTATAAACAAACCTATGGGTGGCTTCCTGATTATCCCGACCTGCGTGATAAATATTTCGACACAACGGCCAAAAATGATAAATCTTACCTGCAAGCGTCAGATAAGCAATCAATTGTGCATTTAATAAAAGAAGTGGAAAATAAAAATAAGTCCAGGCAAAATAATATACCTAAAGTGGTAGATCATTTACACCGATATTTTCCTAAGATAGAAGACCAGGGTGACTTCAACAGTTGCACCGCTCATGCAGCTTGTGCTCTGGTAGATTATTTTGAAAAACGTATTTCCGGTGAATGTGATCCTAAATCAAGATTGTTCCTATATAAAGCTACACGTAATTTATTACAAATCAAAGAAGACGTAGGCGCATTTAACAGGATAACCATGAAAGCGATGGTATTGTTTGGGATACCTCCTGAAAGATACTGGCCATTTGAAAAACAAAATCTCAATCGTGAGCCAGATGCATTTTGTTATGCCTATGCTTCCAATTTTCAGGCGATCCAATATTATCGGTTGGATAAATATGCTATGACGCCGAGTTTGCTCATCATGGAGATTAAAAGGAATTTAACCTTAGGACTTCCACTAATGTTTGGCCTAACCTTATACTCTAATATAGAAGAATGCCAACAAGGAATCATATGCTACCCTTCTGAAAAGAGAAAAAGAATAGGAGGTCATGCTTTGGTTGCACTTGGATTTGATGATCACAAATCCATTGTAAATGACAATGGTATCAAAACAAAGGGTGCCTTTCATGTTCGCAATTGTTGGGGGACTTCATGGGGTGAAAATGGATATGGATGGCTTCCTTATGAATACGTCATTCAGGGCATGACGAAAGATTGGTGGAGTATCATAAAACATGAATGGATAAATAATAAACTTTTTGAATAAACTGATATAATGAAAAATAAATTCCAAAACATTGAGCTATTGGTCAACATGGGAACCAGCTCAAGATCATTGAACAGATCTTCATTTCTGAAGACATTGTCAGATGAAGGCATTGAATTTGAAACAAAAGATTTTCGTGCACATGAAAAAAAAATAAAACAAAAAAAAGAAATAAGATCTTCTAGAACAAAGGAAAATTTAGATCAATTTGAAAATAATCAAAGATTTATGTTTAAATCCAATGTTCAGGATCATGAAATAAATCCATGGGATTTAGCACATAAATTGAAACACTCCATGAAATCAGTCTCTTGCTTTGTGGAACCTGATACTGTTTCAGAATTCGTCATTCAAAGAAAAATAAACGACAATGAAGAACCATCCCACCGATCCATTGGAAAGCAGAATGATGGAAATTTTGATGCAGACTGGATGCCCCACGCGAATACCATCTGGCACTTGGATGATGCCCATTCACAACTCATGTCGGCTAGAAAAGAAGCAGAGGAATTAAATTCGGATAAATTAGTCAGGATTGGGCATCTGGACACAGGATATGATCCGGGTCATCCTCAACTTCCGCCAAGACTAAATACAAAACTGCAAAGAAACTTTATACCAGGAGAAACACCAACTTCAGCTGTAGATCCTTTGAATAAAGCAGTTTTATATATGCCTGGTCATGGTACAGGTACATTGGGAATTTTAGCCGGAGGTAAATTTGTGGGTAATGGATTTAACGATAAAATAGGAGGAGCACCCTTTGCCGAAATAATCCCATGCAGAATAAGCAACACTGTTGTGCTGATAAAAACCAGCGAATTTGCACAAGCCCTTAATTATTTATCAGCACTTCACAAATCAGGTGAAATGGTTCACATCGTTTCCATGAGCATGGGCGGTGCTCCAAGTCAGGCATGGGCAGATGCTGTAAATGAAGCCTACGAATCAGGTATCTTAATGGTCTCTGCAGCCGGTAACAATTACAATGGAATACCTATTAGAAAATTGGTTTATCCTGCTAGGTTTGAAAGAGTCATTGCTGCTTGCGGTGCAACTTTTGAAGATGCCCCATATTATCACAAGAAAATTGGGGAAATGCAAGGTAATTACGGTCCGTCAAAATCTATGAACTATGCATTGGCTGCCTATACACCAAACATGCCATGGGCTGTCTCGGAAAACAAATCACTTAGTTTCAGTGGTGCCGGAACTTCTTCTGCAACTCCCCAAATTGCAGCAGCTGCAGCATGCTATCTTAAGAAGTATTACGAAGAAATTACTGCTCTGCCGGAACCCTGGATGCGTGTTGAGGCAGTACGAAATGCATTGTACACATCAGCTGCTAAAAAAGTAAATTCTGTACTTGAAGAAAATGATTACCGCTCATATTTTGGCAATGGAATTTTAAGAGCTTCAGACGCATTAAAAATTACGGTACCAAAAAAAGGTAATAATTTAATCAAAGCAAAAGATGCAGATGTAGGCTGGTTCCCAATTTTGTCCACCATATTCAGATCCGTAGAATCCGCTACGGCTTCACCCGATGCCCAAGGACTCAATATGCTAAATATTGAACTGGCGCAAATTTCCTACCACAATACAGAATTGAACAAATTGATGAACAATGATGAAATTGAATTCCTTGGTTTGAGTAAAAAAAAGAAGGGGGAGATATTGGACTTCTTAATCTGCCTCCCTGAAACTTCAATGACCCTAAAATCATTTCTTAAAAATAATTATAAATCATTTATCTCTATGTAATTCCAATCATATGAAAAGTATATTCATCAAATTAATCGACGGACTACCGCTATTTGAAATAATACTCATGTTCTCAGGACTATTGGTGCTGATTGTCCTGTTGATTTTGCTAGTTTTTCTGATTTACAAAAACCGAAATTATACACCTATATTTTATGGGTTTGTTATTCCAATCATCATGATGGGCTGGTCAAGTATAAAATCCATTGAAATAAACGGAATTATTAAAGCAATGAAAACTCAGGTGGCAGAAACTATTCAACATCCAACAGAAGATAATTATCAAAAATTAGATTCTATCAATAAAATTTCCAACGAATACAAATTTAAATCTCCTGAAAACAATTTGCTATTGGCTAAAACCAATATTCTGTTGTCGAATCCACAAAAAGCAGAAGAAGAGTTGAATAAAATAAATCTTACAAAAATAGATCAAAAAGAATTGCAAGAATTAAAATCAAGTATTGAGAACATCAAAAATACAGAAGCGCTCATTTCTCAATCTACCGCCTCCCCGGATGACACTACACTCACAGCCGGATTAGAAAAGAATGTAAGCGAACTAAAAGACTCAAAATTACCAATTAGAAATTCAAAGATTATCATTCAAAGGGCAGAGCATAAAATAAAACAATTGGAGGCGCGAAAAATTGAACTCCAGACTTCCAAAAACAAAAAAACAGTAAAATAAATAATTCAAATCAATATGAACAAAGCACTGTTAGTAGGAATCAACCAATACGATTTACAACCATTAAAGGGATGTGTGAATGATATTCAGGACATGTCTGAATTCCTCATAAAAAAATGTGGCTTTCAACATAAAGAAATTCGCAAATTGACTGACTTCAGAGCTACCAAAGCAGCCATACTGAAGAGACTCAAATGGTTAATAAAAGGGACTTCCGCAGGAGATCGCATTTACTTTCATTACAGTGGACATGGCACGCAAATTGCCTCAAGATCTGAAGACGACGAAATAGATGGAATGGATGAATTAATATGTCCGGTAGATTTTAGTTTCAATGGAGAATCAGGTATAGAAAATGGAATTCTTGACAATGAATTGTATAAAATATTTAAAGAGATACCCAAAGGCGTACATTTCATATGGGTTTCTGACTGCTGTTGTTCAGGAACGCTCACAAGGGCCATCAGAAGAAATAATAATCGACAAAGTAGATACCTAGTCCCTCCGGAGGATCTTGCTTGGAGAAATGAGACCGCGATGATAACTGGAAAAAAAATTACAAAAATTGGCAAATCTGTAAACAAATTAAATGTGGCCTTTCTCTCTGCTTGTAAAGATCATCAGGAAGCAGATGACGATCTATTTGAAAATGGGTATAATGGAGCCCTCACATACTTTTTACTTAACATTTTAAAGACTCCAAAAGGGCATACACAGAATTTCAATCAAATACATTTGTCGGTACAAAAAAAATTGATAAAAGCAGGATACTCGCAAAACCCTATGGTGGATGGATCAAAAGATCTGCTGGAAAAAACTTTTTTCAATCAAAATCAAAAATAATTATGCCTCCAATTCTGGGCTATAGGCCAAACTTCATTTCATCTTTATTGCAAGTAAATTTACCAGTATTGAATGATGAACAAAAATCAGATTTAGTAAGTCATGATGATGAATGGGAATGGAAATACAAACACTATAGTTTAGCCATGTGCAAATCCCGCAAACTTGCATTCTATACTGCTTCAAATCTAAATGGTAAACTTTTCAAATCAGTTAAAAGAGCAAGTTTATTTCCTTCCGGAAATGATGAATGGAAAAATGATTCAAGATTTAAAAATCATCAATGGGGCATTGAATTGTATAAAGCACAAAAAAGTGATTTTGACAGGGGCCATCTGGTCAAAAGAGAAGATACGCAATGGGGCTACACCAAAAATGATGCAAAAAATGCTGCATTGGACACCTTCCATTATTCAAATTGCGCGCCTCAATTACCCGAGCTCAACCAGAAAAAATGGGAAAATTTAGAATTCTATATCTTAAAAAAAGAAACAGTACAATACAAATTAAAAGTAAACGTATTTACCGGCCCGGTTTTGAATTTGAGTGATCCACATTTTGTAACAATCGTTGACCAGCAACAAATAAAATTACCGGTTTTATTTTGGAAAGTAATCTATTATTCTGGTGATGGTAAACAGTTAAAAATTGCTGCCTTCCTGATGGGCCAGGAAACCTTGATGAGACAAAAAGGAATCATTGGAGAAGCACGCACAAGATTACTGAATGAACATTTTCAAAATTTTGAAGATGCGGAAACCTACCAGGTCAATATAAAAACAATAGAACAACTCACTGGTCTGACTTTCCAGAAAGCTTTCGAACCCTATGTTGATCCAAGACCCATGAAAATACTCCTCAGCGACATTCAGGTTAGGGACGGCTTCTCAATGGATGAAAATCCCATGATTGATGAATTTGAATATTCTGGAATAAGTCTCTAATGAATTGAAACGAAAATCCCGGAAGTCAGCTGATTAAGCTTACATCAGGCACAGGCAAAACACCCTTTTTGAATGGGTTTTATCCCCTATTTTAATAATTAATCATTTGATAATCAATATTACCTGTGCTATGAATCCATTTTTATTAAAAATTCATTATTTTTATAACTTAAGTTTGTCAAAACAAAAATCTAACAAATGAAAACTAAAATTCGAATCACCTTTTTCAAATGGAGCTCACTGATCATCTTTCCCCTCTTAATGCAATGTACCCCCTCATCTGATTCATTAAAACCACTGACTCCGATTCCTGCAAATGATGTTATTCAATTGATCAAGGAATACAAAACCAAAAGGAGTGATGTAATTAACGCACATTTCGATTCATTAAACAGCTATGGCGAGGGCTTCTCTGATTCCAGATTTATCACTTTTGATGCAGACACCTTAGAAAACTTTATCAGACAGATCAAATTAAAAATTGAAAAAAATCACCTGGATATCGAACTTGGAGGGGTGCGCTGTTTTTACACGGTCTATCCGGATATACTCCAAGGGCCTTATTTAGGAAGAGTAAACCCATCATATAAAAATCACCATGCAATATTAATGGTTCCGACTTTTATTAATGACGCCGGAGATCATCAGGAATTTGATATTGACCAATTTGAAGATGTAGGAGGTTTCAGAAAACCAAAGGACTTGAAATTGTTATTTTCCGGAGATGATAAAGTTCAAAATCCGGAAACAAATTTCTACTTTCTGAATATGGGAGGACTTTGTCCGCCACCATTTGCTGATTCATGCAAATCTACTTTATTGGGACTTGCTGATGGCCAATAGAAGAAAAATATATTCTAATCCATGTCCGCGATATTAAAAGACTGCGTATTTGTATTTGAGTTTCTGGCAGCTTTTGTTGGGATTATCACCTTTTTACGAATACGCAGTTCCATCTTACTCTATCTAAGTTTAATATTACTTTTTGTCTTTGTAAGTGACTACTACGGATTTCTAAACCAAAAATCAAGTGAATTCAGTAAATTTAAATATTACAACATCGTACTATTTCCACCTTTGGTTTTGTATATCGGCACGTATTACTATCTTTTGGCAAATCCTAAAGCAAAAATTTGGGCTTTGATTGGAAGCCTACTTTACATTGGAATATATGTAGTGAATATTAAATTTTTACAACCAATCCATGCAGAATTCCTGACATATTCCTATTGTTTTGGTTCGTTATTACTCTGTATAAATATTCTGGTCTATCTAAAAGAGTCTCTAGAAAAAGACAAACTGCCTATTTTGAAAGAATCGCCTTTCTTATGGATTTCCTTTGGACTCTTCACCTATTATGGAGTTAACCTCCCATTTATTGGATTTTACAATTATCTTGCTAAAGTTTCACAAGAATTTTTAACCATATACTTTAATTTGACATTTGTGCTATCCTGTATTATGAATTTGTTAATCTGCATAGGCTTTTTATGTTTCAAAATCAGGTAGAATTTGCAATTGTAATTGGCACCTTGATGCTTTTTATTTTATCTACCAGCCTTATTTTATTCTATTGGAAATATGTAAACAGCAGGAATCTCCTGATTAAAGAAAGAGAACACGAAATTTTTCTTCACAAACAGGCATTAATAACGGCCCAGCTGGAAATTAAAGAAGAGACACTTAGACAAGTTGGATATGAATTGCATGACAACATTGGCCAGCTAATGACTTTGGCTAAAATACATGCAAACAGTCTACACAAACTACAACCCAATGAGCATACACTACAAACCATTAACAGCATTTCAAAAGCACTCGAAGAACTCAGAAAACTTTCTAAGTCCCTGGACTCAAACGCGCTTAAAAATCTCAGTCTTGTTAATCTAATTTCTCAAATTCTTCAACAAATAGAAAAACTTGATGCAATACATTGTACAATTAATGTAGAAAATAGTGAATATGAAATAGATCATGGTGTTAAAATCATTTTATTCAGGACTACGCAGGAAATTCTTACGAACGCCCTGAAACATTCTAAAGCAGATCAAATTTGTATTAATTTAAAATTTGGAGAGCACGAACTTATTCTCGAAATTACAGACAATGGAATAGGTTTTGATCCAGCTTTAATGCCTACAGTTGAAGGAAATGGAACTGGTATAAATCATATCCAAAATAGAGTTGGCATCATTGGAGCCAAATTGCACATTGAATCTTATCCAAATAAAGGAACAAAATTCATCATCATTTACCCCACAAATCAACACCATGCATAAGATCATACTTGTTGAAGATCATTTTTTAATGGCGCAGGCCATAAGCCAGGTAATTGAAAAAAACAATCAGTATAAAGTATTGAAAATTTGTAGAAATGGGAAAGAATTAATGCAACTATTGACTGAGCAAAAAGTAAGTCCCGACCTTATCATGCTGGACATCAACATGCCCGTCATGAATGGATTTGAAACAGCTGAATGGCTTCAAGAAGAATTTCCCAAAATTAAATTTATCACACTTACCATGAATGATGATGAAGCATCTCTGATAAAAATGTTCACACTTGGTGCTAAAGGGTATATTTTGAAAGATGCGGATGAGGATCATTTATTGGACGCAATCCGAATTGTGATAAAAGATGGGTTCTATTTTAGTGAGCACGCTTCCCAGATACTCTTTGGTGCAATGAATTTCAAACAAAATAAATTGTCCTCTGCAAAACCAGAAATCCAACTTCGAGAAAAAGAGATTGAATTATTAAAATGGTCATGTACTGAGTTAACCTATAAGGAAATTGCAGCTAAAATGAACCTCAGCCCTAAAACAATAGATGGATATCGAGAATCAATATTTGAAAAATTAGAATTGCACTCTAGGGTAGGCATGGCTGTATATGCCATAAGACATGGGATATTTAAGATTTAATTTCATTTGTCCTAAGAAATATAATTTTTCTTGTCTCTATTCATATTATTGCCGAAGAAAATTCACCCTAAAAATGCAGGTAAAATCCTGTAACAATAGAAGAAATATCCCCTTGATAAAGGCCCTTACCTAATGACATCTTTGTAGTATCAATTATAATTTATTGTAGTTGTAGGGGATTCCGAAAACCTGTTAGAGTAGGAAATTAAATAACTATTTAAAAATAAATTATGGCAAAAAGAGCAGTAGTGGTCGGAATAAACGACTATGCACCAATTGGTGTCGGAGGACCGGATCTTCGAGGTTGTGTTAACGATGCCAGAGATATGGCTAACACTCTGGTAATTTGTGGTTTTCCTGTTCCTAACATCAGAATTCTTACAGATAGGAATGCAACTAAAGCTAACATTTTAAATTATTTACGTTGGCTGGTTAGCACTTCTGTTCGTGGAGATTCCATAGTATTTTATTATTCTGGACACGGGACAAGAGTCACAAATGTAGGTGCTGATCTTGAAATAGAAGGATTGGATGAAGCAATTTGCCCTCATGACTTCAATACAGCAGGATTTATTACTGATGATGTGTTTAAATCCATTTTTGATACATTGAAGCCTGGTGTGAATCTGGAAGTAATTTTTGATTGTTGTCATTCAGGAACCGGAACAAGAATTCTATTCGGACCAAACTTTGAATTAAATCGCATCGGTGTGGAGAATGACGAATATTCAGCAGTAAGAACTATTGAACCAATGTTGGAAGATGAATTTTATTATGCTTTTCATAGGGAATTCGAAACAGATGAAAACAAGAAGGCTTTACCACTTAAAAAAGCATTAGTGCCTGTTTCTACATTGAATCATACCTTGTGGGCAGCATGCAAAGATAATCAAGTGAGCATGGAAGGAAATATAGGCGGTTCTATAAGAGGATACTTCACTTACCACTTTTGCCGATGCCTTCGTGCAGTATCTGGAAACATTACAAGAAGATTACTGGATGCCCAGGTCGCAAATGCACTACATGCCATGGGTGCAGCACAAATCAACCAAACTGAATCAAAAAACACTGAATTTGCTCAAAGGATTTTTACTTAAAAATCCTGGTGTGGTAAATTAAAAATCTGATATCTATCACAACTGTTTAAAGTACTATGGAAAAGAATATATCATTCCATTAGTTTATATGGTGTTTTGTTTGTTTAATTAATGCCATGAAGATCTGATCCATGATTGGTTCATTCATGGCATTTGCCTGTTTACGTGAACCTGTGACAATTTTTCTAAACCAAATAGGATATTCTCTCAAGACTTCTCCAATTTCCCCTATTTTCGTCCAAAATTTCAACATGTCTCAGGCCTTGGTACTGCTTATTGTTTTGATTGGATATTTCTGTCTGTTGATTGCCATTTCTTTTTTAACAGGCAAGGACAACTCAAACGAAAGTTTCTTCAGTGCCAACCGCAATTCAAAGTGGTATCTGGTAGCGTTTGGGATGATAGGTGCTAGCTTGTCTGGGGTAACATTTATCAGCATCCCTGGTGTAGTAGGTGCAGGAGGCGTAAATCAGAATTTCAGTTACATGCAGATGGTTTGGGGGTATTTGATCGGATACATGATCATCGCAAACGTCCTCATGCCGATTTATTACCGATACAACGTTACTTCGATTTATGAATACCTCAATGAGCGACTGGGCATTCATGCCTACAAGACCGGAGCAGCGTTTTTTCTTTTATCCAGACTGATAGGCTCCTCCTTCAGGATGTACATTGTGGCCATGGTGATGCATCAATTTATTTTTTCACATTATCATTTGCCATTCTGGCTCACTGTTCTGGTATCCATTTTCCTGATCTGGGTTTATACTTTCAGAGGAGGAATAAAAACCATCGTAATTTCTGATACGTTTCAGACCTTTTGTATGATTGGTTCACTTATCCTCACCATTTATTTTTTGAGTGAAAAATTTGACACCAGTTTTTTAGGATATTTCAAAAAGGTTTTAGCATCTGATTATGGAAAAATATTTTATTTTGATGCGGGGTGGAGTGATTCAAACTACTTTTTCAAACAAGTCATTGGTGGCATGCTCATAGCACTGGTCATGACCGGTTTGGACCAGGACATGATGCAAAAAAATCTTACCTGCCGAAATCTCAAAGAGGCCCAGTTAAACATGTTTAGTTTTTCTATGCTGCTGTTTTTTGTGAATTTTGCATTCTTGTCCTTGGGCGCAGGACTTTATCTGTTTGCTGCTCAAGAAGGCATTGCTTTACCTGCTAAGTCTGATCAATTGTTTCCGATGATTGCATTCAACTACCTCACCGGATTTGGATCCATTTTATTTCTGCTTGGTCTAACAGCTTCCAATTACGCCAGCGCAGATTCTGCATTGGCATCTCTGACTACATCCTATTGTATTGATTTTTTAAATTTCCGGACGGTGAAATGGGATGAAAATAAAAAGAAAAAAATCCGAACTCTGGTGCATTTGTCTTTTTCACTCCTGATATTTCTGGTCATCATTATTTTTTATTGGTTGAACAATGATGCAGTTATCAATAAAGTGTTCCAGTTTGCAGGATATACCTACGGTCCGATCTTGGGTTTGTTCAGTTTTTCGATTCTCTCTAAAAGAAAAATTAAATTTAATTCCTGGCTACCGGTTGTTTGTATTGCAGCACCATTACTTACCTATTACATTAATGAGCATTCCAAATCCTGGTTTGATGGTTTTACATTTGGAAATTTATTGGTAGCAGTCAACGGAATAATTTGTTATTTAGGTTTGTATCTGATCTCTTCAAAAAAATAGCATGCAAGAATTTAAAAGAACTACAGAATCAGAATCAGGACATCACGATTTGGAAAATAAAACAGTTTCTGAATTGCTTAGAGGAATGAATGAAGAAGATCAAACCGTACCAAATCAGGTGGCACAATGCATTCCTCAAATAGAATCCCTAATCCATGAATTGGTACCCAGAATGAAAGAAGGTGGAAGATTATTTTATATTGGCGCAGGAACAAGTGGAAGGTTGGGCATTGTGGATGCATCAGAATGTCCTCCTACATTTGGAATTCCTCATGGATGGGTCATTGGCATTATGGCAGGTGGTGATGGTGCCATTAGAAAAGCAGTTGAATTTGCAGAGGACAGTGAGACCCAGGGATGGGATGATTTGCAAAGTTACGGAATTGATTCGCTAGATACCGTAATCGGCATTGCCGCAAGTGGAACAACACCCTATGTCATACACGCATTAAAAAAATGTCAGGAGAGAAATATTCTCACCGCTTGCATCACTTGCAATCCCGGTGCACCCATAATCCATTTTGCAGACTTCCCTGTAGTGTGTGAAGTAGGTCCTGAATTTCTGACAGGTAGCACCAGACTAAAATCCGGTACTTCACAAAAATTAATTCTTAACATGATCAGCACTGCAACCATGATTCGCCTTGGCAGAGTAAAAGGAAATAAAATGGTGGACATGCAACTTACCAACAACAAACTGATTGATCGTGGTGTACGTATGATTGTTGAATTAAAATCAATTCCTGAATCAGAAGCAAGAAAAATTTTATTGGAAACAGGGAGCGTCAGAGAAGCACTATCGAAATTAAAATAAAAGTATAATATTTTCTAAATTCAAAAAACGCTAAAAACCTTATATTATCTGATCAGACTTACCTCACCCGATAATTTTTTCTCTATCCCGGTTTTGAATTTTACCACAATATGATATACATACACACCAGGTATTAGATCTTGTCCCTTGAACTCCCCATTCCAACCGGTATGGTAATCGTTTACAGCAAAATTTGTTTTATTAAAAACCTGCGCTCCCCACCGGTCATAAATCTCCATTGATTTTACTTCAGTCACTTCATCCACATCCCCAAACACGGTGAACCCATCATTAATCCCATCCCCGTTTGGTGAAAAAACATTGGGTACATAAACATGATTCTTGCGCACAAAAATGATCAGATCGTCCACATCATAGCAGCCATATTTATTATATACTGTTGCCTTCAACCTTGCTTCTCCATCCGGCTTAAGACTTATAGATACACAAGTATCGCAGGAAATATTTGTATTTACATCCCAGTCAAGACGAACATAAGCTCCATTTATTTTTGCATCCACCAATACAATCTGTCCCAATTCAATTTCTCTGTCCACACCTAAATCAAGGTCTACACTTTCAGGTTTAATCAGCGTAATTAAAGTATCTATGGAACACAAATTTTTATCTCTGATAAATAATTTATGCTGACCCGGAGATAACGAACTGAAAACAGGATTGCCGGTAAAATTTATCCCATCCAATGAATATTCAAAAGGAGCTGTTCCGGATAAAATATTTTTTACTTCCAGTACACCTACACTGTCTACATCAGGACAAGGGATAGGGGTCACTTGCAATTCACTGATAAGGGGTAATGGTAGTTTGACTAAAGAAATCGAATCCAGATATACACAAGATCCATTAATGGTTTTTGCCTGATACACATATCGCCCCGGAGGCAGCTCCTTGAAATTGAGCTGATCTCCGATCAACTGTGGACCATTTAACACAATATTTCCTACACTATCTTGCAAGTAGGATCTTAGACGAATGAAATCTCTCTCATTGGCACAATAGTTAATGGTTGTATCGTAAAATAATTTTCTGGTAGGACACAACAGCGGACTACATTCCAAATCATCTCCTATACGCTCACTACATGGTCCTCCATCAATGGCAAAAAGTCTAAAAACAATGGTATCCTTTAATCCCTGCAAACTAATATGATAAGTAGTATCCGAAGTACGGTGTCCGTTTTTACCTTTTAATAATTGTACACGATAGTCCTTAGCCCGTGCAACTTTTTTCCAGCGGAAAGTAACTGAGGTGTCCGTTGAAAAACATTCTATTTCCGGTTTTTCAAGAGGCGGCAATACTTCCACATCTTTAGTGGTTTCGTCCAAACAACCCTCCTCATTCAATTTTAACTTTATAGTTTTTTTACCCGGTTTGTCCCATTTAATTTCAAAATCCGACTTGCTCAAAGTCCGGATAAATCCGTTGGCTAAATTCCATTCGAAAGAAGTAGTATCCTCCTTCCGCCCAAAAAATCGCAACAATAAAAATGAATCCTGACAAACAACACTGTCCAGATTAAACAATGCAATGGGATTTTCCCTGATCAAAATATTTTTTTGTGCAGGATATGTACATCCTGATTCAGAATATTGTGCAGAGATTCTGTGAATCCCTTTTCCGGCAAGGATCGGATCAAAAATGCCCTGCAAACTGTCCACAATTCCGGGACCGGAAAATACCCATTTTCCCTGTGCCGAAGGTCCGGAAATTTCTCCGGATATCATTACGGTATCCACACCGATATTTAAACAAATAATATCCGGAGCACTAATCTTAGGACTTCGGTTAGGACAATCGATCGCTTTGCAATTCAGTATAAAATACTGATCGCCACACACACTGTCGTGCTGCACCAAACGTATCCCAACTTCTTCTCCCCTGCCCAGGGAATTAAAAACAAAACTGGAATCTGAAATCCGGTTACCTGTATTCCCTTTTATAATCTCGGTGGTATAATGCACATTGGAAATGGAATCCCAAATAAAAACCACAGCAGTATCTGAGGTAATGCATTTTACAAATGGAGGTGGCAGCGGCTTTTTAACCAACAAATCATCGCAAAAATCACTGGCGCATCCCTTGCGAATGGCTCGCATACAAATTCGCTTAACGCCTTCACTGGAAACCAGATCCGAAAAATGATCCACGCCCTGTGGAAGCACACTGTCTTGTTGAAATAATCTGAGGATTCTTTGATCTCCGGATGGACTATTCCACCTTATCCTTACACTGTCCCCAACACACAATAATTTATCCTCTATAGCAAAATCTGCCGAAGGATATGGCAAAGCAATTAATCGAAAAGTAAAAGTCTGCGGACATTCCACACCATCGGGATAAACGAAAATGGTGGTATCTGAATTTACTACCCAGTAATCTTGAAAAACAGGACAAGTCAAATTATCGCAGGCGAAAAATGAAACTGAATCCGGCTTAGGTCCGGAGTATTGCACATTCAATTTACTGAATCGGATGGTATCTCCTGCGCAAACTTCTACATCAGCAATTTGTAATTTTGTTATAGGCTCGACGCGCACAGGAACTCTTAATAAATCCGTACAAATTCCATTACTGGCTTTGATAAATAATGCGGTATCCTGATCAAACAGGATAAAACTATCCTGAATCTGACTAAGGGAATCAATCGGCAGGCGGGAATAAAATTGAATAACTGCATTTGAATTTTGTACATCCATAATAGAAATGTCTGACAAATACAAAGTATCTCCTTTACACAATTTAACCGGTGCGTTGAGCCTTAACTCCGGCTTAAGTCTGGAACCTTTTACCTCTATTTGAACAAAATCTGCACAATTATTTTTTGGACCGGTTGGCACTTTTAATACTAATCTGTACACGCCCGGAAGATTAACTTTTGCATCCTGATTGCTAGCAATGGTGTCCCCTTTATCATTCAACCAACAATAATCATTTACAGGCAATCCATTAAAACTGGAAGAATCTGCATACAGGTACACAAGCGTATCTGTACAACTAAGATCTCCGGATTTATAAGCTTTTGCAACCAGCTTATTGATGGTCAGATCTAACCTTACAATGGAATCGCAATAAGGTGGGATTTTTGATTTTTTTAAAACAATATATTTACCTGTACTGTCAAAAGTTTGGTTGTCAATTTTTAAAACTCCGGGCCAGCAAATCGTAGTATCCAGCGATCCATCTTCTACATCCAACTCTTCAACCGTTACACTTACGATGCTGTCACAATTGAAACTGTTTTTCAAATTCAAGACCGTAATTCCGGGACCAAATGTTTCATTTCCGAGCGTATATAACCGTCCTTTACAAACATAAAAGGGACCTAAATCTGTAGGCGGAGAATCATCACCAATGAGCACATCCAGACATACCTCATTTCCGGTATGACACACATTCAATCCCTTTACACATATTTGTCCCTTTCCGGGAGTATCCCAAAGAACTTCCACTTCATTATCATTCTCCCGGAGGATGCTTCCATTCACCACACGCCATTGATATTCGCAGGCACCAAAAATTTCAGCAATTTTATACGTAGCAGACTTACCAACACAAAATCTGGTAAGACCCATAATTTTGCTGTTGGTATTTGGAACTGGAGCGGTTGCGCTGCCTGCCGTAACCGTAATATCTACATTACATTCATTGGGACCGTTACCATCCCACACGAGATAATAAATACAACCCGGTTTCAAAGGTGCGTTTGTAGAAAAAGCCCAGGTTTGATTGGCATACATGTTGGTGTTGCAATTGGACACCAGGGTGAAGCTGCTGCAATCCGGTGAGGAATAAATGCCCATCTCCACCCCATTTGCCTGATTACATGCCGAAACGGCTACATTGATGGAAAGATTTGGAGAACCTGCCACAAATGCCAACCATTGCATGCTGTGAACTACCATGGTACAAAACCCGGGAGGAGACTGTCCCATGATGGTGTTGGTAGTCCTTGCAGAAACCCCATTGAGATCACAGACGACGCAAGCTCCGGAACAATCATTAGATAGCGGTACAGGATTTGGTCCGCAAGGGGAATGCATCTGTCCAAAGCCTACGCTTTGAAACAAAATCCAGAGTACTACAAGTTGGCTTACCCGGCGTAGATGCATTTGCTAATTTAATCATTTTAGACCGGTAATAACTAACCGACCTGCCAGGTTAATTCCAAGATCATGCCACTTTATACCATCTTGGCTTCAACTTAAAAGAAAGCAACATATGTAAGTAAGTAACAGCTAGCTTATTCCTAAAATACCTGCTGTGAGGATACTTCCGGCTTAGCTTAAAAAAAAATAAAATTATTTTTCAAATTCTTCCTGTGCGTCAAACCAGGAAGCATACATCTGATAATTATCTGCGGTGCGCTGGATAAAAAACTTGAAATTATCCGCATCCAAAGGTTTAAGTTTACGGGCCGGAATTCCTGCATAGATAAATCCGGATTCCAACACTGCATGTTCCGGTACCAATGCACCCGCAGCAACAATAACGTGGGATTGAATTTCCGCATGATCCATTATGATTGCACCCATTCCAACCAATACTTCAGGATGAATTTTACACCCGTGTATAAGGGCTCGATGTCCGATACTTACGCGATCACCGATCTCTGTGATGGATTTTAAGTAAGTACAATGAATGATCACCCCATCCTGAATATTCACCTGTTCTCCTATTCTGATGGAGTTCACATCGCCTCTTACTACCGCCTGAAACCAGACACTACTGTTGGCACCTATGACGACATCTCCTATAATGCTTGCATTGTCTGCAAGGTAACAACTGGGATCAATAACAGGGGTGAACCCACGGACAGATTTTATGAGTGCCATAATTACTTTTTCAGAACTGGTTCCACCACAAAATTTTCTTTTCTCAACAAACTGATTACACCTTCCTTACCGCCGAGATGTCCTGCGCCTACTGCAAAAAAACAAGGTTCCTCTTTCATCACTTCAGCCATGATCGGAATCCATTTTTTATTCCTGTTGTTCAACATCATATCGAGATAAGGATTAAGCGCTGTTTCTTCGCTTGAGATGGATTCAGCAAGTTTGTTGAGATCCTGGGCGATATACGACTTGATCATCTCTTTTAACCCTGATGATTCCTCATCATTGGATTTCAAGGATTCTACAAGCATTTGCGCCTGTGCCTTGTATGGAATGCTATCAAATACGGACAACTGAAACGCAACGGTCTCTAAGCCTTTGACAGGAATAGATTGCTTCTTTGCCATTTCATTAAATTCCATTTCGTAAGACTTTATATGTCCTTCTTTGAAATTCTGTGGATTCATTTCCGGTGAGCCGAAGGCACTTAAGAACATTGGTTTCATGCGTTCAAAGAACATCATAGGCAATCCCATTTTTTCAAAATGCGCGGACACTAAATCGTATTCTGTTTTGGTCAACAAATCTGCCAATGAAGTATCGTTGGCCATAAACATCTGATCCATCACACCGGCAAGATTACTCATGTCCATCATTTCATCCATCGCAATCTCCAAATACAAATTACGCGTTTGACGGAAACATTCCTCTGTTCCCTTGGGTAAGAAATAATCTTCTGTAGGAATCATATGTATAGTACCAAACAGATAAGAGGGCTTTTCTAAGCCATTGCCGGATATTTTCCAAAGTAAAGCATTGGAAAGAGAATCCTGTGCATAAGTAAAGAGGTTCGATCCCAAAAGGGATAAGAGCAAAAATATTTTTTTCATTTAAATAAATTCATTGCGTGTACTTGCAATTTTTTTTTACAAATAAATTTTATAATAAAATATTATCCTATCAATGAAAATCAGAATAGCCGTCAGATTAATCCTGCTCGCTTCGCCATTGATAAAATATTATTCCTGCGGAAACGGAAACGTTCAGAGAATTGATGTGTCCTGCCTGAGGAATACTGATCGAATAATCCAGACAGTTTTTAACTTCAGGTGAAATCCCAAGATCCTCTGCCCCCAAAACAAAAACTACTGAAGTTTTCAAGTCTGCTTCACGAAGATGCAGATCAGCTTTCTCATCTGCACCGAGAATAACAAATCCCATCTTTTTTAGTTCGCGAAGGGTATGCACAGGATTGTTGACTTTACACACCGGGATCCTGAGGAGGGCTCCTGCCGACACCTTAATCGCTTCCTGGTTGACTGGTGCACTGTTGCGACTTCCTATAATGAGTCCGGTAATACCCATGACCTCAGCCGATCGGGCAATGGCTCCAAAATTATGCACATCCGTAACCCCGTCCAGCAAGGCAAAACAAGGATTTTGGCCTGCTTCAAATGCCATGTGGACCAAATCTTCCACTTTGTGGAATTCAATCGGGCTGATCATGGCCAGAACCCCTTGATGATTTCCTTTACACAGCTTATCCAACTTGGTACGCGGAACGGTCAATACGGACACTTTATGTTGTCTGGATAATTTTATTAACTCTTTTAATACCTGATTATCAAGGTAATCCCCGAGATAAACTTTTTGTAAGATTTTTCCGGCAGCGAAAGCTTCGTGTAAAGCGTTCTTACCGATTAACCAATCAAAATTTTGCTTTGCCATAAATTCTCGAAATATCGTAATTTAGCCACTTCTAATCAACTACCACATAATGAAAAAAATTATCTATTTTCTCCTTATTATTAACATTTTATACATTAATAATAGTTTATTCGCTCAAAATTTACAAGCCCTAAATCTGGGCAGACAATATCTGGAATCCTCAAAATCCGCTTGGAATTTGAATGCTACAGATTTGAAAGACTTGCTGGTGACGGACCAATATCAGTCTGACCACAATGGCATGACCCATATTTACTTCCAGCAAGCCTACAAAGGTATTCCGATTTACAATGCAGTTACCTCTGTCCATGTCTCCAAAGAAGGAAAAGTTTTTGACAGCCCCTGCCGCTTTATAGGTAACCTTGAATCTAAAGTCAATGCTACCCAGCCAAGACTCAATGCGCTTCAGGCTCTTGAAAAGCTGATCTATCATTATGACGTAAAAAATGCAGTCCTGCCGTTGGAAAAAAGACGTAGCAATGATAAGGAGCGCTATTTTGAAAAAACTAATTTTACCCATTCCGATATCCCTGCCAGATTGATGTATTTCCAAACTAAAGACGGAAAACTCCGTTTGACCTGGGATGTTTCCACAGATTTCGTGGACAGGGCTGATTACTGGAGCACAAGGGTAGATGCCATTACAGGTGAAATACTGGATCAACATAACTATACGGTGAAATGTAGTTTTGGCCATCAGCATCAGGAGAAATGCCTTGAACAGCATGCAAGCGCTGAACAACAAAAAAAGAACCAGCCTGTCATCAACGGAAATCAAGGACAAACCAATGTTTCGCTAGCTCCCAAACCTGCAGCAACGGTGTATAATGTTTTCCCGTTTCCTATAGAGAGTCCACTTCACGGAAACCGTCAGTTGGTTTCAGATCCAGCTTATCCGAATGCATCTCCTTTCGGATGGCACGATACCAATGGACAAGCAGGTCCTGAATTTACCCACACTCGTGGAAATAACGTAAGTGCCTATTTGGACAGAAATGGAGACAATGCGAACGATGGAGAAAGAGCAGATGGTGGAACATCCTTGAATTTTGATTTTCCTTTCGATCCTAAAAAAGAACCTGCTACTTACACTAAAGCAGCAGTAACGAATTTATTCTATGCAAACAACATGATGCACGATATTTTGTATCAGTTTGGATTTGATGAAAAAGCAGGAAATTTCCAACAAAATAACTACAACAAAGGTGGAACCGGAGCCGATCAAGTACTTGCTGAAGCACAGGATGGCAGTGGAACCAACAATGCAAATTTTGCTACTCCGCCGGACGGATCTTCAGGCAGAATGCAAATGTTTTTATGGACTGCTGCACCAGGTGAAGTAAGAGTGGATGCACCTTTGGAGATCGAAGGCT
This sequence comes from Candidatus Vicinibacter proximus, assembly GCA_016713905.1. Taxonomy (NCBI): domain Bacteria; kingdom Pseudomonadati; phylum Bacteroidota; class Saprospiria; order Saprospirales; family Saprospiraceae; genus Candidatus Vicinibacter; species Candidatus Vicinibacter proximus. Next base: position 2,050,192 of record JADJOE010000003.1, read on the forward strand.
ACCTTTCGGTCAATGGACCAACTGGCTGGGGAGGTAAGGTGACTACCACACCAATTACAGGAGAAGTTGTATGGTCTGATGACGGTGATCCGGGAAACGAAAAGAAAGGATGCAAAGACGCTCAGAAAAAATCCAAACTCGATGGCAAAATCGTCCTGATTGAAAGAGGACTTTGTGACTTCAGTGAAAAGACTTTCTATGCGCAAAAAGCTGGAGCAAAAGCAGTTATCATCTGTGGATTTGATGAACAAAATGTCGGCATGGCAGCAGGAGTAAATGCTGCATTGGTTACCATCCCAGCATATTATGCACGAAAGTCAGTATGTGATAAAATTGCACCATTTGTAGGCAAAGGCCTGGTCATTACGATAAAAACACCTGAAGATACCAATGCCGGACCGGATAGTCTGGATGGTGATTTTGACAACGGAATCATCACACATGAATATGGCCATGGTGTATCCAATAGACTCACCGGCGGGCCTGCACAAGCCAATTGCCTTAGTAATGCAGAACAAATGGGAGAAGGCTGGAGTGATTTTATGTCACTGATCATTACTGCAAAACCTGGCGACAGGCCCGAACAAGTAAGGGGTATCGGTAATTTTGCTACCTCCGCACCGATTGACGGAATTGGCATCCGAAGAAGACCTTATACTACCAATATGTCTATCAATGAATTCACCTACCACAATATCGACGCAGAAGAACATAATCTTGGTGAGGTGTGGACGGCTATGCTTTGGGATCTTTATTGGGCCATGGCAGATAAATATGGATTCGATCCAACTTTTTCCAATAAGAATGCAGGCAATAATCGCTGTATTCAATTGGTCATGGATGGGATGAAGTTGCAACCTTGCCGCCCTGGATTCGTGGATGGTCGAAATGCCATATTGAAGGCTGACTCTATTGCGTACAAAGGAGAAAATTCCTGCCTTATCTGGAGTGTGTTTGCACGAAGAGGTTTAGGATTTAATGCAAAACAAGGAGATTCTAATTTGGTCGGAGATGAAACCGAAGATTACGAATCTTATCCTACTTGTATAAACAAAACGGTCATCGCAAAATCAGCACCGTATGTAGTCAAAGCCGGTCAGGAAATTACCTACAATCTTAGCGTTAGAAATCTACGCGCAGGAGAAGTAAATAATGTAGAAATAGAAGACAACATTCCCGCCGGTTGTAGTTATGTAGCAGGATCCGCAAGTCTTAATCCAAAATCTGTAACGGCAGACAAGATTACCTGGGACATCAGCAATATGAAATCACTGGAAAATAAAACCATAACTTATAGAATTAAAACCGCTTCAGACAAATATTCCAATACCCGATTCTTTGATGATTTTGAAGACCCGAACACAGAATTCAATTATGATTTTTACCAACGCAAAGGAAACGGTATTTGGCTTTGGGCAGGAGGAGAAGGTTATCAAGGAAGTACAGCATGGATTTCAGAAAGTTCAGCTTCAGAAGAAAGAGATCACTCCTTCAACAACATAATACCAATTGATATGGGTGACGAAATAACTTCTTTATTGTTCTATCATAAAATCAATACCCAAAGCGGTATTGATGGAGGATTTGTAGAAATTTCTGAGGATGGTGGAAAAGTTTGGAACCTATTGAAAACAGATGATTTTCAAATCAACACATACGTAGGCGGAATATCTTATAATGCCATCGGAATTCCTTTAGTGCAGGGATTTTCCGGATACACTAAAGATTTCATTCCTTCTGTTGCAAGTCTTGAAAAATACAAAGGCAAAAAAATCAATGTGCGCTTTAGATTTGGAAATGACGACGCTACTGAATCCAGCAACCCTGGATTTAAAGGATGGATTGTGGATAATCTGGAGATCATCAATCCTTTTTTCTACAATACGGATTTTTGCATCAAGACAGGATTAGGCGAACAATACTGCGTAAATCTTCCAGGCAAAGGAACTTTGGTGGATTCTAAAAAAGTGGTGGGTACCAATAACCCAAGTGATGTAAACGGAACTGCAGCGATTTATCCAAATCCTGCAAAAGAAATATTAAACATAAAATTGGAAGCTAACCATGGCGTTAAACAAATCAATTTGTTGAATCTGAATGGCCAGGGATTAAGTTCCAAATATGTTTTTGGTCAGGAGAAACAATTGTTGCAATTCAACACGGACCATTTACCGAAGGGTGTAATTATCGTAGAGTTGATTCAAGAAAATAAAGTCAGCAGTTCTAAAATTATTCTGAAATAATATTTCTCTTAAAGATAATTAAAAGCCGTCCACCAATAAATGGGGACGGCTTTTTAATTCCCAAAACTATAATCAAACTCACTAACTGAAACTGTGAATTTTAATTCGAATATGGACACTAGCCGGAACGTAAAAGCTTTCTTTCCCGCTTGCGATTATTTATGTATTCTTTGATTGCTGCCGGCCGCGTATACCAAATGCGACCTTCCTTATAAGAATCTATTTTTCCCTGTCGTGCCAATAAACTAATATACTCTTGTCCATAAGGCAAAGCGGAATCTTCCACTAAATCTGCAATTGGAACATATTCATCCGCGTAATCTTCCAGATTACTGAGATAGATGCCCAGTGATCTGTCAGCAGCCCTGGCAATCAAACGAATCAACAAATCATAGTGGCCCTGATTTGCACGGTTAAGGGCCTGATAATATTTATTTCTGTCTACCTTAAGAATGATGACCGGTGGAAACGCCCATTTCATCAGCAACAAATTCATGATCAGCCTGACAGTCCTGCCATTCCCATCAAAAAAGGGATGTATCCACACAAACCGATGATGAAAAATACTGACCTTCACCAAAGGGTGCATGCTTTGATCGTCCCTACTCACCCAACCGATGAGATCTGACATGAGCTCGGGAACTTTCAGTGCATTGGGAGGAGTAAAATTAGCACCGAGAATGCGTACCCCCGAATTCCTATACCTGCCTGCAAATTCCTTCTCTATCTTACTCATGACCAATTCATGGATATCCAGAATATCCCGCTCCTTCAGCAGGTAATCGCCGGAAACCAATTCCTCCAGGTATTCTATTGCTTCCTGATGATTCACCACTTCAAAATGCTCGCGCAAACTCTTGCCTGCCACCGTCATCCCCTCTTCTATCACCATCCTGGTCTCCCGAAGATTTAAGGTATTGCCTTCTATACTGTTACTGTTGTAGGTCCATTCCAAATTAAGACTGCTCCTGATGGATTGTACCACCGCACGGGATAAAGGTCTGTGCCTGTCCAAACGCGTCTTTTTGAGGTCAATATTCAGCAATACTTCCTTCAAATCATCATAAGCATATTCTTTTACAGGCCATACCATACACAAATATACCTAAATATTTAATATCGTTTATATTTTTTATAATTTTTACCGATATTTAAATTTAAAATTTTTAATAAATGCATATATTTATTGACGCTTCTAATTATTTAAAATAGGTTAATTCTTACACCCTTCAAATCCTAAAAATTCAATATAAATGCTTTATTTTCAAAAATATATAATGATTTAGGATTATGGCATAATATCAACCAGAATTTGCCAGGGGGCTTCATCGCATCTGTAAATATGGGTCAAAAAATATCTACAAACCATTTTAATATCGGTTTAAAATATTTTATTATATTGCGATTATTAGTTATATGTTTTGATTTATTTAATGCTTTTGATGGACTTGCAGACCGTATTTCAGAACTTGATATATTTTAAAATAATGGTTCTTTCCGCTTATATTTGTTCGTAATCCACTAAACCTCCGTTCATGCAAAGACGAACCATTTTTAAATTATTGGCTGCCTCTTCAGCCGGTATTCTCTCTCCCTCCAGTTTACTGAAGGCTTCCGGGGATGAGTTCAAGCAAGCTGTTAATGACCTTAATCGACTCTCCCCATCAGACGATGAAACATTCTGGCATCAGATCCGGCTGGCCTATTCCGTATCGCCGACGTTAATTAATTTGAACAATGGAGGAGTTGCTCCCTCACCGAGGGTTGTGCAGGAAGCGGTGGAATATTACAGTCGAATGAGCAACGAGGCTCCTTCCTACTACATGTGGCGTATTCTTGACCAGGGCAGAGAACCTTTAAGACAAAAAATGGCTAACCTTGCTGGTTGCAGTGTTGAGGAATTAGCATTCAACCGCAACTCTTCTGAGGCTTTGGAGACCATCATTTTTGGGTTAAGACTGAAGGCAGGTGACGAAGTAGTACTGACCAAACAGGATTATCCGAACATGATCAATGCATGGAAACAGCGGGAAAAAAGAGAAGGTATTGTGCTTAAATGGATAAATTTTGAATTCCCGATTGAAGATCAAAGATTCATTGTGAAGAAATTCGAGGAGGCTTTCACTGATAAAACCAAAGTGGTTCATATTACCCACACCATCAACTGGAACGGACAATTATTGCCTGCCAAAGAAATTGCCCTGGCAGCTAAAAAAAGGAACATCGAAGTATTAGTAGACGCTGCCCATAGCTTTGCTCATTTCCAATACAAGATCAGTGATCTGGAGTGTGACTATTTTGGTACCAGTTTGCATAAATGGTTATCCGCACCTATTGGAAGTGGATTACTGTATGTACGCAAAGAAAAAATTAAAAACCTTTATCCAATGCTCGCCGCGGCAGATCCGGAAAGTGAGGACATCCGGAAGTTTGAAAGCCTTGGGACCCGCTCATTTGCCCTTGAACAAGCCATCGGGCAGGCGATTGATTTTTTCCATTTAATTGGCGCTGAAAGAAAATTCAACAGACTCCACGAACTTAAAATGTATTGGGTCAACAAAGTAAAATCACACCCGAAAGTCAAAATAATTTCTCCCCTTTCCAAAGAATTCAGCGGAGCCATTTGCTCGGTATTGGTTGAAGGTAAAACTGCAGGTCAGTTGTCTGAATTTCTTCAAAATGAATACAAAATCCACACGGTGGGCATTGATTGGGAAAACATCCACGGGGTAAGAGTTACCCCAAATGTTTACACCATGAAATCCGAACTCGATAAACTGGTGACCGGAATCTTAAAATTTGCAGACAGCTGATAAACTCCTAATGTTGGAACAAAGCACAGAAGGCTCCGGCCGGATCCTGTATCACGGCGTATTTGGAGGATCCCCCGTATGGTTTTGGGCCTGAAATAATTTTGCCACCGCTTTCCTGAACAGCCACCAGACTTAGCTCCAAATCTGCTACATTAAAATAAACCAACCACACCGGAGGAAGCCCTTCATTGGCACCTCTTGAATGGCAAACTCCGGCTTTTGTAAAACCATCTGTCGGACTGTTGAGACAGTAGTCCTCATAGTTACCCATGGATACTTCCTGCACCGAAAAGCCAATCACCCTGGCATAAAAATCTTTGATTTCCAATGCATTGGGTACTGTCAAATCCGCCCATTGGAAGGCTCCGATGTTAATTTTTTCACTCACTTGCTGATGGTTTTTTCAAAGATAGCTCTTTTACCCAATTGGAATAATTCTATCACTCAATGCATTATACCCACTCGCCGGACTGTTACTTCCTTCTCATTTTTTCCCTGGTTTTATCACATATTAAATAAATATAATATATTTATAACTATTAAAATTCAATTATTTATATATTATTAATTATCATCTATGTTATCTTCTTTTTTCTGATTTTTCATGCGGTAGTCTGCCGAATAGCTGTATATTTGCGGAGTTTTTTAAAATCTATTATAGAAATTACATATTATGAAGGAAAAGGGTATTGTTAAGTGGTTATTGATTGCCATGTTGGTCGTCTGTGTAGTACAGCTGATGTATTACCTTCCATCCATGAGGGTGGAAAGAGATGCAAATGATTATGCCAAGACTAAAAGCACAGGCATCACTGATGAAAATTTGGCTTACCAGGCCGAAAAACAAGCCAGAATAGAATATCTGGATTCCATGTCCGACAGGACCATTTTCAGTATTCCTTTACTCAAGGATTATTCTTACAACGACCTGAAAAAACAACAGTTGGCACTGGGTCTCGACCTCAAAGGTGGTTTGAGCACCATCCTTCAAATTGACTTGAGAGACTTTCTTGTTTCTCTTTCCGGCAACAATCAGGACCCGAATTTTAAAACTGCTCTGGACAATGCCAATGAGCGGTTGAAGAACAGTCAAGCCGATTTTATCAGCTTGTTTGTAGATGAGTATAAAAAAGTATCCGGTGGCAAAAATCTTGCTTCCATATTCTCCAGAAGTGCGACGCTTAAAGACCAGATCAACATCAACTCAAGCGATGCTGATGTGAACCGGGTAATCCGCCAGATGGCAGACGAAACGGTAGATCTTACCTTCAAAAGAATCAAGGATCGTATCGACAAGTTTGGTGCCATCCAGCCAAACATTTCCCTTGATAAAACAAGAGACATGATTTTGGTGGAGTTGCCGGGAATTGACAATCCTGAAAGAGCGCGCAGATATCTTCAGGCATCTGCCAAACTTGAGTTTTGGGATGTTTTCAGGGTGAACGACCCGGGGATCTTTGATGCTTTTGTAAATGCAGATACCAAATTAAAACAATTGGCTTCCGGAGATACCTCCAGTGTCGAGAAGAAAAATTTCAAACTACAAAACAGATACAATTACACCAGAGACTCTTTGGGTAATATATTAGACTCAACACTTGCCGGTGTAGACACCATTCCAGACAATCTAGACCCATTGGGTGATCGCGGACCATTGTTCGCTATATTCAGTCCCAATGGTGCTTCTCAGCAGGGTTTAAGTTATGCTCCTGCAGTCATGGGGGTTGTGGAAAAACAAAACAAGGAGAAATTTCTTGCCATGATCAACAGGGCTGAAATAAAATCTTTGTTTCCTACAGACCTTGAAATCAGGCTTGCCGCAAAAGCATCTAAAAACAGCACAACCAATGAAACTACCAATCAGTATGAGGTGTATGCCATCAAGAAGAGATTGGGCAGTGAAGGAGCAACTTTGGACGGAGAACGCGTTACAAGAGCATTTGCCCAACCGGACAACGTTACAGGAGGTACTGTCGTGAGCTTGTCTATGGACAGCAAAGGAGCTAAAATTTGGGGTGACATGACTACCCGTGCAGCTCAGGACAACAATCGTGAGATTGCCATCTCCCTCGATGATGAAGTGGTTTCCTGCCCTAGAGTAAATGAACCTATCCTGGGTGGAAGTTCTCAGATTTCCGGTAACTTCTCCATTGATGAAGCAAAAGATTTGGCCAACATTCTCCAGGTTGGAAAATTACCTGCAAAAACGAGAATAGTTCAGGAAGCATTGGTTGGACCATCCCTTGGAAAAGAAAATATTGAAAGGTCCCTTTGGTCCATCTTAGGTGGATTTTTCCTCGTATTGTTGTTCATGTTGATTTACTACACCGCAGGAGGTTTTGTGTCCATCATAGCGCTTTTCCTAAACATCGTCTTCATTCTCGCTGCATTGGCCTCCTTTGGTACCGTATTAACCTTACCGGGTATTGCAGGGGTGGTTTTGACAATGGGTATGGCCGTGGATGCCAACATCATCATTTACGAACGTATTAAAGAAGAGCTCTACGCAGGCAGAACTTATCTGCAATCCATTATAGAAGGTTTTAAACATTCTCTTTCTGCCATCATAGACTCGCACGTTACGGCCTTGCTATCTTCCATTGTACTCTTCTACTACGGATTAGGTCCGGTAAAAGGATTTGCCCTGGTTTTGATCATTGGTATCATATTCTCGGTATTTACCTCGGTATTGGTTTCGCGTTTGATCATCGACTGGTGGTCCGGCAAAGGAAGAACCATGTCTTTTGCCTCAAAAATGACTGCTCATGCTTTTAAGAATTTTAATTTTGACTGGGTAGGTAACAGAAAATATGCCTACATCTTTTCAGGAATTCTTACGGTCATTGGATTGGTTTCCTTCTTCACCAGAGGTTTTGAATTAGGTGTGGAATTTAAAGGAGGTTATTCCATCAATGTGCATTTTGACAAAGACGTTGATGTTGAAAAATTAAGAAACTCTTTGACTAAATCTTTTGAAGGAAATCCGATTGTTAAAAGTGTGGATACTAAAAATACTTTTAACATCACCACTTCCTACTTAATCAACGACAATTCCCCGGATGTAAACAACAAAGTAAAAGCAAAATTGCTGGAAGGTGTGAATGAAGCCATCGGGTCACAAATAACCACGGAAGAATTCAACAATCACGATGGAAAAGGAACTCATATCATCTCCTACAGTCAGGTAGGACCGGTTATTGCCGATGACATTAAGAATTCATCTTTGAAGGCCATCATATTCTCGTTGATGATCATATTCCTGTACATTTTTATTCGTTTTTACAAATGGCAATACAGTGCAGGTGCCATCATTGCATTGGCGCATGATACATTAGTGGTGTTGACTTTCTTCTCTTTGTTCCATGGCATTTTACCTTTCCCGATGGAAATTGATCAGGCGCTCATTGCAGCGATCCTCACGGTCATTGGTTATTCGATGAACGATACGGTAATCGTTTTTGACAGGATTAAAGAATACCTGAAAATGGATTCTGACAAATCCGAAAAAGAATTGATCAATGCCGCCATCAATACCACCTTGTCCAGGACCATCAATACTTCCCTCGTAACTTTGCTCACCATCGTAATCTTATTCTTCTTCGGTGGAAGCAGCATCAGAGGATTCTCATTTGCATTAATGGTAGGAATTATCATAGGAACCTATTCTTCCATTTTTGTGGCCACTCCAATTTTGGTAGACCTTTCAAAAAGTCTAAAAATCAAAGCGAGTAAAACACAAAAAATTGGAACCAAAGTAGCCAAAGTATAATTCACTAAGTTATATACGATCCAAAAACTCCCGATCTGAATAAGGTCGGGAGTTTTTTTTTCGATGATTTCACAAGGTCAATTTTTCTTTATTTGTATCCGTACAACAATTTCGCAATATTAAACTGGAGCTTTCCAAACACTATGTTAATTCTCATTATCTGATTATTCCGTTAGCCGCTTTCGCGCCTGCCTGCCGACGCAGTCAGGCAGGGTTCCATCACTTATCGTGCTGTCGCACGATACTCTGCTTAACGCAGAGATCGTTCAGTCATCCCAGCGTCAAACATTACGTTTATTTAAAGTAGTACCAATTAAAATGTACGTGAATTTCAAGCTAGGAAGCTCGAAATAACCACGGTTGTTTGATACCCTCCAGTTTCAAAGTAATTTCGCTTACAAAAGGTGAATTTTAAAAAAAAATGAATTCCATTTAGTTTAAAAATTTCTTCCATATCAGCTGAATAAACTCCAACTATGTTCATAATAAGGAATTCTTGCAGGACCAAAACCTTCAAAAAATCTTCGTACGCCCGGAATGTCCGAGCCCTCAAAATCAAGTATCTTATGGGTGGCAGAATACTTTTTAATGAGTTGATCAAACAAGGCATACATGGCTTTTTGCTTTTTGCCTGCTTCTGAATTAAATGAAATCAGATAACTGATTCTGCTTCCATCATCGGTAAACACCCCTATGCATAGAAGTTTATGATCTGCAGAGCGTACACCCAGCAACCATCCACTTCCATTCGAAATCAACCAATTCAAAAGTTTCTTAAATCTTATAAGATTGAATTTTTGAAGATAAGAAAATTCTTTTGCATGTACATCCAACCAAGTTTTCAATTCATCCACTGACACAGAATAATCAAAATAAAAATCACTGCTGTTTGCCTTTTCTATACTTCGCTTATGATGTGCAGAAAAACCATTGATTCCATTTTGTGCATAACTGTCCATATCAAGAATCAAATTGGTTCGCTCTCTAGCACCCTCAAAAAAAAATGGAGTTTGGACAGCACCAAAATAAAACCTTTTCTCTAAAGCAGATTTCCAACTCCTCCAATCAGATTCCGAAGGAATGTTTTTACCAATGATGTTTAACTGCTGACAAAAATCCTGCCGGTACACTTTTGCAAGACCAAAATACTTTCGGTTATAAGCTACAGGAATTCTTTGATTGGTTTGCTTGTTAAAAAATGCCCCCCAGTGATCACAACTAATGTCCAAATATTCTGAATGCCATTCTATTTTAGATTCAAAACTTTCTTGCAGGACCTCATTCCATTCAACAGTGTTAATTTGCTTACGCGATTTCCATTCCCACATGTTCACTTTTTAATTGCCAGTGTAAGCCCATCTCTCAAAGGTAAAATGAATGCATCCCAATCTCCGCTTTCACTTACCAAGGAATTAAAGTGATCCAGCACTGTAGTTTCCTGATCCTTATTTTCATCCAGTACTTTTCCATACCAAAGTACATTATCCGCAATCAACAAAGCACCCTTTTTCATCAGCGGAGAAACCAGCGCGAGATATTCCGGATATTGTTTCTTGGCTGCATCTATGAAAACTATATCAAATTCCAAATCAAGATTACTAATTCCTTTAAGGGCATCTTGTTTATGAAAAATTATTTTGGAGGCCAATGGAATTTCTTTTTTTACAAATTCAATGATGTGATCATAGGTATCCACAACCTCGAAGGTGTGCAACAGGCCATCCTCGTCTAATCCTTCCGCCAAACACAGCGCACTGTAGCCGGTAAATGTCCCAAGCTCTAAGATACATTTTGGTTTTTTTAGCTTTGACAACAGACTCAACAACCTACCCTGCGAACTGCTGCTCATCATCTGTGGTGACAAAGTTGATAAATGAGTTTTTCGTTCCAACATTTGGAGATAATCGGGTATTGGCGAACTTTTTTGATCGCAATATCGCATGAGTTCAATTCCTAAATCTGCTATCATTTATTACAAATTAAATTTCTTCAGTATGAAATTAATTCATGGAAATAGATTTAAGCTAGCTAACAAACCAGACAACATTTTATCTCACCACCGTGATGTCTCCATAATATTTCAGTATGGCATCTCCATTTTTAACTTCCAGGTAATAAACATAGACTCCGGGATTCACTTTTACATCCTTGAAAGTGCCGTTCCATCCCTGAGATGGATCATCTGATTTAAAATTGCTGTGATCAAAAACTGCTGCACCCCAACGATCCATGATCAACATGCGCTGCACCAAAACATCTCCTGTGTTACTCACCGGATAAAATACATCATTGGTCAAATCACCATTAGGACTGAAGACAGATGGAACAAAAACTTTTACATCTGTGGTCACTTTAATTTTAATCACTGCTTCATCCGTACAACCATTCTCATCCGTTACGACTACTTTGATTTCCTGATCTTTGTTGGCTGTGAGTATAGGATTTGGACAATCACTGCAACTCAGTTGATCAGCAGGAGACCAAACAATAGATTTGGGATTGCTACTGTTCTTAATGATTAGATTCAAGGTCTGTTGTGTACCGGCCTGTAATTGAATTTCCGGTATGAGATCCAATTCCACTCCGCTGGTAGTGATGATGTTGATGGTTTGATCAAACGTACAACCATTCCGATCCTTGATTTTAATCTGGTACATTCCTTGCGGAAGTCCGTTGAAATCCGGATTGGCCTGGAATGTTTTTCCATTGTCAAATGAATATTGGTACGCGGGCGATCCTCCATTTATTTGAGTCACCACAATTCTTCCATTGTCCAATCCGCAACTTGCATCCGTCCTGTCAATGAGTGCGGATCTTATTCTTGCAGTATCTTCTACCACTTCAACTGTTTTGGTAGTGGTGCATTTATTCCGGCTGAGTGTGACCACACAAGTGTACAATCCGGGTACGGTCACTGCAAATTGCGGTACACCGCTTCTGAAGCCATTTGGCCCAGTCCATTGGATGTTGAAGCCTTGAGGATTGATCTGCGCTCTAACAGGAGCTGATGACCTCAGACAAGTAATAGAATCTGCCAGCAAATCTACAGTAGGCGCCAAGGTATCAACACCAATACTTAGATTTAAAACACGCTCGCAATTTAAATTATTGGTAATGGTGACCTGATACGTACCACCACCGGATACGACCGGATTTTTATCCGTGCTAGAAAAATTATTTGGACCGGCCCAATTAAATCGCAAGGTATTGTCTAATGCGATCAGATTCAAATTGATCATTCTCCTGTTACAGGTGATGGTATCGTTTCGCAGTTGGGCATCGGGTAAAATTCTAAAATCAAAAACACGAATGGTATCGGTTCGCTCACATCCGAAAGCATTGGTAATTTTTACCGTATACAATCCTGCTTCGCGAACTTTTGCAGAATCTACATTACTGGTAAATCCATTTGGGCCGGTCCAGTTAATTGAACTGATATTCTGCATGCTGCTGACCAATAAAACGCCTTGATTATTTCTACAACTTAAAGAGTCTACCAATTTCAAATTGATATCCGGTAAGTCTCCAAATTTTGCAAGATACAATTGCGAGGTAGCTTCACATCCATTCGCATCAATCACTTTCAAGATATAAATTCCGGAATCCTGAACAACAGGATTTTGTTGCATGGAACTAAAATTATTTGGGCCGGTCCATTCATAACGGACCCCTTGGGTGCTGGATCCACCTTGCAGGTTGGTCTGAAGTTTATTGCAATTTAAAGTATCCCCTTTTGTAAATACATCCGGCAATACATCTTTTTGAAAAACATAAACATTTTCCACCGTTTTGCAACCGTTGGGGCCTGTAACTTCTATGAAATACCAACCTTCTTTTGTAACCGGCGTTATTGCCTGAGTGGACGTGAATCCTGAAGGCCCTATCCAAATGAAACTGGTATTTGCACTGATGGACTTGATGCTGATGTTCGCAGTGGTCTTACAAGTGATGGTGTCGGCAGCTATGGCAACGGTCGGTTTGACCAAATCTTCCAGAACTTGCACAGTATCTGAGTTCTCACAACCATTTTTTCCAATAATTTTTAAAATATAAATCCCTCCCCGATTAATCAGTGGAGCAGATTGAGATGAAGAAAAATTATTTGGACCGGTCCATGCAAAGGATGTTACCTGAGGATCTGCATTTACGCTTGGTACAATTCCATTGTTGAAACAATTGATGGTATCTGCATCCAGACTTAAAGCGGGTAAATTTTTATCTTCTGATAAGAGTATTGCTCCGGTTTTAGGACAACCATTTTTACCGGTTACGACCACTATGTATTCACCCGGATTGTTCACGACCGGATTTCTTAAATTGGACGTATAACCATTGGGGCCACTCCAACTGTACTTCAGTTGATCATCTGTAGACACCTCTAGTTGATGATTCAATTTGATGCAATCCAATGTGTCATTTATGAGCACTAATTGTGGAGTATCCAGATCTTTATAAATTTTGACCATGGCAGAATTCAGACAACCATTTGGCGCCTGAACGATGAGTATGTAATCTCCGGAATCAGTGACAGCATAACTGCTGTTATTTCCTAATATTCCCGTAGGTCCTAACCAGTCAAATCTGGCACCGGCGGTATTACTGGTAGCAGATATTTGCACAGATGTTTTTAAACAATTTAAAGTATCGCTGTTGGAAATTCCAAGATCCGGAATGGTCTTGTCCATGGCCACATAAACTGAATCAAAACCGGGACATCCTTCTTTTGTCAACAAACGCACAACATACCAGCCGGAATCGCTGACTGATATTTGCTTTTGTGAAGAAACAAAACCATTCGGTCCACTCCATTGCAAGGTACCTGTGGTGTCTGTATTTTTTAGTTTGACATCCACCATTGAATTTCTGCAATTAATGGTATCGGTTATAAAATCTACCGGAACGCTGGATTTAAAATTCACCACAAAAAAGGAATCTGTTTTTTCGCATCCGGTTGAATCTACGACACGCAGATAATGCCATCCTGTGTCTTTTACAAAAATGCTTTGCTTCGATATTTTATTTCCACCGGGATAGGTCCATTCAAAACTTGGTTTTGCACTGACGGAATATCCGGTGATCAAAACAGAGTCTTGTCCGCAACGGATGGTGTCACCATCAATGGATAAATCAACATCTGTCCTTAGGTCTTTGACAGTTACTTTTCCGGTGGCTTTACAACCGTAATCATCTGTGATGGTAATATCATAATCGCCCGGTTCTGTAATATTGAAATCCGTTGATTTGGTGTAGGTGTACCCGTTGGGGCCGGACCAATCAAAAGTAACTCCGGGAACTCGTGATTTCGCATCAATGGATCCTTTTGGATTTTTACAATCAATGTCTGTTGCTTTGAGTGTCAGATCAGGTGGCTTCACACTTCCTCCTACGGTAACGCTCACTTCTTTGGTGCAACCAAAAGGGCCGAGCACTTTCAATTTATAAGTTCCAGGTGCATCAATGACTGCTTTATTGGTTTTATCACCGCTTACAATTTTTCCATTGGTGGTCGTCCATTCGTAGGTGATTCCTGCTCCTGAAGAGGAACCTGAGCCATCCAGTGTAAGTGGTCTGTTATTGCAATCAATGTCATCCGGTTGTGCAATGTCCGCCATGAGTTCATAAACGGTGACCGTGACTTCATCTTTTTCTTCGCAACATTCGATAAATGAAATATCATCCAATCCACACAAACTGAACATTCCTGTACCTCCATAATTTGCGAAACAAATATTTGCGGAGGTAGAAGCCCCGGAATTCCAGGTAAAAGTTCCGTCATTCTCCAGACACAATCCGCTTAATGCATCCACCTGCCCAATTAAATTTCCATTGATCTTCACACCAATTGAGGGTGGAGAACCAAGCAAATAAAGGATTCCAAAAACCTTGAAGTAAATTTTATAAACTGTATTGGGATTTACGGTAACAGTTTGACAAAGTATATTTACTGCAGGTCCGGTAGGCGTAATGGCCATGGTAAATGCTCCGATGTTTGGGTTGCAACCAAATGCAGTGGCAATCTGCGGCACCGACATCACCATATAACCACCCGTGGACATCACAAAATTGTTGAGGTTGGTGTAAGGTGTATAGGAAGAAGTAGAGGGTGCGATGCTGCCATTTTCAAATCCGCCGTTGAGAAATTTGTTGCCTGACATGCCTCTTGCAGTCAAGGTGTAGGTCGTGGTGGACATCGGATTGGCAACCGGATTAAGAACATTCGGGTTGCTCAATCCATCAGGCGGTTCCCAGGTATAGGTACTAAATCCGCCGCTTATATTTGCGTTGAGCTGTTTTCCGACCCCTTCACAAATAGTGATGTCAGGGCCTGCATTGACCACAATATTACAACCATTTGGCATAGCGGTTTCCGATACAGGTTTTACAAACTGCTCACTCCTAAATTTTAATTGTGCTCCAGCCTGGAAAGAAAAAAATACTGCACACAGAATTAGTATCCAATTACACTTCATCAACTCTTCGTTTTTTATCTTAGTAATGTTATATCACCCTTAAGGGTCCATTTTTTACCATTCAATGCCTCAACTTCCACCCAGTATACATAAACTCCCGGGTTGCATTTCTGACCTTTAAAATTTCCATCCCATCCATGATCCGGAAGATTAGGAAAAGTATTTTTTATTTCGAATACTTTTTCTCCCCATCGGTCAAAGATTTGAAATACATTAATTTTTATTACTTCATTGTCGGGTCCGTACACAAAAACACGATCGTGGATATTGTCTCCATTCGGTGCAAACACATTCGGAACATAGACATCCGGTGTTTTAACTTTTACTTTAATGAGTGAAATGGATGCACATCCATTCTCATCGATAACTTTGACCGTGTAGTCTGTATTGACCAATGGTTTTGCAACAGGATTCAGACAATCGCTGCAACTCAATCCGACAACCGGTGACCACTCTACTGATTTAATTTTGGAAGGATCGATGTTAATGGTCAACAACAACCGTTCTTCAGATCCTAAATCCAACTGCAGCTCCGGTGGTAAATCAGTTGTGATAAATGGCGTCTGGATGATTTCAAAATTTTTGATAAATTCACATCCCGCATCATCTACTACAAGTAAATCATAAAAGCCTGGACTCAATTTACTGAAATCCGGTTTGTTGCTAAATGTCAGACCTTGATCCAGGGAGTACTTGTAATTACCGTGCCCACCTACCAAACTTAAAATACTGATCGAACCAAATAAATCTCCACAGATCGGGGAGATGGTCTTCAGATTGACATCTTTTATCAAATTGGCGTCTTCAATTACCCGAACCGGTTTAATAGTCTTGCAGCCATTCACAGGATTTTCAACACTCACCTGATAAATTCCTGCGGTGGAAACTTTGTGCACGGCCTGATTGGAAATATTTTTTCCCTGAGCATCTGTCCAGCTGATCCTATTGCCGGATAAATCTCCGAAAACATTTAAAGTGGATTCAAGATTTTTACAATTGATGCTGTCCGCATGCGCAGTAATCTGAGGGCGTGTTGTGTCGGCAAAAATATTTAACAATCCCTGGGTTGTACAACCATTTGCTGATGTGACACTGAGCTGATACAATCCCGGAATATTTGTTTTCTCAAACGGTAAATTACTTGTAAATCCTCCCGGTCCTGTCCATTTAATTTTGTCTTGTAGATTTTGTAGTCTAACCAAAAGATCTCCCTGCACATTACGACAGGAAATGGTATCGTCAACCGTTTGAATCACCGGCTTCAAAGTATCTACCAAAACATCCAATATTGCATCCTGGGTGCAAAAGTTATCGGCAGTCACCCGGACACTGAATCTACCACCTGCTGAAGTGGTTAAATTTCTGGTGTTTTGTTTCTGACCGGCAGGTGTAGTCCATTCGATCACAGAAGAGGCAGAAGAAGTTTGCGCTTGAAGAATTATATTTCTTTGGATGCAATTGATCGTATCTCCGGATACAATTAAATTAGGTTTCGCAGTATCCTGTACCACCAAAATGGAATCGGTATAAACACAAAGGTTTGGTGATTGCAAACTTAATATGTAGAAACCTCCTCTATTAACTTTGATTGCGTTAAGCGTGGAATTAAAATTTCCCGGACCAGTCCAAATAACGAGCGAATTCATGGACCCTGTTGCAAAAGAAAGATCTGCAATGGTTTTTTTACAATTCAAACTGTCGCCATTTAAAATAAATCTTGGCACAACGGTATCCTGTATCACTGTATAATCCAATTCCGAAGAACATCCCCTTGGATTGGTGACTTTAATTTTATAGACTCCGCCGAAAGATACATTAATGTTTGGCTGATTAGAATTAAAAGTACCTGGGCCGGACCATAAGTAGCTTAATGAATCCTTAGTTGAAATTGCCGATAAGCTGATATTTTTTATGGCACAATTGAGGGTATCGCCCTTAACAGAAAGATCGGGCTTGTCTCTGTCCACAATAATTTTTATCATCAAGGAATCTTTACATCCATTTTTATTACTGGCAATCAAAACGTAATCTCCCGGATTTTTTACAAAAGGATTTAGCGTTCCGGAAAAATAATTATTGTTCCATTTCCATTCCAATGTGCCATTATGATCCACTGCATTGGCAACAAGAGAGATGGAGTCCAGCAAACAATTCAACACATCATCTTTCCCTGTCAATTTAGGCCGGATAAAATCTTCCTGTACGGTAAAATCAATTTTACTTTCACAAAAATTAAGTGAATAGACTTTCAAAGTATAGTTACCAGACTTGGATATTCCCGGAAAAGTTTCTTTTGAAGAATAGCCACCCGGACCTGACCAATCAAATATCCACTGCGTGCTGTCTCCATTATGCTTTACTTTAAAATCCGGATGCAAACAATTCAAGGTATCTGTGGAAACATTCAATTTTGGTGCAATCGTATCCAAGGATACTTTTACAAGAATACTGTCGGCACATCCGTTTTTGGAAACCGCAGAAAAAATAAAATCACCGCCATAATCTACTGTCAAATCCTTTTGCTGGTAGCGATTACCAAATGGGTCTTTCCAATTCAACACTGCCCCCGGATCATTTGTTTGACCAGTTAATGTGGAAACACGTCGCAAGCAATTGATGGTATCATCTTTGGAAGAAAGCAAGGGCTTTTCCGTATCCTGTATGATGTCCACCTCCACGGAATCCTGACAGAAATTATTGGACTGCAGTGTGAACTTGTATTTTCCGGCTTTAAAAAATTTGTAGGTAAAGGAATCCTGTTGTAAGAATCCTCCTGACCCGGAAATAAAAAGATCTCTATACTTGCTGCTGCGATTGACCGTCAAGGTTGCCGAATCATGCAGACAATTTATGGTGTCCAGAAGAAAATCAATTTGTGGTTTATTTTTATCCACTGCCACATAGACAGAATCAAAACGAATACATCCTGAAGGTGTTGTGGTTTTCACATAGTAAAGGCCACTATCTGCGGTAGTCCAGTTGGGACCCATTTTTGTTTTACCTTTTGGACCGCTCCACTCGAAACTTGAATTAGGAATAGAAGAATTTACACTCAGAAAACTGCTGTCCGTTTTGCAATCGATGGAATTGGCATTCAACACAATTTTTGGATTATCCGCTCGCCCTATTATCTTGATTGAATCTACACGTTTGCAATTATAGGCATCTGTTACAGTAACGTAATAAGTACCTGCTTCAAAAACCAACGGATCTTTTACATCCGCATTGTAACCATTAGGGCCATTCCAGTCATAGGTAACATCCTGATCGCTGGTAGTTGTTTTGATCAGCGCAAAATTCTTTCCGCAACCAATGGTGTCTTTGGTAGAGAGATTTATCACAGGAGGAGTTTTATTTCCCATGACCTCTACTGTAACGGTTTTGCAACAATTTGGCAAAGGACTGCATACAGTCAGATTGTAAGTTCCGGGACCATCTATCGTAGGTTGCAAGGTTTTTTCACCGCTGAGAATTTTTCCGGGAGAAGCGGTCCACTGATAAGTCCAACCTGGACCTTTGGAAGATCCGTTTCCATTTAACTGAATAATATACTTGTCGCAAGTAATGATTTCAGGTTCTTCAATTTCCGCAATAATTTCCTGCACATCTACTTCTACTGTGTCTCTGATTTCACAAATTTTATTCAAAACAATGTCGTCAATGGCAAAATCATTTCCACCTGTGGCGGTATTTTGATTGACGATGCAAATTTCGATACTCGTATTTCCTCCGCTGTTAAACGTGGCAAAAAATTTCTCCCAGGCACACACGGCACCACTTGAATTAAAAATAGGGCCTACGGTACTTCCATTCACACTTACCTGGAGAATGGCAGGAGATGCAGGAGAAACAGAAGTACACCAAAAAGAAAATTCATAATCCATATCCGGTATCACCGGTACTTGTTGACACCAAACATTTTGCAAACTGGCGGCACCATTCAACACCATCATCAGGCCACCTCCGGAGGTATGATCCCCACAACTACCCCATGCAGAGTGTCCCAACTGAGGATTGGTTATTACATCATAAGTTCCCTCACAATCCAAATACCCAAAACCATAACATGGCGTAGAACCAACAGCATAATCTGTCGTATATCCTGTTCTTCCTGAACTAAATGTCCCGTTGATGATGAGATTCGTGGGGTCAAGACCTTTGGCAACCAAATAGTACGTCATGGGTCCGAATACGGTAACCTTAGGGGTTAGTGATTTCGGCCCACTTAGGTTGATGGTAGGCTCCCAAAAAAACTCCTTTGGGTTGCCTGTGATCTTCCCATTTAAAGTAACCATGTCCCCCGGACGACAGACGAGCATATCCTTTCCCGCATCGACTTTAAAGTTACACTGGGCTATAAGCCCACAAACCAACGAAGTATAAATAGAAAAAAGTAAGATTAATCTTTTCACATGGCTTCAATAAGGGTCTTAAAGTTAACCCTTTTCTTAAAATTCATGCCATGAAAAATAATTTCGAAAAGTGACTCAAATTTTCACAAAAATTATTCAAACGCTTCAACGCAACAATTGAAAAATGAAGAACCTACCAATCCTTTTCTCTTCTTTCCTTCTTGCGGTTCATCCGCTGTAACTTTTCCTTCACTTTTTTATCCTTATCGTCCACCATTTTAAGCAGTTGTTCTGCTTCATCTTTCTTTAAGTCACCATTACTCGGTGATTGATTTTCCTCTGTGGCAGATTTTTCTTCAGGACTTTTTTTATCTTGTTGTTGTTGCTGTTGTTGTTGCTGCTGTTGTTGCTGTTGTTGCTGCTGTTGTTGTTGCTGTTGCTTCTGTTGTTGTTGCTGTTGAATTCTTTGCTGCTGCAGGGCCTGAGCCAAATTAATTTTAGTCTCTTTGTCCTGAGGATTTAATTTTAAAGATTGTTTGTAGGCTTCCACACTTTTATCAAATTCCTTTTTGGCAAAGTAGGTGTTCCCAAGATTGTACAAAGCATGTGATTTTTTTACCTCATTACTACCCTCCTGACCAAGACTCTTCTCATAAGCAGATTTGGCTTCATCCAATCTTCCTTGTTGGTAAAGACTGTTGCCTATATTGAATTGCTGATCAAAATAAGGTCTGATTCCATTTACTTTCCGGTATTGTTCTTCCGCTTCCAGAAAATTAGAATCTCTGTATAATTTATCCGCCTTGCGAGATAACATATCCGGATTTTGAGCAAGTATCCATCCACTGTACAACCATATAAGAAAAATCATGCTTCTCATTTTGCAAAATCTTTTTTATAATTCAAAAATCCATCCAAAATCAATAATACTAAAGCGAGAAACAAAGGAAATTGATAATAGGATTCGTAATCATTAAAGGACTGATAACTCAAATCTTTCTTCATCATATTACCCATTTTCTTTCGAAGCTCTGTATACAGATTTTCACCTTGTTCAATTTCAAGAAGCATTCCACCCCCTGCTTCAGAAATTTCCTGCAACAATGCTCTGTTGGGTATGGTCTTGATCAATTCACCACTTTTATCGCGCTTATATGCTTCGACTGAACCAGGAGGATTTGGCACGTAGGACCCTTCTTCTGTGCCTATCGGAATACTTATTATAGTAATTCCTTCCTTTGCTGCTTGCTTTGCAATCTCTAATGACTCTCCTTCATGATCTTCACCATCACTGATCAGGATTAACATTTTATGAAAGCCATCCTTTTTTGGGAAAGACTTTATGGCCATTTTTAAGGCGCTGGAGATGGAAGTTCCCTGTGCAGGCATTGCGGATGGGGTCAACATATCCGATAAGAGTTGTATCGTTGCAATATCGGTGGTGAGTGGAGATTGGAGGTAGGCATCTCCGGCAAAACTGATCAACCCAATTTTATCTGCTGAAAACTTTTCGGTAATTTGTTTAATCAGCAATTTTGCTCGCGCAATGCGGGAAGGCTTGATGTCTGAAGCTTCCATACTTTGTGAAACATCCAGAGCTATAAATATTTCTGCGTTTTGTGATTTCATCTTTTCTCTCTTTTGACCAAATTGAGGATTGGCCAAAGTAATTACGATTAAAAATAAGGAGATACATAGAAAAATAAATTTTCTATACGCTACTTTACTGTCGGAAGATTCTGATTTTTTTAATTGAACCAGGTTACCGAGACTTGACCAAAGTTTCTGAGATCTACTCTGCATGTATATCTTTAACAGCAACATTAAAGGCAGTAAAATAATCAAGACACTATACCCGATCTCTTCAATCCTAAACATTTTTCAAGGGCATTAAAGGATTTAACAAATTTCCCAGAATCCACTGTAATAAAAGTAACGCAATGCCTAGAATTACAAATGGTCTGAATTCATCAGAATATCTACGGAATGTTTTGACTTCAATTTTTGTTTTTTCTAGCGCATCTATTTCACCATAAATTTCTTTTAATTGTTCTGTATTGGTTGCGCGATAATATTTTCCACCCGTATAGGTCGATATTTTTGATAAAAGTCCTTCATCAATATTTACCGGGGCCATCCCAAAAACAAACTCTCCATTTGCCTGTCGACCTATTGGCGAATAAGCCTCCCCTGTGCTTCCTACACCGATAGAATAAATTTTTATCTTATACACTTTCGCCAATTCTGCCGCGAGATCAGGACTAATCTCACCAGCATTATTTACTCCATCTGTGATCAAAATAATTACTTTACTGCTGGTAAGACTATCCTCTTTCAATCGATTTACCGCGGTCGATAATCCCATTCCAATCGCCGTCCCATCTTCCAGATAACCACATTCCAACTGGCCCAATAAATGATTTAAAACATTATGATCTACTGTTAAGGGACATTGGGTAAATCCTTCTCCTGAAAATCCTACCAATCCTATTCGGTCGTAAGATCTCTTGTCAATAAAATCCTTTGCTACCAGTTTACTCACTTCCAGTCTGTTGGGATTAAAATCCTGCGACAACATGCTTGATGACAAATCCATCACTAAAAAAATATCAATGCCATCTGCTTCAATTTTTTCTTCCCGCAATACCCATTGCGGTCTTGCCATGGCCAGGATAAAAAATGCAAGTGCCGCTATTTTGAAATAGGGTAAGATATTTAACAGGAATACTTTCCAGCTTTTCCTTGCCGAAAAATGCATCAAGGTAGGAAAGATCAATTCCACATCCTGACTCTGCTGATTTCTTATTCTGCGAAGCCACAAAAATGGTAATATACCCAAGAGTAATAACATCCAGGGATTTTGCCATTCCAATTGACTGAACCAGTTAATCATAATTCCTTATAATTCAGAATGAGTTTGTGTTGTTTACTTATACCGAATATCCCCGATTGAATGAGTCTTTCTTTTTTCCAGAACGCCATGATCAATAAGAAAGGTAAAAACACTACGATAAAAGGCAATGCCAGTAAAATGAGCATTACCCTCAGCGTAGGATGCTTCGTCTGATCTACTATACTTCTGTGCCATCTGGATAATTGGCCCACCTGCCTTTCATGCAACTGAACCCACTGTGCTGGCAAAGTGAAATAATTTTTCTGAACCATGTTTGAAATTAAAATTAAATCCCTTTGACCATAAGGACCAAATAATTCTAAAAGATTTGCAGGCACTTCTTCTTTCGGATTTTCGAATTGGGCTGACATCTCCACACCGAGGATTTTTTCAAAGGTATTTTTGTTTTGCATATCCAAAATTCTACCAAGAAAATCATTGGACTCTATAAACAATCGCACAAAATCCAGATGGTTTTGATGTTTATTTAATTCCAGATGGAGGTTTGCAAATTTAACCAAATCAATTTCTTTAAGAATAGTTTTAAATTCCTCCAGATGTTTAAAATCCAATTCTGAGTGTTGCATTTTTTCCATCAGCTCAGCTGTTGTAGATTCCATTGCCGGCAGATAGAAAGCTTCCGATACATACCTTCGCAAAATATCCGTCAAATGATCGTAATACAGTTTAACCTCGCCTCTTTGCCAAAGCTTTTGAGTACTTAGGTCTTCTAATTTTTTCAATGCTTTCTGGAGGGCTGTTTCTCGAACCCTGTACTCTATACTACCGGGTGTAATGCTGTCTGCTTTAAAAAATAAATACAACAGAAAAAGCATGCCCAACAAAACCAAAATACCTCCGATCAAATAATACGGTATATAATCCGGAGCCTCTGTTTCGATAATATCCTTAATGGGTCTTAATTGCTGCAAACTGTCCGGCACAAAGGAAACATCTAATTGAAGTGGATTACTTACGGCAGAATCATTTTTATAATAAACTCTGAAAGCCGGAATAAGGTATTGTCCACTGTCAAATACTGTAAACCTAATTCTTCGCTCATAGGATTTATCCGAAAGCTGTTCCCATCTGCCTTTCTCCAGAATTTCCATCCAGGAAATTGTATCCACGTAAGCCAGTGGATCTACTTGAAATTCAAGACTCGTACTTTTTTGTGTAAGTACTTGCTGATCTCCAATAAACATGGAAGTAGAATCAAGTGTCTGCTTAAAAATAAGCTGGGCAATCAGTGATTTACCCAATCCTGTCCACATAAAAATAAATACCAATAAAATCCTCATCCTCATTTACTCCTCCTTTTGAAAAATTGTAACAAAGTGGATATATATGAATACCGGATGTCGATCGCAAGAAAATCTGCCTTGCTTCGCACAAACGATGATTTTGTCTTCAACTGATGCTCCCTTTGTGTTTGTTCATGACTCCGTAGCCATTCTATGTCGGAGGTATCGAAAGAAATTCTCGCTCCGCTTTCCGAATCTATCAAATGAATGAGCCCAACTTTCTTCAATTGGATTTCCAATGGATCCAGAATTTGAATTCCAATCACATCATGTTTTTTGGCAACAATTCTGAGCGTGGTTTCTGGGATGGAAAGCTGGAAATCAGACAATAAAAAACAGATGCATCGTTTATGCAATACCCCATTCAGATATTGAAGAGGAACATCCAGATTACTTGCAGTTTGTTGATCCCGTGGAACAACAATCTCCCTTATGATTCTCAATATATGTTGTCTTCCTTTTTTTGGCGGAATATAGAGATGTACCTGATCACTAAATAAAATCAATCCTACTTTATCCTGATTTTGTGTAGCGGAGAAAGCCAATACTGCAGCAATTTCCGTAATCCATGCAGCCTTGGATTGTTCAGTCGAACCAAAGTAGGTGGATTTACTCACATCAATCATCAGCATGAGTGTAAGTTCTCTTTCCTCTTCGTACACTTTTACAAAGGTCTGTCCTGCTCTGGCAGTGACATTCCAATCTATATGACGCACATCATCTCCGGGAACATATTCCCTCACTTCAGAGAACGACATTCCTTTTCCTTTAAATACACTGTGATAGGCACCGGAAAAAATCTGCCTGCTCAAGCCCTTTGTCTTGATTTCAATCTGTCTTACTTTCTTTAAGAGTTCCTGTACTTCCATAAATTACCAAATTCTCTTCAAGGGTCCTGATCTTCTTAATTTGTCCTGCACCTTGCTGTAAGGCAGAAAAATCTTATACTCCCCCCACACCGGATTGCGTTGTGTGGAAAAGCATATTCCTGTGGGAAGCAAGGTCCAGTTGCTGAATGGATCCAGTAGAATAAAATGATTCAATTTATCATTATTTGCTTCCAAATATTGATTCTTGGTTTCTTCCAGAAAACCGTGCAGAATATTTTCAAACTCTTCGTCCTTATCAAAAATATCGGCAAGCGTAATTGCATCTCCATTTCTCCTATTGAAATTCAAGGAAGAAAATTGTATGCCTTTTTGACCGGGCCATAAAATCTGAAATGTACCACTGATAAAAAAGTCATTGACCCAATCTAACTGAATACCTAAAGAATATACTTTGTGCATTTCCTGTGCAGCAGATGCCTCAGCAAAAACTTTTGTCAGCCAGGTTTGTGTAAACGCGGTCAGCCATTTAGTAAATGCTTTATCCTCCAGTGCAATCTTCTTCATATTAGCCGAAGTTTTGTCCTGTGTCAAATTGCTGCAGGTAAAATTTACTGCATTGACTACATTAAAAACCATATTACCTGGCAATAATGTGCTGTCCGGAATTAATCTGAATTGACCCGGTTTATCAAATTTAATTTGTGCAAAAAATTTAGCAGCCTGATTGCATTGGTGTACACTCAATACCATCCATTCACAATTTACATCCTTGCAGTTTCCCTTAAACCAAAAAAGTGTAGAATCTGTGATGCAGCCAATATATCCTGAGACTCTTGCATCTTCGTAACATTGAAGATGTAAAAAATACTTACTGTCGGCGGTTCTATACTCACGGTAACTCAGACCAGGAGGACATTCAGAATTAATCATTGTGGTGCGTGGGGTTTGTTTCAACTGCAAGTGAAATCCCGAACTCTTATCTTGCTTCAACACGTCTGCCTGCAGTATACTGTCTTTGTAAACCCCGATCAATTGACCCCACTGAACACCGGAGGTATCAGACAAAATACATTTCAATTCTTCAGGGTTGTATTTTCCTTCCAAAATCAATTTTACTCCGGTATTCATGTTCTGTATGAACCCTTTCCATTCGTGCTGATCATTACCCAGCGTCAGAATGATTTTGTGGCCAAGATTGTTATCACCGATATATTGGTTAATCCAAACACCATAATCTTTTACGAGAAAAAGATTTTTAACTTCTTCAATGCGTTGATCCGCCTGTGCATGCATGGAATGGGAAAACATACCCATACCAATGATTAGGCTAATGGAAAAAAATAATCTTTTTAAAGAAGTGCTCATGATTTGCTAAGTAACTTTTGAGGATACTATGGCACTTCCACCTTAGAGAGAATGCGTGAAATTATATTTTCCTGATTGATATTCTCCGCTTCTGCTTCATAACTTAAGCCAATGCGATGTCTGAGTATGTCTTTGACCACATTCTGAATATCATCAGGAATGACAAATCCTCTCCGGTTAAGAAATGCATTTGCTTTGGCAGCTTGGGCGAGAAAAATACTTGCGCGCGGGGATGCACCATAATTGATCAAAGGAATCAGATCGGCCAACTTATAATCTCCCGGATTACGCGTGGCAAAAATTAAATTCAGTATATACTTTTCAATTCGCTCATCCAGATAAATTTTATTTACTGATTGCCTTGCTTTTAAGATATCAGAAACGTGAATCACCGGTTTAATTTCTTTGTGAATCTCTCCATTCAAATTCCTTCGCATGATTTCACGCTCCTCTTCCATGTTTGGATAGCCTACGACCACTTTCATCATAAAACGGTCCACCTGAGCTTCCGGCAATGGATAAGTGCCCTCCTGCTCGATTGGATTTTGAGTTGCCAACACCAAAAATGGCTCTTCCAGTTTGTAGCTCTCCTTTCCTATCGTGACCTGTCTTTCCTGCATGGCTTCCAACAATGCCGACTGAACTTTTGCCGGAGCCCTGTTTATCTCATCGGCAAGGACGAAATTGGCGAATACAGGGCCTCTGCGTACAGAGAAGTTATGATCCGCCGGATTGTATATCAAAGTCCCAATGATGTCCGCAGGAAGCAGATCGGGTGTGAACTGGATACGGCTAAAACTGGCGTCTATTGAACTGGCAAGGGTCTTTATGGCAAGAGTTTTTGCCAATCCCGGGAATCCTTCGAGCAAAATATGTCCGCGGGTCAGCAATCCCAGCATCATGCGGTTCATCATGTGCTTTTGTCCGACAATAACCGAACTGTGCATTTCCAACAAGCCATCCAAGAATCCGCTTTCTATACCAATTTGTTGATTAAGAGCTTCAATATCAATATATTGCGACATAAATATTAAATTTTTTATTAAATTAGTGTCCGATTTACAGACATTTGCGCCAGCAAACCGTTAATCAAGATGTTAAACAACGCAAAATTAGTTGTGTTTCGATATATCTACTTAAGCATTTTACTTAGTCTTAACATCTGGCAGCTACAAGGCCAACAAAAAGCCAATTTCATCAATGGATATGATCTGATTAATCAATTGCATGATGGACAATTACTGGTAAGACTAAAAAGTCACCACAACAAATTAACCGCTTTGCAAGGTGAATTGGATTCTACTTCCAAAAATATAAAATACCAACAAAGGGTTCAAAAAGAAATCCATTATTTAATGGCCGAAAGAGATTCATTCAATAAAAATTTAATCCTGGCCATGCAATCAAATTTTAAATTTTGTCCGGTATTTTATTTTTATGATAAAGATTTTCCGGAACTCAAGAAAAGCAATTTTACCTCCAGCCTTTATCTGGATTCTACCCTGGAAGCGAAACAAAATATTAATCTTGTCGGAGATGTGCAGGTTATTATGGCAGTTGGAGAAACCAAGGAACAGGGTTTAGAGGCCTTCATTTTTATGAATAAATATGGCAACAAATTACCCCCTCCTTTCCCCTCATATCTGCGTTTGAATTCATTGGTACCCGTTCTGAATGGATTGTTTTATGACAATCATTATGCATTGGACGCTGCATACTACAGTAAAAAATTACAAAAGAAATTTTCTAAACTTTATAAAAAAGCGAGCATCAGGGAAATTGAGGAGGAATGATAGTTTAGTATGCTTTAATAAAAATCTTCCTCGACAAAATATTCTACCTCACTTAAAAAAATTCAAGAGCGACACGCTAAACTATACGGATAAGTGAATAAATCTCTGAGTCCAGAAATTTTCCGTTGTAAAAATAGTTTTCACGAAAATAGGCTTCTTTTATAAAACCATTTTTGATCAATAAATTTCGTGAACGATCATTGAATGGATTGATGTTGGCTTCGATAGAGTGAACATGCATCTGATTAAATGCAAAATCCAGAACAGTCTGTAAAGCTTCTGATACCAAACCCTTACCCTGATGTTTGGTTTGCA
Organism: Candidatus Vicinibacter proximus; assembly: GCA_016713905.1. Lineage (NCBI taxonomy): Bacteria > Pseudomonadati > Bacteroidota > Saprospiria > Saprospirales > Saprospiraceae > Candidatus Vicinibacter > Candidatus Vicinibacter proximus. The sequence continues at coordinate 2,078,339 of JADJOE010000003.1, forward strand.
GCATATAACCTACTTCCGTTCTGTAATTGGGTTTATCTATTCTCCAAAATCCAATCGTTCCAATTAATTTTAAATCTTCTTTTAAAGTGATGCCCCAATTGATACCATTTCCAAGCAACCGGTCTGCTTCGATCTGTCTGATCATTGCCTTTGCTTCGGCTGCACTTTTCATCATTGGTTTGTCAATGTATTTCATCACCTCCGGATCAGATCTCATTTGGAAAAAATATTTTGCGTCTGCGGGTAATATTTTCCTCAATCTTAAGCGGGAAGATTCCAGAACAGGAAAGGGTTCAAAATTTAGATTCAGTGATTTAACTTTCATTGGTTATTAAAGGTATTTAATATTTTTAAATCCAAGCATTACACTTTTTGAATACAAGAAAAAAGACTTAAATATGCGCATGAATTCTGTTGAACATCACAAAGTAAAATTTTGAAAGCGCATTTATTTTTATAGAGATTGACTTTTGGTAATACCCCAGTGCCCATTGCTCCATAATGACAAAAACCCTTCTATCATTATAGAAGGGTTTTAAATGTTAAGCTAAACTGACCAAGTTTAACCCGTACAAATTAGTTCATGGGGGTTAAAGGTCCTTTCGCTTAGGTGGGTGGGACATTTTATCGTTTGATGTCTTTCAATGAAAAACTGTAGTTTATCATGACAAATGGTTCTGTGTATTTGGCCGCTCCTCTTCCCCAAACCCAGTATCCGATTCCTCCGGTTATACTTAATTTGTTGTAAAATTTTAATTCGAGGTTGTAATAAGTCCTGAGCGTTTTACTGTTGTTGAAGTAGAAATTTTTTCTGCCATTGAAATAAAATCGATCCGTGAGATCCGGAGTTCCTCCATTTCCCATTCCGCCGATGTAATCCACAAATACGTTGGGACAAATTGAAAAATTCTTGGTAATCGGGAAAGTATATCCTCCTGCGACAGCAACAATTAATTGGTCTGCAAAAGCACCCTGTCTAAAGTTATACCCAACCTGTCCCCTGATAAAAGATCTGTATTTTTTATCCAGGTTACCCCCTATGTGGTAATTGATGCCAAAATCTCTTTTCAGCAATCCCCTCCACTCTCCGCTGGGTTCAACTACCGTATCCTGACCATTGATTTCATAGGTGAATCTGCTGTAATTGTCACCCTTTTCGTCATATAAATCCGGAAAGCGAGTGTTGACTTCCAAAGCCATTGGAATTTTTACAGGAAACTGATATTTAACCCTCAACCAGGAGTCTGTAAACCCACGGTTAATCTCCCATTCAGGTTCCGCCAATCGGATGGATGTTCCTGGAATTTTGCCAGGGTGAGAGGTGGTTCTCTCCCAACCATCCAACCAACAAATCAAGGCAGAAACTTCAAATCCCCAGCCCAATCCAATTCTTGGTTCGAAAAAAACATATCTGAAATCATGAAATTTACCATCAATCAATGGTGGTCCTTCCTGCAATGAATCTGCAGTCCAGGTATCGTCCTCGCCGGAAGCTGTACCCTTGGTATCAATGGATGTTGGGTACCAACGTTTACCGGCTGTCTTGCGGCTATAGCCCAAACCAAAATTGAATTCTCCTTTTGGCAAAGACCAGGGAGATTGTGCAAAACTGTCCTGAAGAAAAAGAAAGGCACAAATGATGATGAGAAATTTACATTTCATTTTTATGATTTGATTTTAATAGTTCCTTCGAAGTATTTTTTATACACATCCTTCCAAAGATATTGGGCGATGTCTCGACCCATCTTTAGACCGGCAACGTTGTCTGCTTGTATGTGGTATCCTCCCATAACCCTTGAAATACCCGCCATGTCTGCAGTGGCTGTAAACGTTTCCAATGGCAGTGACACCGGATCGCCCGGAGTCTCGGTAATAATTCCTGGTTTTCTGATTTCCTTTTCTCCAAATTTATCGCTACCGGTAAACAATTCCAGCATTTTGGCACAAGCTCCACTGACGGTGCTGTGGCCTGAAACGTAGGCAGGAAATGGCGGAGAAACAAAATTGGCCGGAGAATACGGATGCCATCTTTCTGCAGGCATTTCTATTGTTCCTTTGTCCGGTCCACCCCATCCTCTGATTTTTTCACCTTTGTGGTAATGTCTGACCAATGTCCATGGCCTGGAACTGTCGTAATATCTTTTGGTTTCCCAGCAGGCAATGAAAGCATCCATGGCGGTAGTTCCTACCACAAAAAACATCTTCACATCACGATCTAAATCGTTTTTATCTCTCTTAGAAACCATTTGAGCAAACTGCAACCAATGACCGGCTTGTCCGGTGGAACGCGGCCCGTCACGCATGAATTCTATGATGGCTTTTCTTTCAGGGGTAAGGTTGGAATTGAAATCAATGACTTCCTGAACTTCTTTTGCCAGTTGGTCAGATCCAACTTTAGGATATTCTGGAGCTCTGAACTGAGCAGAAGATTCTAGTCCGAATGGTTTTACCCGATACCAATGGGGGGTTAGGAAATTTACTAAAAAGGTGTCTCCTTTTGCATCCACAAAAGGCAGCGGGTGCCATCTGTCCGGGTTAATAACTTTTTTGTACGTATTTACCGGCTGGTAATAAGTATAATCAGAATAAGCTACCCGACTGCATCCTATCTCATCGCCATGTTGATTCGCGCCATCGTTTCTGCGGTAATCAATAAGCGCTTTAGCGACCTTATTGCCTACCCCCTCAGCCGTCTTAGGATCTGTGGAAGTATTTTTGGGATTGTATCCTGCCTTAGTAAATTCTTTGGTCAGGTAGTCTTTATCAGCAGGGTAAACATCCAGTAACACCCTGAAAATAGCATAAGCAATAGCCGTTTCTTTATTCTTTTTGGTACGTTCAGCCTTAGGGCGTCTTAAGCTGGTGCCAAATCTTGAACCGGCTGCTTTGTCGTCATAGGCTGCCCATGCATCGTACATGGCTGTAGTGGCAATCCCCAGTGACCTGGACTGGATGGTCGGACGGGCACCCACACGGTCCACATCATTGGCAGTAGCCTCCAGAGCCACACTTAACCATTTGTATGCAGCGGAGGGTTTGAATTCTTTGTCAAACTGACTGAAGCCGGTCTGAAGACAGATGGCAATCAGGAAAATCGGTAAGGTTTTTTTCAACAGCCCTAACAGGCTTGATTTAGTTTTCATGATATTAGTTTTTGAGTAAGCATATAATTTCAAGGGCCGAAAATAGCCATGCAAACAACGAAGGCTGTTGTACAATCCACCAAAATGGCTCGATAATTGATGAGTGAAGGTTTATAATGGACGAATAAAATCAAGCCGGCGTTTTTCCGGATTGGCTTTTCAAGATTAAAGCCCATGAAACTTAAGTGCCTGGTCATCGACGATGATCCTCTGATTTGCGATCTTATTAAACATTTCTGTGATAAAATCCCGGAGATCGAATACTGTATTTCTGCCGGAACCGGTATGGATGGTCTTCAGGTGTTGTCCGGACAGGAGATCAACCTCATCTTTCTGGATTTCAACCTCCCGGACATGAAGGGACAGTATTTGTTGGAAATTAAAAAAACCGATGTGCCGGTCATCATGGTAACATCCGAGGCAGAGTTTGCTGCAAAATCCTACGAGTATGAAGACGTCCAGGATTTTTTAGTGAAGCCCATTTCATTTGACCGATTTCAAAAAGCGGTACAGAGAATCCTGACAAAGCCACAGCAAAGCACTCCTATCAAACAAGACCAGGAGGTAATTTTTGTGAAGGACGGCACTAAATTCGTAAGACTCCCCTATCAGGACATATTGTACTTAAAATCAGAAGGTAACTACGTCTCCTTTGTAACCACCGACAAGACCATTCTCAGTCTGATCACCATCAAAGAGCTCGAAGAAAAACTACCCTCGTATTTTATGCGGGTCCACCGTTCCTACATTGTCAATCTGCAGCGAATGGAAAGCATCTCCACCGAAGAAATTGCCATCGGAAAACACCATATTCCCATCAGTCAAAAGTATCGACCGGATCTGATGCTGTATATCGGGAATGCGAATGAATAGGATTTTACATAATTAAATACAAAAATCTGAATTAAAGTGGCTCAGCGGAAATAGCTCCGTGATTTCATTGAAGTTACAATGTATAATAAAACAAGTAATCCCAATAGATAAAGGATTAAAAGCCAGACTAAATTCAAACCAAACAATGTAAGAAGTCTATCCAATGTTTTAAAACAAGCTATAGAAAAAGCAGGAATTAAGATAATTGTCACTTCACATTCCTTGAGACATAGTTGTGCTACATACCTCCTGGAAGCAAGAACAGATTTGAGATATATTCAAGAGTTGTTGGGGCACAACAGCAGCAAGACTACTGAAATTTACACGCAAGTCAGCACCAAGAACATACAAAAAATTACCAGTCCATTGGATACTTTCTAAGAAAATTTAATTAATTTTGGGAAAAGATATGCACACCTTTTGTTTCACCAATCCCTCCACCGATAGACAGACTTGTGCCACGAGGTGTTAGGTATATACGAGTTATACCTAACCGTACAAAATTATAAAAACAGAGTATATTTGCATAATATGACAAAAACAACAATAATAAAAAACATAAATAGTCTTTTGGAATCAATAGAAGATCAAGAAATGCTTGAATCCATTTATGATCTTCTTGAAAATTATAGGAATTCCAAGACTTTAAACACATGGGATAAATTAACAATCGAACAAAAAAATAAAATATTGCAAGCATATTCCGAATCGGAGAATGATGAAAACTTAATCCCAATGGATAAAGTAATAAAAATGAAATGACGATATTTTTTTACTAGCTCAGCAACTAAAGATCTTGAAAATATTAACTCTTATTTATCGCAGCATTGGGGAGAGAATTCACAATTAAAGTTTGAATCTAAACTTAGGCATTCATTAAATTTATTACCTTCTAATCCTAGACTGGGTATTTTAGAAAATGTTGCCAAAAATATTTATAGTATCCACGTGCATAAACATATCAGAGTTTATTATAGATTAACGCTTAAAAAGATAATAATCCTTTCACTTTTCGATGTTAGACAAAACCCAAATCTTCGCCCAACGTGACATGGCCGGTTGGGTATAACATGGCATAGACTCCACACCGCCAGCTAGAAGAAGTCTTTCATAATAAGCTGTATTTGTTTAGCAAGAGTTTAATTGTTATTTTTTGGTTTAAAGGGTTAGGTGGTGCAGCGTCTATGCCAAAACCGTTGTGCGACAGCTTAGAAAACCGACACCTGACAAAATCACGAGAAATATTGTTTCTAATTTTGGAAACTTTTATTATCTTTGTGACGTTTAACAAGACAGTATTGAATGAGATTTTTCGAGACAAAATTTTTAGAAGAAGCGGACGACTTTATTTCACAACTTGACCCGAAGACCATTAAGAAAATCTTTTACAATATTGACCTTGCTGAACAGACCAATGACCCAAAACTTTTTAAGAAACTTCAAAATGACATTTGGGAGTTTCGGACAATGTTCGCAGGACTTCAAATCAGACTTCTTGCATTTTGGGACAAGACAGATAATAAGGAAACTTTGGTAATAGCGACCCACGGTTTCGTAAAGAAAGTTGACAAGGTTCCGGCAAACGAAATTGACCGGGCAGTAAGACTGAGAGACAAATATTTTAAAAACAAACATAAAAAGTAATCATATGGCAACTAAAGAATTAAAGACTTACTCACTTGCCGAGATGAAAGATAAGTATATCGGCAAAGTCGGGACACAAGAGCGTGACGAGTACGAATATGAACTTCGTATGGACGTTTTAGGTAAAATGATTAAAGCCGCAAGACAAGAAAGAAACTTGACACAAGAAGAACTTGGACGACTTGTTGGGGTTCAGAAAGCTCAAATTTCAAAACTTGAAAGCAGTGCTAACAGTGCGACAATCGACACCATTATCAAAGTGTTTAGAGCATTAAAAGCAGAAATCAATTTTAACGTAAAACTTGAAGACAACTTTGTCAAAATCGCCTGACAGAAAAGAAAGCCGAACGTACAACACACGCTTTGCGCAACGGGGGCTGACATCGTTCATAGGAAGTTTCTGCCTCCATTGTAAATTCGTGCTGGCAGACAATTTAGTTTTCCAAAATCCCCCACTGCACCAAGCATGGAAACGTTTTGAGAAAACTAATTCAAAATAATTCGATAAACTCTTCTCTATATTTAACAACAAATAAATTTAAAAACATTTATTCCGTAATACAAGAATTCATGACTATTGGTTGCAATTTAAAGTAGAGCAACCAAAGCAACGGAAATCAAGTCCGGATGTCGTAAGGTTTTGTGATGGAAAAATCAGGGTGGATTATTAAGTTTCTTACTAAATTCGCTTTGTACTTTATGAATAAAGCCAAATCGATCAGTATGTATTAAATCCACTATGAGAAACTATATCCTTTCCTGCTTGATCCTCTCCCTTGTTTCCTGCACCCCGGAAAACAAGATAGACATCGTCAGAGAACCCCCTCCCGAACCAAAACCATCGAAGAGGTCGATGCTATAAAAGCTGCACTCCATGCCATGAAAATTGAATTTGAAGTTTCTAATGAAGAATACTATAATCCTGAATTTGTTGCTAAAATTGAGAAGAGCAGACAAGACTTTAAAGATGGCAAAGGCAAAGCATATACTACAGAACAACTTAATGCATTATGGAAGTAATTTTTCTTCCTAATGCTGAAGAAGATCTTAATTTGTGGGTATCGACTGGAAATAAATCCATCCTCAAAAAAATAGCTCAACTTGTCAAAGGCATTAAAGCCAATCCCTTTGATGGCATCGGCAAACCTGAACCACTAAAACAAAATCTATCAGGCGCTTGGTCTGGCAGAATCAACAAAGAACATCGACTTGTTTATGAAATTATTGACGATAAAATTTTAATTCTATCTGCTAAAGGGCATTATTGATCATATAATTTTAGTATAGAAATTATGTGCTTCTAAAAATTTCATAATATTCGCCCATTGCTCCTCATTGCAATCAAATTCCAACGTATATTTATTTTTATTCACTAAGTAAATATTTAGTACATAGTGATCATGCTTGCCTCGCTTTTCACGTGTCTTAATATATTCTATATTGCTATTATTAATATTTACATTTGATTTTTTAGGAAAAAAGTAAAAAGCTTTAATTTCCGTATCTGTAAAATGAAGCAAATAACATTTTTGGGCAGAAACAAATATAAAAAGGAAAATAACTAAACCTACTGCTAACTTACCTATTAGATGAATATTGCTACTAAAAATTACTAGGAATGCTATTATATAAACAGCTATCAATATATACTCTCTTCTTAATTGTTTTTGATTATCAATAATTAACATAAATGCTTAAGAGTATAAATTAATTTTTAAATAAATTTTGAATATCAAATAAATCCGAAATATTGGAATTTAATTGAATTAGACTTTTTTCAGAATTTATAGTTTTTAAATTAATTTGATTAAGAGAAGTATTAATCCCTCTAAGGCCAAATATTGCACTTCCATAATCTACTAATTTACTTTCTTTATTTGTGGCATCATTATATATATCGGCAGCAGAAAATCCAAAATTTAAAGCTTCAATTCCAGCAATTGCAATTTTTGCTCCTTGTATACCCTTTGCAGCAAGCCCAACCCCTGTCACAGTCGAAGCAATATTTGCCATTTGTAGATTAACACTAAGTGTTTTCTTTAAAGCAAATTTAAACCCATCTGGTCCCTTAAGTTTAACTTCATCAGATGGCTTATTATCAAATATGTTATTAATAACCCTATTCACATTGCCTACAAATCCTTCAGGATAACTATAAGTGTCTTCCTTTGGCTTATCACTTGGTTGAGGTGTTGGTGTTGGCGTGCAACTTGATGGAGGACATGTGGAAGTTTCTGGTGCTTTTTTCTTAGGATCACCTCCACCATCAGAATCTTCCTCACTCATTCCAGTTGGATCTATTATTCTTATTGGGTTATTAAATCCATATCGATATGGATTCCAACTAGGTGTTTTTTCTTCCATTGGATCGGCACTATATCAAATTTATGCTGCTAGTTCATACACCTAACATTTTAGGGTATACAAATATAACAATTCTTCTTCTGTCAGTGGGGCTGAAAAAAAATAAAAGTCTTTCAGTTAGTCTTCTTAATGGCAGAATTTATAATCAGATGCCGATGCAATCCTTGTCAAAATTATTAGGCACAAAGCACAGATTTCCGCCAATAGAAGGTAGAATACTTCAGTAAAAGAAATAATTCTATGGTAAACTTTTTATGTTTTCATTTGATAAATACGAGTCTATTCTATTAATATTTACTTTCAAATCTATTAATGTTCTAAATAATTTTTCAGAATTTTTTAAACTCATTGCAATAACATGTTTTACAATTTTTACATTATTTCTTTCTTTTATGTAAACCGTTGTGTAATGTCCCCGTTTATAAGAAAAGTAGATTTTAATTTCCTCAATCAGATCTAAATTGTAAAAATATTCCTTTTTAATAAAAAGCATAAAATACTTTAAAAAAAGGTCTTTATTTGTTACGACAATTTCAGCTTTAGATTTCATTGACCAATAAAAAAGGTAAGTTATTGCTACAATTGCTAGTGTCGAAAATAATTTTGCTGAATTCCAAAACCAAAACAGCATAATAAGGATAAATCCCAAAGGTAGATTTTCAATAATATTATGTTTAAAATAATATAATTTCCTTGCTGACATAAACTATTTAGGTTTTTTATTAATTTGATTAGATAACTCATATGCATCTTTTATATCACCAATATTTCCAACTCCTGGTTTTGCTTCAAAATGAGATTTCCAACCACCGAGTGTCGCATTAACTAATTTATTTAATTTTGCTCCATTTTCCCCTAAAGTAAATTCAGTGAAATTAAATCCAGTTAAATCATTTATTAAATCATTCGCATCATTACCCATTCCATACATTGTTATTCCATTTCCAAGAATAGAAGCCCCTTTTTTAAAATTTAAAGCAGCAAAACCTTCTCCTAATGAAAAAACATTTAAAATAACTGAAGCTTGTTTGCTGGCTATCTTTAGAACTGCAACCGTTCCACCTTCGCCTTTCAAATCTTGCTCTTTAACGCCATAGAAATTTTCTGTTGCGGACACTAATTTGTTATTCCATGATCTATTTTCTTTAACTTCAGGAGTCATGCTAGAATAAACTCCTTTATCCTTGCCCTCGTTATCTGTCCATTTATAATCCTGATTTTTATCAGTCCGATTAAAACATCCATCAGAATCACACCATGAATTTCCAGTAAAATTTTTAGGTGGAAATTTAGCTTCTTCTTCTCCCATTCCAGTTGGATCTATTATTCTTATTGGGTTATTAAACCCATAACGATAAGGATTCCAGTTGGGAGCTTTTTCTGCTAGTGGATCGACCACATACCACTTCTGTACTTAATAATCATAATCCTAACTTTTTAGGTCATACAAAGATAAAAGATATTTATTCTTCAAGCAATGGGGAGGCAAGAATAAAAAACTTGTTGGCAGATTACTTGATGATAGAACTTATGATCAAATGCCAATGCATTCCTTCTAATAATTATCAGCACAAGTTGAAAACCTGTGCCAAAATGGGGATTATTTAAATATCGCCATTCATCTTTAACATTAATTCAACATCTTTCTTTTCATTAATTGCATTAAGTCTTGTGACTATGGATTGAATACCTCTTTGTCGATTGATTAAGTGTTGTTCATAAAAAAATAATGACATTTTTAAATTATTATTTTCAAAATAAGAAAGAGCCAATAGATATCTTGCATCATTAATTATTGATTTATTAGTATTGTTCTTTATTTTTTCATTCTTTCCAACAATTTGATTAAGGCTGTTAATTGCCTCGATATGTAATTTATTTGCTCGTAATATTAATGCATAATTATATAAACAATAAGAATCATTAGGTGCTATTTTCATGTATTTTTTGGAAACTTTTAAAGCCTTTTCATATTCTCTTAATTCATAAAATGCTAGCCCATACTCGACAAGAATCCAATAGTCAAAATCAACTACATACTTTTCGTTTTTTAGAATTGATAGCAATTCGATTATTGTTACATATTTTTTATTATGATTTAATTTGATAATAATCTCATGTAATCGATCCAGATATTTTCGAATCAAAACTGGGTCTTTCTTATTTGAGTAATTTAAAATTTTACTAATCAATTGATGATTTGTCATTTTTTACTCTTTTATTAGGATTAGGGTCCTGTTTAAATTTTTTATTTTTATCTCCTTTATTAGAATTTCTTTGGTCACCAGTTCTTTCACCTGGTCTTACTTTAGTATGCTTGTCGTTACTTGATTTACTTTTACTTGTAGTGTGCTTAACTTCTTGTTGACGCTGTTTAATTGATTCAATTCTTTTATTAGTCTTCTCAGTAGGTGTTTTTCGGGCCTCAACTTTAGAAGGGCTAGCTAAATTGCTTAAGGCAGTTGTAGTTGTTGCTGCGCCATGAACTACAGCGGCTGTTGCTACTGGCGTTGCCAAAGCAGTAGCTCCTCCAGATGGTAATGCAAATGCAACAGCTGCAGCACCTCCAACAAACCCGACAGCAGTTTCAACAATTCCAACAGCTGCTGCAATTACGTCACCCGTTGTTTGCCCATATTCAGCTGCTTGTGCATAATTTCCAAATTGATTTGGGTCACCTCTTCCAGCACCAGCTAACATATTTGAAGAAACTGCATTTACAGCACCTGCAACAAAAGCAGTTGTATTTGCAGCGGCTTCTTTAAGCCAAGCAGGAGGGTCTGGCCACTTTCCATCAGGATCAGTATAAATTATTGGATTATTGAATGTATATATGTAAGGAGAATACTCTAATCCATCTTCTGTCAATGGATCGACACCATACCACACCGATATCCTAGGATCATAATACCTCGCCCCAAAATAATAAAGTCCGGTCTCCTCATCAACCTCCTTACCCGTGAACCTATACTTCGTAGAATAGCCCCCAGCTTTCTGTTCGGCCAGCAAGTTCCACTTTTAGACTTCACACTAAAGTAATCTTTATTTTTCAATCTTGGTTTTCATCAAGCCGATTGCAGGGGCAATCGGTTCCCTTCTTATCGAGTGATCTTTATCACTCGATTGGCGCAGTAGCGCCACCAGTCGGTCATCACCGAAAGGCAAATATAGGATAAATTGATAAGGATTTCCAGCCTCATCTGTTAAATATGTGCTTGATCCAATGTGATCTGGATGGAAGAAATATGTTACATTATTGGTGTTTATTACATGCCACTTTCGTGGTTCACTCCCTTGAAGCACTGTCGTGCTTCATTCCGACAAAATCGTCGGAAATCGGTCGCTCATCTTCACAGTCGTCTTCTTCTGGATCAGTATCTTCAATAATTAAGGTGTCGAATCCAAATTCAGTTCTGATTAATTCCAGATCTTCTGCTTGTCTATCAGGAAGTCCTGCTTTTTCTGATCCCGATAACTCTAGACTGTTGTCAACACTACTATCTACAGAACCAACTAATTTACAAGCTATTCTTTCAGTACCTGAATAATAATGATTCGTGACCATGTAATGTGGTCCCATAACCATGTAGCCACTGACATATTGAGCATAATTTCCTACAGTAGCATTGGTCTGGCTTTGTCCATTTAGATTCACTACAGCATAATTACAAATATTGAATTATATTTTTGTAATGAATAGAATGTTCATCTAAAAAACATTTTTTATGCATTACAATCCCAATACGGTGAGCGAGTATCGTGTGTTTATGATACTCAAGAATTTTTCATCCAAGACAATAAAAACATATCTCAAGATTGCCGACTAATTTTTGATATATTTTGACGCACGGTATCTCAATGAGTCAATGTGTGATGATCCGGTATGGAAATATCTGATAGATCGATTTGAAAAAGGTCTAGCATGGTCCCCTTAAGGGGAATTTAATTCCGATAATCCTCTATTCCAAAATTATTCAAGAATGTCTTATTTCTCCCCTGGAGCTTAACCAAGCTTCCTAGGCCAAAAAAAGAAACTAAACTTCGATCCATCCTTTCAAAGTAGGACGTGTAGCATGAATAATTCTTCTACCACATTTAAACATCAGTTCATCCTTTCACCAATTTATGCTAAAGGATGCAGGTTGAGCGAATTGAGAAACCATTGTCTGAATGATGTGGAAGGCAATCGAAATGAGATCCGCATCAATCCGAACATAGCTTAAACGAAGGTCAAGGGATTTAAAGTTACTATTAAAAGTGTCATTCCTTTGAATAATCTCATTGAATTCATAGGAAACCCCTTGTAGTTTAATTAATTAAACCGTATGTTTGTAGAGGATACGATATTTTATAGGGTCTATCTGACGAAAATTAGTCAGAAATGCATTATTTTGTCAAGCAAAGTATTAAATTAAAAGCAAGGATCTAAATGAATATATATGAAGTCTAGATATATTTTGGCAATAGCGATGTTTATTCAAGCTATTAATTGCCATGCGCAATGGAATCAAACCGACGGCCCATACGGCAATACGGATGTTTTGTCAATAATCCCAGATGACTCAATAATATTTACATTAACAAACTGTGGATTGTTTTCTAAAAAAACAATAAATAATGATTGGAATCTAAAAAATCCCCATTTATTTTTTTCTTCTTATACTAAAATAAAAGATAGCCTTTTTGTTGTCAACAATGGTATAAAACTAATTGATTTATTGAATCCTGAGAATTCGCCTACTAACATTTCCACTTTACCTTTTTCTACACTGACACATTCTGATTCCTGTATTTATGGAGGAGGAAGTCCTTTAGGATTTTATAAATCAAACAATTTTGGGAAAACGTGGATTAGGCATAACACTGGCTTGCCAATCGACACAGGTTCAAAGCCGGATCCCCCATATTATTATATTATTTATGATATAAAATCTGTAGAAATGACCTCAAAATATATCTTTTGCGGAACGACTAAAGGAGTTTACAGAAATTCTGAAATGCTAGCAACATGGACACCAGTTAATTCTGGATTACCTTTATCTACTGTTTCCTTTATAAAATCATTTAATGATACGCTTTTTGTTGCAATTGGAAATAGTTTATTTAAAAGTTTAGATTTTGGTAACAATTGGACCTTAATATTTAATTCCCCTTCTTCCATAACAACTGTCCTAAAAGTAAATAATCAATATTTAGTTGGAAGTTCCAATAATGGTATACACTATTCAATAGATAATGGTAAACGATGGAATACTTTAAATACTGGTTTACCAGATTTGAGTATCACGACTCTTGTTTACTATGATTCCATGATAATTTGTGGAACAAAATCCAAGGGTATTTTTTATAATCACAATGGCCAATGGATTACTAATAAATCTGGATTAATTTGTTCGAATATTAAATCATTGGCTAAAACAAAATCCGGATTGGTCGCAAATGATATAAATAACGTTTATGTTTCAAATAATGGAACCAACTGGGATTCAGTAAACACACCAAACATACCCAAGTATCCCAAACTAGGATCTGGAATTGGGTCTTTGGCAACTAATGGTGATACCATTTATATAAGTTATCACTACAGCACTCCTATTGCACCATTTTTTTACTCTTATATCAGATACACGAAAGACAATTGTAACACTTGGGACGAATTACTAACAAATCTTCCTTACACATTAAACGGCAAGCTTTATAAGATTTATCATGAAAATAATAGATTTTTTGCATATGTAGATAATAAAATATACTATACCGATAACTCAGGACTAAACTGGATAAATATAAGCCTTCCCTCTAAATATTGTAATCAAATTAAAGCATTTGTTAATTATAACTCCATCCCTTTTATAGCCACCTGTGGTGATGCACAACTTTTAAGGCTTGATAGTAACCAAAGTTGGGTCTTGTCAAATAATGGACTACCACCCAACGGAAAACCGATATCTTTAGTCAGTTGTGAAGGTGCGCTATTTGTGTATATTCAAAATTATGGGATGTTCGTTAGTTTTGACAACGGGAATTATTGGACTTTTGCAAATAATGGGCTGGTTACAAATATTTCAATCCGTGACTTTGCATACATCGGTAATAATTTATTTATATCTAGCAATTATGGCGTCTATTTCACAAATGATTTCGGCCAAAACTGGGTTTCCATTAATAATGGATTGATCAACTTAGACCTGAGTTCAATAAAAATAATGAATGATACTTTATATGTTGGCACATATGGAAATGGAATTTGGAAACGAAGCCTCCATGAAATTCCTGTGAATACACAAGACCCCCCACAATCAGATAAATCATTTATAATTTATCCTAACCCAGCTTCAGATTATATTCATGTTGCTAATAATTCTAATGCAGCAAGCTTCAAAATTATTGATATGATTGGGAAAGAAGTATTGTCTGGTAACTTAGAACCACAACATGAAATTAATATTTCGAAAATAATAGATGGTGCATATATATTCTTGATTCATTCAGGCACAAAAGTTCAGATGATGAAATTCTTAATTAATAAATGAAAAATTAAACCCCATAAAAGCTCTTTAGAAAATTGGTGTTTGTGCGGCTAAATGAACCTTCCAGACTTAAGCAGGACAAGTTGTGCTTACTATCAAGGTCTGCACTGAAGGACAATTTCTTGCTCCGAAATCCTGCACGAACGCAAAGCCGCAAAACGTTGTACGAAAACTAATTCAAAATAATTCGATAAACTCTTCTCTATATTTAACAACAAATAAATTTAAAAACATTTATTCCATAATACAAGAATTCATGACTATTGGATGCAATTTAAAGTAGATAAACCAAAGCAACGGAAATCAAGTCCGGATGTGGTAAGGTTTTGTGATGGAAAAATAAGGGTGGATTATTAGGTTTCTGATTAAATTCACTGTCAGCTATTCTAACAAGGTTCAATCCTTCTGAAACTTTAATCTTTCCTTCACAAAATAATTTAGATAAAATTCCATTTTCATTTGTACCAACTTCCACTTTTCATCCAACTCCTCAGAAGAGGTTTCAATGGGTAGACCATGAATTAACTGTTCCAGATCAAACAAACTGAATCGCCGCAGGCTGTTTACCAGCTTGTGTAGTATTCTATCTCTGAGCCCCGCATCATGCTGATCTACGGCGGTCTTAAAACCACTCATCGCATCTTGCCACTCAGCTATCAGGATTTCCAGTGCCCGCAACACTTTATCTTTTTGAAAATCATAATCCCGATACAACACTTCCACATCCGGTGCCGGATAAGTTTGCAGTGCTGCCAACTCATTAACGCGCTGAATTAATTTCTGAGGACTCACCGGTTTTTGTATTACGGCATCAAATATTTCCTCTCCTTCTGTGCTGACTCTCGAAATGTCGTGTGCACCTGTAACGCATACGATCGCGCCTCCATCCGGTTTAAATTTTCTGAGTTCACTCAGATGATCCACAATCTTAAAATCATCAAAATTATAATCCGTTAGTATGAGTTCAAACAAAAGACCGGGGGACAGTTCTTTAAGTTCATCGGGGTGATGAAGCTGTACATATTTTATTCCTGGCTTATCAAAAATATGCTTGTACAATAACTGAATCTGCGGATCATCATCGATCACCAAAATATTTTTATAACGATCATCAATACTCACAGGAAGTAAAGATTTGCTGACATTTGATTTTTGGTCCAGCACTTTCAGTTCCATTGCAAAAGAAAAATCAGATCCTTTGTTTAACTCCGATTTAATTTCCAGTTTGCTGCCAAACAAATCAAGCATCTGCACGACAATCGGCAAGCCTAATCCTACCCCATGAATGTTGCTGATGCCTTGACCGGAATCCATTTTCTGGAATCTTTGATGAATCAGATTTATCTGATCTGCCTGAATACCGATGCCCGTATCGGAAACTTCAAAAAATAATTTAAACTGTCCATCCTGAATTTGGCTGCCCTTTACTCTAAGCGTTATTTTGCCTTCGGCATGTGTAAACTTCAGTGCATTGGACAACAGGTTGTTGATGATCTGACTGAGTCTCAATCCATCAGTTTTAAAAACTTTTCCCTCTATGGTCTTGTCTAAAATTAATTCCAGCTCAATTTTTTTGGTCCTTGCTTCAAACAAGTATGCTTTGTGTATTTGTTGCAGCAACTGATCCAATTGAATCGGTTCACTTTGCAAAGTAATTTGCCCTTCTTTTAGTTTTGAATAATCGAGTACATCATTGACCAGCGCCAGTAAATTATCCGAACTGAATTTCAAGCTTTCTATTAAAGGCAATTGCTCAGACTTTGGATTGTTTTCAGCAAGCATTCTGGACATGCCGATGATGGTATGCAAGGGGTTGCGAATCTCATGACTCATGTTCTGCAGAAATTCTTCTTTTTGCCTGTTTGCTTCTTCTGCTTCATCTCTTGCTTTGGCAAGCGTATGAATATTTTGCTGGATAGTTTGTGACATGGAAGAAAAACTGCGCGCCAACATTCCTATTTCATCGTTCTGATGAATGGGTAGTTTTTCAGTAGAGAGATTTTGTCCAAAACTCGTCATGGATTTGGTGATGGACTCCAAACTCAAGGTCTGTTTTCTTAACCACCACAATGCTAAAAAAACAACTGCCAATACTATGAATAAAGTAATCAATAATATGGATCCCTGCCATCGGTAGAAAGGCACCAATAAAGTTTCCCTTGAGGCTTGCAAGCCCAGTATCAGGAAATAATCCTTCCGTGGATAATTAATTTTTTTATAGGCCAACAGATTTTTTTCTGTAGCAGAGGAGTGTATTTTCGATTGATCAGACTGCAAATTTTTGAGGTCAATTTTCAAATCCACAAATCCCGCAGGTTGTAAATTGTGTTCAAATCCAAATTCTTTTGCGGGATCAGGATGTGTAAGATAATATCCCTGATGGTTCATCAGATAGAGTTCAAATTCTTTTGGAACCGTCTTCTTTAATTCATCCAGAAAGGCATTCAGATTGGCATTGATGATGATGATTCCAAAAGTAGTATCCTGTATGAAAATCGGACAAGCCACTCTCAGTGTGCTCATCTGCGGATTACTTATTTTTCCATGCTCCTTGTTCAGGTCAATCACTGAAAAATAAACGGAATCTTCCGGGTAAGTCAAGGTCTCCTGAAAATAAGAACTGAATCCCTTTTGTTGCAATTGATCGCGCTGCACCAGATGGATTCCTTTTTCGAATTGATCAACGCGGATAATTTCCTGTCCTGCATTTTCCTTTCCAATGATTCGCAATTGTGCATAGTCAGGTCGGCTGGACATAAAACTGATGTAATCTTCTCCAAGTTTATTTCTCATCAATGGTACTCCTGACTGATACATGCTTTTGATGTAATCTTTCAGAAATGCGCTGCGCGAAAGAAAGAGAATGTCTTTTCGGATGTTGTTGATGTAAGAATTGATTTTCACATCCAGGATCTCAACGGTATGAGACAATTGTTGTTCAGAAGAAGAAATGACTATGTTGGAACTAATGCGGTAAAGGAAAAAACCTATTAGCGAACTACTCAACAAAATGAGCAGGATGTACACCACTGCATTTTTTACGGCCAGTGATACAAAACGATCTTTTCCAAATATATTCATTCACTCAAAGTTAATGGATCCTGAGCTGGTATTCTATTTTCTTCCAAAATCCGCCGGGATCTCTCCCCAGATTTCTGTTTCCCATTTGATGATGGGATTGGAATAAGTGTTTTGATTCAACCATTGAGTGGCCCGGTTCAGCAAATCCAAAATAGCCTTGTTGCTTGCATTAAATTCAATTTTGGTGTTTGGAATTTTTCTTTTTACCCAACTCATGGCTGTTTTAGAATCTGTATAGATCGGTGTCTGGGGTTTGTTTAATTTTTTAAGCAAGGCCAGAGCATGGACGAGTGCCAGAAATTCCCCAATATTGTTGGTACCGTGTACATAGGGCCCCTGATGAAACAGTTCGACACCGGTATAGGGATCCACTCCTCTGTATTCCATTTTGCCCGGATTGCCTTGACAGGCCGCATCCACCGTAATACTTCCTACAGGCACCACTTTTTTCCAATCCTGAGACCTCTGGGACGGCGCTTTGGCTTTTTGGCTGCCGGAGTAAGTATAGCCGGAGAGGTACGCATCATTGGCTTCATCCAGCGATTCAAAGGATTTGTATTTAGCGTCGGGGTATGCTTTGACTTGCTTCAGGCAATCTTCCCAGCTGTGGTACACGCCCGGAGTCTGCCCCTGCCAAACCACGTAAAATTTTTTCTTCGCTTTCAAGAATTTTCCAAATTGAGTAATTTAATCTTCAAAGACATCTGTCTCCTGAGTAGACTTGACCAAGGCGGTGAATTTGCCCATGTAACGGGTAGCTTTTACAATGTGGTTGTCGATCCAGTGGTAATTCCCTCCCCTTGGTTTTCCCATAATCAGACCATGATATCGAAATCCACATTCCTTCAACCATTGATCCGTAATGTCTCTAAGATCTTCCGTTCTGCTGGTAAAAAAATAAATGATGTGTCCCGCATCATACCATTTGTTCAACATCTCCAATGCATCCGGATAAGGAGCAACTGTTTTCATTCGCTCCGGCTCTTCGTTGGGTACATCATCACAAATGGTACCATCAATGTCAATCAAAAAATTCTTGATGCCTTCGCCAAGCATGGGACTCTTTCTTTGTCCGTTTTCATCCGTTTCAAAAATCAAATGATTGTTGTTCATCATGAAAAATATTTTATTTCCCTTGTTCCCATATATACCCTTGCAATATTAAATCTACAATTAAAATTAGCTCATTATCAAATTAACTCATTAGCTATTTAACTCATTAGCTAATTAACTAATTCTTCAACCATTTATCCAACCATCCAAAATATTCTTTCTGCCAGAGCAATCCATTTTGTGGCGTTTGAATCCAATGTCCTTCTTCAGGAAACAGAACCAATCTGCTTGGAATATTTTTCAATTGGGCAGCCTGGTAGGCTTGCAGTCCTTCGCTGACAGGTACCCGAAAATCTTTTTCTCCATGCATCACCATGATCGGAGTATCCCAATTTTGTACATACTTGTGCGGTGAAAATTTTTCATATTGCATGGCATGGGCTTTATCCCAGAAAGGACCTCCAAAATCATAATTTACAAACCACATTTCTTCGGTGGTTCCATACATAGACTCCAGATTAAACACACCACAATGTGAGATGAAACATTTAAATCGCTTGTTGTGATTTCCTGCTAGGTAGTAAACGGAATATCCGCCAAAACTTGCACCAACAGCTCCCAATCTATCTTTATCAACAAAAGGTTCCTTGGCTGCATCGTCGATGGCACTCAAATAGTCTTTCATGCATTGTCCTCCCCAATCTTTGGAGATGGCAAGATTCCACTCTTGACCAAAACCGGGCATCCCTCTGCGGCAAGGTGCCACAATCACATAACCCTTGGAGGCCATCAGTTGGAGATTCCAGCGATAAGAAAAAAACTGGCTCACAGTGGATTGCGGTCCACCCTGACAATACAATAAAGTGGGATATTTTTTCTTTGGATCAAAGTCCGGAGGCAGGATCGTCCACACCAGCATTTTTTTTCCATCTGTAGTCTGAATCCATTTTTGGCGGACCTCTGCTTTTTTAATTTTATCCCAGACGCTTTTATTTATCTGCGTCAACTGAACCGCTTCGCCAGTCATCCCGTGAATGGAATATATTTCAGCCGGATTGGTCATCGAAACTCTTGAGCCGATCAATCCTTTTGGACTTACGAGGATGCTTTGGTAATCATGAATTCCGGTAGTGAGTTGTTTTACTTTAGCCGTTGCAATGTCCTGCATCATGATTTGGTTGCAGGCATTGACAGCACTGATGAAATAAATAAATTTTCCATCCTTAGAAAAAGTGGCATGTTCGGCATTGTTGTCAAACTTAGCGCCCAACATCTTTTTTTCTCCGGATTTAAAATTGTAGAGGATGAGTTGATCTTTATCCGCTTCATAAGTTGGCGTCAACATGGCATTCCACAGCACCGAGTTGCCGTCAGGAGAGAAGATCGGAGATTTATCATATCCCTGATTGAATCCACTGATGTTGCGGGTAGATTTAGTTTGAATATCGTACAGAAAAATATCGGTATTGGTGTTGAGTGCATAGTCTTTGCCGCTGTATTTCTTACAACTGTAGGCTATCATTTTGCCATCGGGTGAAAAACTCACTTGCTCGATTCCATCATTCGGTTCCACAGGAGCTTCAAATGGTTCATTTACAATGTTCACAGGTTCCCCAACCAGCATCCCGTTTTTTAGTTCCACGGTAAAAACATTGCTGTCATGACCATCATCCCAGGTTTTCCAGTGACGATACATGAGATCATTGTACAAACGGGCGTTTGCAAGAGGCAGGCCGGGATAAGTTTCCGTAGTTGTTTTACGGTATTTCACATCCTGCAGGAAAGCTATTCTGTCGTTTGTAGGCGCAATCACAAATCCATTCATCTCCAGGTCAGCGAGTTTGTATTGGTCGCTTCCGTCTGGATTGCAGGAATAAAGGAGACCATTTGCAAGAAACAGGATTTTTTTCCCATCCGGCGTAAATCTGGCATTGTTTTCATGCCCTTCATAATTCGTTATTTTTACCGGAGGGGTAGTTCCATCGGTCTTGCAGACGTACAAGTCAGTATTCCCTTTATTGGCTACGATGTTGAAATAGGTAACTGAATACACTACGCTTCCGCCATCCGGAGAAACATCTTCCAATGCTACCCGCCCCAATTTCCAAAGGGTCTCTTCAGTGAGTAATTCTTTTTGGGCATGGAGGATATAGTTTGTTACAATAAAAATAAAAAGCAAGTTTAGGTACTTCATATTAGTAATATTCAATATCAAATAAATTGTAATGCGATCAGGCCTGGGCGGTAGGTGTGTTAAATGACATAGGAGGAAATTGCGGCGGCTCTGGATCCTGAATGGTTCCGAACTGATTTTCAAACTTACTTACATTGTCCGCCAGGGCCTTTAGGAGCCTCTTGGCATGTTGTGGTGTAAGGATTATTCTAGACTTCACTTTTGCCTTAGGTATGTTAGGCATAAGCCTTATAAAGTCGAGTACAAACTCAGAGTGGGAGTGTGAAATGATTGCCAGGTTTGAATAAACGCCTTCCGATACTTTTTCAGAAAGCTCGATGTTGATTTCATTGGGATTCTTTGGTTGATCAGCCATTTTTTAGATTTTAGTTGCAAATTTAAAGATTAAACAACAAAATTCCCAATCTGGTTTTCAAGAGGGACCATAGAAGCCGCATATTAAAAAGCCATGATCTTATTGAATCTCACGTATGGTGAAGCGTCTTTGTTAAAAGAATTAGGTAGCGGGATGCATTCAAAATGCTGTAATTATAATGCATCGCAGTTTAAAACTGCGACAAACAAAAGTGGTTAATTCTAGCCTCACGGCTTGAACTTTACGCAAGTTTTCAAGGCACAGATTTTAACGTAATGTTTGACGCTGGGAAGTATGACTGAACGATCTCTGCTTCAGCAGAGTATCGTGTGACAGCACGATAGGTGAAGGACTTGTCCGACCACTGGCGAAACTGCGAAAGCGGCTTCACGTACACTTTAATTGATACTGCTTTTATTCAATGTAATGTTTTATGCTGAGAAACATCAACCAACCTATTATTAATTTTCAAAGACTATAATTTTCAAATTAACTCATTAGCTCACTAACTGATTCTCACATTTTGTAATTTCTTGACTTGAAATACTTTAAAGTATTTAAAATTTTGTTAGATTTGTGAAAAATTCAATCATGAAAATACTTTTTAGCACAATTTTAGTACTCCAATTAAGTTTTTCTTATTCGCAAATTGATTTTAAAACAGTTGATGTAGATAAAATATCAAAGTCTTTTATCATAGATAAATTTTTAGGGTATAAAGATGGAATTTATTATTTCCAATACCTAATCATAAAAAATATAGTTCAATTTGATCGAAAAAAAACACAAGGACTTGGCGTAGTTATGTTTGACAAAGATTTAAAAGAAATACGAAGATTTGAAGTAAGTGGTAAAGAAAAAAAAGAAAATTTAATTGCAACTTACTTTAAGGATGGTAAATTACATTTAATAGCATCATATGACAATAAGGAAAATAAAATTATAAACCATTACTCATTTGATAATAGCGGCAATCGTATTGGTGCAATAGAATTACTGGTTACCGATGAAGATTCTAATATAGATGTAGATTTCTCATTGGATTCAAGTAAAATTTTAATAGTCAACAAATTTGATCCTAATACAAAAAATGAAAATTGTAAATTAGATGCTTGTGTAATAGATAAAGATGGGAATTTGCAATGGAAGAAGTCCAGTTCACTAGGAAATTCCAAGGAATTTGATTTCAAAGCATTCAAAATTAATAATGAAGGTAACCTTTATGTCATTATGCAAGCATTATCTAAAAATGATGCATATTCTTACAATCTTTTTAATTTGAATAAAAATGGTTCACATACCACAAAGTTGGTCACAAGTGGGTACATCGGAATTGTAAAAATGTATGAAACAGAAGACGGTTGTTACCTTACAGGATTCAATTATAATTTAAAAAAAGGAATTCATGTTAATCCATTTTTAGTTAGAATAAATGATAAAAAGACTGAATTAATAGTACCTAACGAATCAATTAATGAAGACTATTTAGCACCGTTAATAAAAAATAAATTTTACAAAGATAAAGATGGTTGGTCTGGATATACTTCATTAGTACATGCTTGGAAAAATGATAAATCTGAGCACAGAATTGTATGGGAAGCTTCATATTTAAGCATTGAAAAAGTTGGAGGAATCCAGTATAAATACAATGAGTGCAAACATTACTTTATGTTTATTTACGATGCAAATGAAACATTGAAAGACATAAAAATTTGCCCAAAGGAATTGGCAACTGACGCTGATTACTTTATCTATCCGGTACAAAGTTTTGTTCAAAACGATATAATGTATGCTGTGTTTAATGAGCAAGAGAATAACATTAATCTTACTTCGATTGATAAATGGAAAAACAAAGGAGATCAAATACCTATTTTAAGAAGATTTAAACCAGATGGAAGTATCAAAGATATTAAGTTAAATAAAAACCTAAATAATCAAGGTGTGATTCCAAATGCATCCGGTTTAACTTCTGAAGGCAATTTGATATTTTACTTTGGCGAATTTAAATTTTTAAAAATTAAGGACTTTAAGATAGGTTTGATAAATATTAATAATTTTGAAAAATAACAGGATGTGGTTAGCTGAATTCAATTCATTGAATTCGAAATTCTCCAAAATATTCTAAATATTACATTGCCAAGTTTGACGCTGTGAATTATGGCTGAACGATCTCTACTGAAGCATAGATCGTTCAGTTATCTCTTATTCTCACAATCCTCTATCTTTGTAGCTAACAGTTGAGAAATGAGATGAGGAAAAAAATCAAATACTACCGCCTTATCTGGCTTAAACATGATTTGCCCGCGGGTCTTGCGGTGTTTTTTGTGGCCCTGCCGTTGTGTCTGGGCATTGCACTGGCCTCGGGTGCACCCTTATATTCAGGTCTGATGGCCGGAATCATTGGCGGCGTAGTGGTGTCTTTAATCAGTGGCTCGCAGCTGGGTGTTTCCGGACCTGCAGCAGGGTTAACAACTGTGGTGGCTGCGAGTATAGTTTCATTAGGTGATTTTAGGATGTTCTTGCTGGCGGTGATAGTCGCCGGAATGTTTCAATTGATTTTGGGCTTACTTAAATTGGGAAGCATCGCCCATTATTTTCCATCCTCGGTCATCAAAGGAATGTTGGCAGCCATCGGAATTATCTTGATTTCAAAACAAATTCCAATTGCACTGGGATATGACGAACCTGACTTTTGGAACAGTGGATTCCTGGGATTATTCTCTGAACACAAGTTTTTATTGAACTTCATTTCGTTCAACAAAAGTCTCACCACCGGTACGATCGTGATCACCATGCTTTCCCTTGGATTACTGATATTTTTCCAGGGAAAATATGCACACAAATTTAAATTATTACCTGCACCACTAGCGGTAGTTGTATTGGGAATTATTTTTAATCAGATTTTTTATCAGGCAACTTCGGATTACTCTTTAAAACACACGCAACTTGTTCAAATCCCCCATAATGTTTTTACACATATTGTTTTTCCCGATTTGTCTAAAATTTTTACCACCCACATCATTTGGATACAGGGAATGATCATTGGATTACTTGCAACTTTGGAGACTTTGTTGTGTGTAGAGGCGGTGGATAAGTTGGATAAAAGAAATCGCATCACACCGGTTAACCGAGAGCTTCTTGCACAGGGAATAGGCAACATTCTTTGTGGTCTGCTTGGCGCCATTCCCATCACCGCTGTAGTAGTACGTGGTGCTGCCAATGCAGATGCAGGAGGGCGAACCAAACTCGCTTCTTTCACCCATGGCATTCTACTCCTTGCTGCCGTTCTGGCTATTCCATTTTTACTCAATTTAATTCCTTATGCGTCTCTTGCAGCCATACTTTTATTTACCGGTTACCGCCTTACACCACCCAAATTATACAGGAATATGTGGAGCCTTGGATGGAGACAATTTTTTCCATTCCTGATCACCATTGTGATAATTCTTGCAACAGATTTATTAATCGGTGTCAGCATCGGATTGCTGATTTCCATTTATTTTATCATACAGAATAATTTCAAGGCAGAATACCGCATCAGTAAAAAAATGGCCCACGATACAGAAATACATTACATCAAACTCAACAGCAATGTAACCTTCCTGAATAAAGTAAATTTGCGGAAAGCACTCGACCTTATTCCAGAATACAGTGTATTGACGATTGATGGAAGTGAATGTAATTTTATCGATTACGACATCCTGGAGATTATAAGCGAATACGCCAACAAAGCACATGATCGCCACATCGAATTACATTTACATGGGATTGAAAAAGTAAATGTTACCGCTTTGCATTAAAACAAAAAAAAGTCCCGCAGAATATCTGCAGGACTTTAAAAATTAAAATATAATTTTTTTTATTTCACTTCTCCGCTTTCAGAGATTTTTACTTTTACGGAAGTTGCTCCACTGCGTGATCCCACAGCCTCCATTTTACTCACCACGTCCATTCCTTCAACCACTTTACCAAACACCACATGTCTTCCATCTAACCAAGGGCAAGGTACTGTAGTAATAAAAAACTGCGAACCATTAGTGTTCGGACCAGCATTGGCCATAGATAGTAATCCGGGTTCTGTGTGCTTGATGATAAAATTCTCATCATTGAATTTTTCACCATAAATGGATTTTCCTCCGGTGCCGTTGTGATTGGTAAAATCACCTCCCTGACACATAAATTGTGGAATGATACGGTGGAATCCGCTTCCCTGGAAGCCGAAACCTTTTTCTCCGGTGCACAACGCCCTGAAATTTTCAGCAGTGATGGGCGCAACGTCTGCGTAAAGTTCAAAAACAATTCGCCCTGCAGGCTGATCGTTGATGGTAATGTCAAAAAATACTTTTGGATTGGTAGTCATTTTTTTAGAAGCTTTTTGATTTTGGGCAGCAAGGTAACTTGATCCACAGAAAAGACTGGCCAAAACCGGTAAAAAAATATAGAGAATCTTTTTCATGATAAAAATTTTCCCTTAAACGTAATCGGAATTATATTATTGCATACTTCCTAAAAAATGTTTTCTGAACCAGGACTGCCAGAAACTAAACCTCAGGCCTTTCTATTCATAAATTTAAAGCTAATTTGCAGGTTCAAAACTTGTTTAAGACATGTCCTTCTCTGCCTCTGACAAAGCTTTAATAAATTCACTGTTGGTGTCCACCCTGGGATACTTTGTCGATGTATACGATCTCTTACTGTTTAGCGTAGTGCGTAGTAAGAGCCTTCGCGAATTGGGTATACCGGAAGAAGCTCTGCTGGAATCAGGACTCAGCTTACTGAATTGGATGCTTATCGGGATGATGGCCGGTGGTGTCGTCTGGGGTATTTTGGGCGACAAGAAAGGTAGGCGCTCCGTTTTGTTTGGTTCCATCCTGATTTATTCTTTGGCCAATTTCCTGAATGCATATGTCACCGATGTAGGAACCTACAAAATACTTCGTTTGGTAGCAGGTTTTGGACTTGCCGGAGAATTAGGCGCCGGAATCACCCTGGTGTGCGAACTCATGAAGCCCGACAGAAGAGCTTATGGGACCTTGCTGATCACAGCCATTGGTCTATTGGGTGCTGTCTTTGCCGCATACATTGGTCAATATTACGATTGGCGGTTTGCGTACAAACTCGGCGGAATGATGGGCTTTGCCTTGCTTTTACTAAGGATAGGCTCCAGGGAAAGCACAATATTTGAAAAAAGTCAGGATCTAAACATTAGCCATGGGAATTTTCTACAGTTGATTACCCGGAAAGATTTGTTGCTGCGTTATCTGAAGTTAATTTTATTAGGCTTGCCGATATTTTTTGTCATTGGCATTTTGGTTACTGCAACGCCAGAATTTGCAAGGGCTTTTGGAATGAATGAGATTCCTGAAACCGGGTTCGCGATTATGATCAGTTATACCTTTATTTCTCTTGGCGATATTCTATGCACCTTTCTAAGTCAATTATTGAAAAGCAGAAAGAAGGCTCTGGCCATTTTTCTATGGATTAGTTTAGCTGGCATTTTGGTTTTTCTCTTGTTTCCAGGGCAAACCCCGCTGGCTTATTACTGGCATTGTGCCATCATGGGCATTGGCATAGGATACCTTTCCTTGTTGGTTACATTTGTTTCCGAACGATTTGGCACAAATTTGCGTGCAACCGCAACTATTTCTGCACCAAATTTTATCCGGGGATTGTTGCCTGTCTTCGTTGCTCCAATATTTCTGTACATAAAATCACAATCCGATCTCATTACTGCAGGAGTGGTGATGGGCATTCTCTGTACCATTATTCCTATGATATTGCTTTTATGGATTAAAGAAGATTATGGAAAATCTATGGATTGGGTAGAATAAATTTCTTTTTCTGGCCAATTAAAATCCATTCAACGAAACTAATTCCCGTTTGCTTATCCAAATTTTATTTCAGGAAATTAAAAGTAAATCAATTATTATTTTTAGTTTCGTAAATCAAACCATCTAAAACCATCTACACGTGAAAAATTTAAGTC
Organism: Candidatus Vicinibacter proximus; assembly: GCA_016713905.1. NCBI lineage: Bacteria > Pseudomonadati > Bacteroidota > Saprospiria > Saprospirales > Saprospiraceae > Candidatus Vicinibacter > Candidatus Vicinibacter proximus. The sequence continues at coordinate 2,105,562 of JADJOE010000003.1, forward strand.
TGATTTTACTCCTGTTTGCTTTTTGCTCAGGTTTTCAAAGTATTGCACAAACGAATGTGATTCGCGGTAAAGTGACCGATAAAATCAATGGAGAACCCTTACCAGGAGTCAATGTAGTGATTTGGTCAACCACCAAAGGGACAGTGACTGACCCGGATGGAATGTACACCATTGCTGCACCAGCCAATGGAAAACTTGAATTTACCTATCTGAGTTACGCAAGTCAAATTGTGGATATTGCAGGAAGAAATGACATCGACATCAGCCTCATGCCTACCAATTCAGAACTGGATCAGGTGGTTGTTGTAGGATCCCGAAGACCAGGAAGAATTCTTATGGAGTCCACTACACCGATTGATGTAGTGAATGTCAAACAATCCATTCAGACTACTGCACGTATGGATCTGACTTCTATGTTGAATTATGCTGCGCCTTCTATCAATTACAACAAACAATCAGGATCAGACGGAGCAGATCATATCGATTTGGCCACATTGAGAGGACTTGGACCTGACCAATCACTCGTACTGGTCAATGGCAAACGAAGACACCAGACTGCGTTTGTCTCTGTCTTTGGAACAAGAGGCAGAGGAAATTCAGGTACAGATTTGAATGCATTTCCCTTAGCGGCAATGGATCGTGTAGAAATTCTCCGTGATGGTGCATCCGCACAATATGGTTCTGACGCCATCGCAGGTGTGATGAATCTTATCCTTAAAAAAACTACAGGAGAACTTACTGCAAATATTGCATACTCCGGTTACTATGATAAAAAATTCAACCCTGCCTTTGAACCCGATCTCAACCAATACGTGTACGAAAACAAATTAGATGGAAACAGCATTTCTGCAGATTTGAATTATGGGGTCAAATTAGGCAAGCAGGGTGGTTTTGCCAACTTTACTTTAAATTATTTATCCCTCGGAAAAACCTATCGTCAATCCTTAGATCAGGATTTTTCTGCTGAATATGGATTACCGGTTAATGTGGTAAGACGAGCACATGGAGATGGTTCTCTGAATTCAGCAGGTGCGTTTTTGAATGCAGAACTTCCGTTAAATGAAGACTTGAAACTTTATGCATTTGGTGGTTACAATAATAAAGCTTCAGAGGCATACGCATTCAGCAGGAATTTTTCAGGCAAACCGAATCGTTTTATTACAACAGCTTCCGGACAGCTGGTAGACATTCCGGGAATCATAAAAAAATCCGGAGGCACCACCACTGCGGATGCAGATTCTTACTTTAATCCAATCATTGCTACAAACGTTAATGATTTTTCGGCAGCAATTGGCATTCGCAAAGAAAATCCTGAGGGTTGGAATTGGGATTTGAGCAATGTTACCGGACAAAATAATTTTCATTTCTATGGTGAAAAAACAGTGAACGCTTCATTGAGTGATGTTCAAAAAAATCATTTCGACGATGGCGGATTTAAATTTTTACAGAATACAACCAATTTAAATTTCAATAGAGAATTTACAGGATTTTTGGAAGGAATCGGATTTGCAGCGGGGGCTGAACTTAGATTGGAACAATACGAATTATACGCTGGAGAAGAAGCTTCTTATAAAAATTACGATCCCAATAAAACTGTGGTTACCGGAGGTGGCGACACCGTATTTGTAGCAGGTGGATCTCAGGGATTTCCGGGTTATCAACCTTCTGATGAAGTAAATGCACAGCGCATCGCAGCAGCTGCTTATGCAGATGCAGAGTTAGACATCACCAAAGATTTTTTGGTGAGTGCTGCAGTGAGACTGGAGAATTACAATGACTTTGGATTTACCCACAATTACAAATTGGCATCCAGATATCTGATCCATAAAAAATTGAATGTACGTGGTTCCTTATCTACTGGATTCCGCGCTCCTTCCCTTCAGCAAATAAATTTTTCTTCCACTTTTACGACCGTGCAGGGAGGAAATATCTCAGAAGTGAAAATTGCACCAAACGACAACAGCATTACAAAAGCTGCAGGTATTCCTGAACTCAAGCAGGAAGAATCACTGAACGCAAGTTTGGGTTTTGCATGGAAAGCAATGGATGAATTGAGTATAAGTTGTGATTTATACTGGGTTAATATTAAGGATCGCGTAGTATTGTCCGGACAATTTGATGCCTCTGACAATACCTTAGATCCCGTCTTTACTGCTGAGCTAAATAGATTACGTGTTGGGCTTGCACAGTTTTTTGCCAATGCTGTAAATACGACCAATAAAGGAATTGATTTGGTCTTTGATTACAACCGCAAATTCGGTAAAAACAGAGTGCGTTTACTGGCCATGGGTAATATTCAGGAAATGACCATAGATAAAATTAATGTACCAGAAAAACTCAACGATACAGAATCTCACAGAAAACAATTTCTGAGCGACAGAGAGCAGGCATTCATTTTAGCTTCTGCTCCACCGGTTAAATTAGGATTTAATCTGGAGTACGGTTATAAAAAATTTGGCATCGGAACAAGACTAACCTATTTTGGAAAAATAAAAATTCTTGGATATGGCGAAGATGGATTGGGTATTGCGCCACAAGTTCCAAATGACGACAACACCGCTTATCTACCCGATGAATATCTGTATAATGCAAAATGGGTAAACGACATTTATGCTTCTTACCAAATCACGAAAAATCTGAATGTCAACCTGGGCGTCGATAACCTGCTGAATGTACATCCTGATCTGGGTGCAGTAAATGGAGCCAAATGGTGGGCATTCAACAACGAAACCGGAGGCCCATGGGATGCAGTGCAAATGGGTGGTAATGGGATGAGGATGTTTGCCAGATTGGGATTTGTTTTTTAATTTGTGCAAGAAAGATTTTTTTAGCTATTCATGCAATTAGCTATTCAAGATTTATTATTTTTAAAAACAATCTCCATTGGTATTAAGAAGTTCACTTCTTAATACCAATGGAGATTCTGCCAAAAAAAAAACCGGATGTAAAAGGGTAATTACCTATTCATTCCATCTTTTAATCCAGAACAAACTGAAATCGCCTATTTTCCTTCCAATTGCAGACCGTACAATCACCTACTCAGAAACCAAATTAGAGAAATATTGAAAGTTGTGATTAGGAATGAAGTCATCTTTATAATAGGGTAATGTCCAATTGGTATGATGAGCAAATACAAAATTCCATATTTGCACAAAACGACTTAAGTGCAATAATAAAATATCTTATTTGCATTAAATGGCTTAAGTGCCAAAATAAATAACTTTAGAACCTTTATGCAAGTGGACTATGGGGATTTTCAAAATCACCAACGGATGCAAAACACACTGCATTCTTGAAGAAATTTTTAGTTTTACGATATAAAAACGAATGATGTCATATCCATCCCAAATCAAGAGTCTCGAAGAATACAAATCAGCCTATCAAAAAAGTGTCTCCGATCCGGAAGGTTATTGGGCTGACGTTGCAGCACATTTTCATTGGCGCAAAAGCTGGGACTCTATTCTGGAATGGAATTTCACCGAACCAAAAATAAATTGGTTTAATGGCGCACGGCTTAATATTACCGAAAACTGTCTCGACCGCCACCTCAGCAATTTGGGTAACAAACCGGCCATCATTTGGGAAGCCAATGACCCTGAAGAACATTATCGCGTCCTCACTTATCGCGATCTTCACCTAAAGGTCGTACAATTCAGCAATGTATTAAAAAACAATGGCATCACCAAAGGAGACCGCGTCTGTGTGTACATGGGAATGATCCCCGAACTGGCCATTGCAATTTTGGCTTGTGCACGAATCGGTGCCATCCACTCAGTTATATTTGGTGGTTTCAGCGCTCAAAGCATTTCCGATCGCCTGGAGGACGCTGGCGCCACTTGTATCATTACTTGTGATGGGGCTTACCGCGGAAGTAAAGACATTCCGTTAAAATCCATCATAGACGATGCCTTGATTGGAAATCATACCGTAAAAAAAGTAATCGTATGTACCAGAACCCGCACTCCGGTGAGCATGATCAAAGGACGCGATGTTTGGTGGGAAGACGAAATTAAAAAAGTTGAAACACAAGGCAATCCTGATTGTCCGGCAGAAGTAATGGATGCCAATGAAGAGTTATTCATATTATACACTTCAGGTTCTACCGGCAAACCCAAAGGGGTCGTGCATGCCTGCGGAGGATATATGGTCTGGGCTTATTACACATTCATCAATGTTTTCCAGTACAAACCCGGAGAAGTTCATTTTTGTACAGCAGATATTGGGTGGATTACCGGACACAGCTATATCGTGTATGGTCCATTGAGTGCCGGAGCTACTACCCTAATGTTTGAAGGAGTCCCTACCTGGCCTGATGCCGGAAGATTTTGGGACATTATCGACAAGCATAAAGTAAACATCTTGTATACTGCACCCACAGCCATCCGAAGTCTGATGGGATTTGGTGCAGCTCCTTTTGAAGGAAAGTCACTGGATTCTCTCAGAGTGCTTGGCACAGTTGGTGAGCCAATAAATGAAGAAGCTTGGCATTGGTATGATCAGCAGGTGGGCAAAGGTCGCTGCCCGATAGTAGACACCTGGTGGCAAACAGAGACGGGTGGCATTATGATCTCAAATCTTGCGGAAATTACCCCTGCAAAACCTTCTTTTGCAACACTACCTCTTCCCGGTGTCCAACCGATCTTAGTGGACGAACAAGGAAACGAAATTCACGGAAACGAAGTAAGCGGAAATCTATGCATTAAATTTCCATGGCCGGGTATGCTTCGCACTACTTACGGAGATCATGAACGTTGCAGGTTAAATTATTTTTCCACCTTCAAAGATTTTTATTTTACAGGTGATGGTTGTTTGCGGGACGCTCTAGGAAATTACCGGATAACCGGACGTGTCGATGATGTATTGAACGTCAGTGGGCACCGTCTCGGCACCGCTGAAATAGAAAATGCACTCAACATGCATCTCGGGGTTGTAGAGAGTGCCGTGGTTGCTTATCCTCATGACATCAAGGGTCAGGGTATTTATGCTTTTATTTGTTACAATGGACATTTTGAAAATGAAGAACACACGCGCCAGGATATTTTACAAACAGTTAACCGCATCATAGGTGCCATTGCACGACCTGATAAAATACAATTCGTTCCCGCACTTCCCAAAACCAGAAGCGGTAAAATCATGCGGAGAATTCTAAGAAAAATTGCGGAAGGAGAACTCGAACAACTGGGTGATACTTCTACATTATTGGATCCGGGGGTTGTGCAGGAAATTATTGAAGGTAGATTGCAATAAACCAAAAGTTCCATAGCCTTAAATGATTTATATTGCCATGCAAAATAATGCGAAAACCTACCTAAATCATGAGCAGCAAATGCTTGAAGCCAGTACCAACGAAATGTAAGTGATAACGGAGTCCAGCTCTAAAATACTACACAAATCTCTCCACATGTCTTGACCAAAAATGGACATATTCAAAAAATTAGACAGATCAGATTAGGCTGCTAAACATGAACTTTTTCATAAAAATCTTCTAATGGTGATTTTCTATTCAACCCATAATATGCATTATGGTTTCGATATTAAAGGCAAAAGATCTATAAAAACAAACGTTCCCATGAATGAACGGTCTTTGATTATCATCAAAGTAATGACCCACAGTCCATCAAGTTAACCATATTTTATTTTTCAACTAAATTTGGATATCCGTGATAAGATTAATTAGGTGAATGATTAATTTTACCAAAAATACCAACTGTTGAATATTAATAAATTCCTAGAACTGGTCAAAAGCAAAAAGAAGCAACATCAGCAAGTCATTAAAAAGTTAAAAGGTACTAACACAAAAGTACTTGACCAAAATTTTCACCAAGCACATCAGGAAGTATTCACAGAATTCAATTGTCTCGAGTGTGCCAACTGTTGTAAAACAACAAGTCCAAGACTTTATCCTATAGATATTGAAAGAATGGCACATGCATTACAAATGAGGCCATCAGAATTGATGGACAAGTATATTGTAATGGATGAAGATCAGGATTACGTTTTTCTTTCATCTCCTTGTCCTTTTTTGGAACAAGACAATACTTGCAGAATTTATGATTTCCGACCTAAAGCGTGTCGGGAGTATCCACACACTGACAGAAAGAATATGATTCAAATTCTTGATCTCACCTATAAGAATATTGCTGTCTGTCCTGCAGTGTTCATAATGATAGAAAGAATTAAGGATAAAATGAAATTGTAATACGATTTTTTCTATTTCTCAACTACATCTTGGCAGATTCAATTTATAATTTAACTTTGAAATATTTTTTGCCATTTGTAATTATCGTTGTATTTTATTATAAAGCCATGGATACACCGCAAAGTATATGCAAGCTACACCAAACATGGGTTAAAACTGATCACGAAAATTCTAGACATTTATTAAATCATTCCCCTTTCTTAAAAGATCGCTTCTTATTGAAGTTGGTTATCCCTTTTAGTCCTAACAATGAATATGATTTATAATTTATGAATACTAATCTATCTTAAATTAATCTCAAAATTATATGCTCACTCATAAAATGGTACTTTCTCTATTGGTGTGAAATGCCTTTTTAAAAAAATAATGTAACTATCTTTCTATCGCAAAATTTTAAATTTCTAAAAATTCAACAGACCAAATTCTTTCAGTTGTTGAATTTTGTCATTGAACCAAAATAAATCAAAATCGGAAAACTGATCATTGATGTGGGCTTTTAAAATGGAATATGTTTTTAATTCAGTTGACTTTTTTAATGAAATAAAATCCAGGGCATTTATCAAGCAATCTTTCTCTGAAGGGGTCAATACTAAATTAAGTGAAAGGTGCTTACTGTGAAATTCTAACACACTCAATTCTGATTTATTTCCCTTTAATCTTTTTTGTAGAGTCTTAACTTCAGGCGTTGTCCCCAGCCAAACCCATTTTGAATGAGGCTTTATAACAACCGGATCATCTTCAAATAAATTTTCTACAATAAATTTATCATCAATGGTGGTTCGCGGAATTTTAAAATCAAACCATTCCTGTAATGGATATTCCATGCCAACTCCATGCATGTAATTGTATAGAGATTTTTTAAGTCCAAAGCTGAATTTATCATGATCAATTTTGGTTTTATCCTTAAACTGAATATCGTTGTTGGCAAAAGTAATTTCTTGTTTCTCCGCAACCAAACCATATTCGTCCGGATTCATGCCTACCGGACTATGTGCAGTTAGGGCAAACTGGTGCCAAAAGCCTGAGCGGATGACTTCTGACCGAAATAGTTGGCGTACCATTTCAAGACTATCCACGGTTTCCTGAACGGTCTGTGTGGGAAAACCATACATGAGATAAGCATGGACCATGATTCCTGCTTCGGTCAGATTTCTGGCTACCCTTGCAACTTGTGTAACAGTTACACCTTTTTGGATCAGCGCCAGCAGACGATCTGAGGCGACCTCCAATCCACCCGAAACAGCCATGCAACCTGATGCACTTAATAACATACACAAATCAGCCGTAAAGCTTTTTTCAAATCTGATGTTGGTCCACCAACTCACAACCAAATCTCTTCGTAAAATTTCCAGGGCAAGCTCCCGCATCAGTGCCGGCGGTGCGGCTTCATCTACAAAATGAAATCCTCTTGTACCTGTAGCTACTATCAACTCTTCCATTCGATCCACTAATAATTTGGCGGCGATGGGTTCGTAAAGTTTGATATAATCTAAAGAGATGTCACAGAAAGTACACTTACCCCAGTAACATCCATGTGCCATGGTAAGTTTATTCCACCTACCATCGCTCCAGAGACTGTGCATAGGATTAGCAATCTCAATAACAGATATGTATCGATTAAGGAGTAAGTCACTGTAATCGGGGGTTCCAAGTTCACTTTGGTGATAATCTTTGCATTCAGGATGGTTGATGTATATTACTTTTCCTTCTTCTTTTAAAAAAGTTCGCTTAAGATTTTGTTTACTCAATGCGCCACTGATATATCGGTATAAACTTTCTAAGGGTAACTCGCCATCGTCCAGACAAATAAAATCAAAAAAATCAAAAACCCTAACATCTGATAATTCTCTCAATTCTGTATTTGCAAATCCTCCACCCATACAGATTTTAATGTGCGGAAATTGCTTCTTAACAAATTGTGCACAGCGAAATGCTGAATATAGATTACCAGGAAAAGGAACGGAAAAACAAAGTAGCTGAGGATTCATTTCCTCCAGCCGATCTGCCAAAATTCGAAGACTGATCTTGTCTATATAGCTATGACTGGATTGTAAACTCTGGTGCAATTCATCAAAGGAATTAGCGGATCTACCGAGTCGTTCTGCATAACGGCTGAAACCAAAATGTTCATCGACACATTCTCTGATAAAATCTGCAAGATCCTCAAGATATAATGTGGCAAAATGTTTTGCTTTATCCTGAATACCCATATGGCCAAAACCCCACTCTAAATCTACCAACTGGTCAAATTTTGAAGCTTCCGGGAGAAAATTGCCTTGAGCAATCAGTTGGGCTAGTGTTGGATTCTTACCCTGAAGAAATTCTATAGCAGAGTCTATGGTTTTTACATATTCTTCCCACAGCACATATATTCTTTGTGCATTCCCGGACCATGCTGACGAAGATTGTGCAGGTTTCAAATTGGTCAGACCATTTTTTGAAAAGATATCCAAAATCACCTCTATCCCAAGATCCATCTGGTAGGAGGAAATGCTTTTGGTATTCAAAAAACCCTTCAGATAGGCTGTTGCCGGATATGGCGTGTTCAGTTGGGTAAATGGTGGAGTTACAAGAAAAATGTTTTTCAAAAAAATCGAATTTCACAAAAGTACATGGAAATTCTTATTGCCCATTGCAAAGATTCTGTTTACCAGGGCAAGGCTTATTTTGATTTATACTATTCCTCCTGACTGGAATTTATGCTTACCCTCTCTTTTTTCAACATAAGATAAGAATAAACCACCGGTACAATCACCAGGATAGTTATGATGATAAAGAAAATTATAAAAACAATTTTATTATTGTGCAAAAGCAAACTAACCAAAACAATAATTATCCCACCAATCATCCAGACTTTACTGGCTAAACGATGAGTTTGTTTCCAAACAGTCTCACTTTCCAGTGTCCATGGGGTGCGAATTCCTACAAAATAATTTGGCCTCACCGTCTGCAAGTAATTACCCAATCCGGCGAACATGGCGCCTATGATTACAAGAAGAAGATTTGAATGTTCCATCCCGCCTTCTTTTGAGGAATTTAAAATTACCCAGGTAATTGCAGAGATAAATGATGTAATCAACAATCGGATGTTAAAAAAATTATCGCCCATTTCCTGTAGCTTTTTCTTGGGATCTATAGAAGGAATAACCAGCATCAAAAAATAAATGCCAAGACCAAGTATGGCAGGCAAATAAAGTAGTGTATTCTTGGAGGACCAACCGTCGGCCTTGCCTTCTATATTGAAGTGCGTGGCCACTGTCTCAGGCAACTGCTCCCAAATAAAGGCAAGGTAAACATAGGGCAGCAGCGCAATAAATATCAGTAACAATTCTTTGCTCAACTTATTCATAAATCTATTTTTTTAGTGAAAGGATATAATTTAAAAGATCGTCCACCATGGTAGTATTAATGGAATAAAACACATATTGTCCTTGTTTTACGGTTGTCACCAAACCTGCCCTCTTTAACTTATCCAGATGATGAGAAATGCTTGGTGCGGTCATGTCGAACTTTGCAGCAATATCACCTGAAGTCATATCCTTTTTCCGTAAAAGCTTTAGGATATCCCTCCTGGTTGGATCATTCAAGGCTTTAAAAACATCATTCATGACCTACAATATGCTATACTAATAATACATTTAGACAAATGTCTAAATATCTAATTACATTTCCAAATAAAAATATTTTTTTTTACAAAGGAATCCTAATAAGTCTCAAAGGCTAATATTCAACTGACTCTTCCGAGAATAAAAAACGGGGAAATAAGACTCTGTCTGAAACCCACCCTGCCAATTAGTAAGCAAATATCTTGAACTAAACATTTGCCACGCGGACCAACTCAATTTACAATAAATCCTTCAATGTAAACGTAAACTCCAACTTCTTCCCTTCTCTCAATACTTTTAATCGAATTCTCTTTCCCTCCTTGTTGGATAGGCGGCGTTGAATGGTATTGAGGTTCAGATAATCTGCACCAGTACTGTTCAACTTTAGGATGAGATCTCCTTCTTTAATTCCTGCGTTTGCAGCAGGACTATTGTCCACCAAATGGCTGACATAAAAATTTTTAAGTAGAGGACCTCCTGCAAGACATGTAATTCCGGATCTGTCGAATCTCAATTGTGCATTGTAATTTTTAATGGATTTAAAGTATACCACAGAATGATTGTAATCAAAAATTACCCTAAATCGCTCCAGTATCTGGTTACCAATAATTCCTTGTTTTCTGTCCTTCTCACGTTCCATTAACTCCGTATCTTGTTCTTGAAAATAAGTGAGCAATTCCGGAAACTGAAAAGCACAAAAATCAAATGATTTGGTTCTACCTACGTATCCATTAATCAGCCCACCTATTCCGGACCCTAATTTTCCAGGCACCAACTGAGCAGGTAATGTTACATTGGTTTGGTGACCGGTATAAATTAAAAGTGACAATCCTGCCCCTGTATCCACCAGAAGATTCAACTTCACTGCGGTATTGTCCTCCTGGGTTTTCATCTCTACAGTAATATAAGGCTTATTTCTGTACAAATGCATTGAACAGGATTCATATTTTTTCAATTTTTCTTCCTTCAATTTTTCATGCAAGAGGATGATGTGTGAAGAATAATTTATTTCAATGAAGTAATTTTTAAAATGCGCTGCGCTCAGAATCCCATGAATTTCTTCTCCGATAATTTCAGAAACACCTGTTACAGGTTTTTGCAATACGAGCAAGGGAAGGCTTACATCTCCCATTCCCTCGATAAACAAATTAAGTGGTTTGGTGACCCATGCATTCATTTCTTGTTGGAGATCAGATCCCAATACCTTTACTTCACGACTGTAGATATCTTTAAAAATGTCCGTGTACTTACTTTCAAAAAGCAGATGGTGCTCTGCACCGGTATCAAAGATGAGTTTGAGTGGAATTATACCCTCAAGATTAACTTCAAGTATTATAAATGACTGAACATACCGGAAGGGTATGCGAATGGACCTGGCACCAAAAACAGGACCTGAATTGGATAAAAAAAAGCAAAGGCAACAAGTATAAAAGATCGTTTTTTTTACCAAGAGGTTCATTAGTTTCTACAATAACCTCTGACAAGATAAGCAGAGTCCGTTAAATTACAAACAATCTGTCTTGTATATGGTCTTTTTATAGGTATCCTTCGTTTCTAAACCCACAAGGCATAAGGAAGGTCAGTAATTTAACGTATTTGAATTCAAGTCTAATCTTGTACAAATACCTTTGCAAGATAAATTCTGTCGCCGGAATGATACCTGAGCAAATAAAGACCTGGATTCAATTCCGGCAATTTGACCATGATTAATTTCTCCAGTTGGTTAGATGGGATAAAGTTTAATTCAACGGATTGACCGGAAAAATTGTAGAGGTTAAGAAAGTCTTCTCTCTTAGATGCATCAGGAAGGAGAAGATTTATATATTCTTTGGTGGGATTTGGGTAAACCACCATTTCTGATGCTTGATCATTTGGCTCATTTAGGCCGGTGGTGCAATCATTCGCAGAAGCAAAACTTGGCCTGGAAAATATTTTCCATTGTGCACTACACCTCCCAAAAGAATAATCATCCTGTTGTTCTAAATAAACTATAGAATCTACGATGCCGGTAGAATTGCTCAGATAAATTTGTTCTCCGGATTTTGAGAGTTTAAAATTAGCATGAAGCCCCGCACTCATCCCATCCTCATCAGCCCAGACACACAGGTAACTTTTTGGAAGAATGGTAGTATCCGGAAATGGCCATTTGATTAAATTATCAGGTTGATCAGAAAGAAAATTTCCAATCAGGGATATAGACCGATCTGTATTATTATACAATTCAATCCAGTCATCATAATCCCCTCTTTCATCTGACTGGTAGGTTTTGTTGGATGTCATGAATTCATTGATCAGAATTTCACCTGGCAGTATGGTTTCCAGCTTTAACGGTAGGGTATGAAATTCATATTCCGCTCTCGCTGGTGAAAGGCTGGCCAGGTTTGTGTTTTCAGCAAAAATATAATATTGGATTTCATTTGCGTTGGGAGCTTCTAAATGGTTGGCATAAACACCGTCATTTGCCGAACCATCCTCATGTTGACCATCATCAAAAAGCGTTATGGCGGAAAACAGAGATCTCCTCTGGTCTCGGTAATAAAGTACTACATTATTTGCTTGTTCAACCTGAACACTTAAAACAAACATTTTTCGTGGGTCAGGAACATCCGGCTGTGTATTTATTTTACCAATGACAGGTGCAGTCATGCTTAGTTCCGGCGTTGTGTTCAGGTAATTATATCTGGCTTGTGCAAAACTGATAAGTCCCGGATAAATTTTTCCTGATGGTGGGTTGATCTGAAAATCCGATTGAAGATTTGTATTAAAAGCTGCATCCGAAAAAAATTTGTTTTTATCCAAACTCACTGCTTCCCTGATTAAATCCTGAAGTTTAACCCCATGGGATTGATAATAATTGTTTTGTCGTGCCTCATCCATGATCGTACGTAAATGGGCGAGATATCTTTTTTTGTACGAGGGAATGGACAATAATTTGGAGATCAATGGTCTTTCTGCGTTGTTGACATGAAGCAATGGAGAAAGGCTGATCATTTGTTGCAAATTGAGTTGTCCTGAACCGGAATTGGTAAACGCGCCGTAGAATTCATTTAAATCCCACATAATGGGATTAAAACGACCATGTTCATCCTGGTAAATCAAATAATTATGACCTGAACCACTGTAGCTGTCCAGATTGACAAAAAAATTATTTAAAGCCAACATCCACAATGCACGATCTACATCCAGTATAGAAGAGATTCCTGCAGGATTTTGGCTAAGTCCTTTCAAAAATTTAACCAACTCATTCCACCCTGCTTCAGATTCAATTTCATAATTGTTTTGATAGCATGTCGAATCATCGGAAATAAATTTTAATGCTGAACCTGATCCTCCCATTGGACAATTACCCGGTAATTGTTTTTGCTTCTCTACACGATCACATTGAAAATACACACCATCTGAATTGTAAAAATGTTGTTCCAAAAAATCATTACCAGGATCTTGCACATTAGTGTATAATCCGAGGTAAACATCATTTACAAAAACTTTCATGAAATTTGCCTTTGAAGCAGGCATATATTGTCGCACTATTTGGTATCCTAAAGCCTCTCTTAAAAAGCTGGGATCCATGAATCCGTTCGAAAGTTTAATGGTATTTACACCTTCATAGGATTGATCACCATTGATAAAATCTAGCTTAATATTTAACGGATTTTTTACTCTGGTCGGATTGTACGTACTGTTCCCTTTATATCGTATACCTACACTGTCAAATTCAACACCATTAAGATTTACTTTGGTAGCGACCAAACGCAAATCCGGATCCACGGTATGCAAGGAGTCTAGCTTTTTATCCCAATCTAATGTAGGAAAAACAATTCTGATCTCCTGAACTTTCTCCATATCATACAAGGACTGAGCCAATATGAAATTTGAAGTAAAGGCAAGTACGATCAAAAAAATAAAATGTATTTTGATAACAGGATACATACAAAAAAGATTCTTCAAATTTTTCATATTCTATTTGATTGAAAGTTGCAAAACAAACTCAGCCTATCTTACCAATAAGGAAGCATTCCATTATTAAAATGTACTCAAACCAATAAACCTGGTATCGGGGATCAATGAATCAATTGCTTAAGTCCGTATCTTATCAACAGTATTCCACCAACGATCACCAGTAAAACAATATAAAAAGGCATGAAACTTATGGCGTAAATGTGGGTACGATCTAATACCCACATCAAAGTGAGTATGACTCCGATGATCAGAATAAATCCGGTGAGTTTATCGAAGCCGGGAACGTCATCCAGATTTACAAATCTGCGGATGATGGCTATAGTTGCCACCATGGAAAGTATGGGAAAAAACTGAATCATCATTTCAGTATCCATAATGCTTCTTCGTTCCCAAAAGAAAAAATAAATATTAAGGGTCACTGCAAATATTCCCGGAATGCAGATAGCATAAACCAATACAGCAAATAAATAATTCCAGGGACTTCGATAAGAATCGGGTTCGGAAATCCAACCTAATACCAAAGCTATTGCGGGAATACCCAGAAAAAAATAAAGGCTGAAATTTGGATTGGCCTGTATCATGTCAAAAAATTGCTGTAAAGTCATGTGGAGCTATTTATATTTCCAAAAACAATTTCATCGGATCTTCAATTATTTCCTTGACTTTTACCAGAAAACCAACGGAAGAACTTCCGTCGATAACCCGATGATCATAGGACAAAGCAAGATACATCATTGGTCGGATTACTACCTGCCCATTTATAGCCACCGGACGATCCTTGATGGCATGCAAGCCCAATATAGCAGATTGTGGCTCATTGATAATAGGCGTACTCATCAGTGAACCGAAAACGCCCCCATTGGTGATGGTGAAAGTCCCTCCTGTCATCTCCTCCAAACTGAGTTTTCCGCCTCGGGCCTTTTCAGCAAGTTCTTTAAGCTTAATTTCAAATTCATGAAGCTTAATTGACTCAACATTATGGATTGGTGGAACTACCAAGCCTGTCGGGGTCGAAATTGCCATAGAAATATCCACATAATCATGATAGATCAGATCTTCCCCATCAATAAACGCGTTGACTTCAGGCATTTCCATCAACACTTGCGCACAGGCTTTGGCAAATACAGACATGAATCCTAACTTAATTCCATATTTGGCTTGGAATTTTTCATTGTACGTCTGACGGAGTTCCATCAATTTGGACATGTCAGCCTCGTTAAAAGTGGTGAGCATGGCCGTTTCATTTTTAGCGGATACAAGACGTTTTGCAATGGTACGCCGCATTCTTGACATCTTCTCTCTTCTTTCAGGACGTGTTCCTGTCATCACCTTTGATGTGTCAGACGAGCTCAGGATGTTTGTTGCAGGATTTTCTAAAGGAGAGGTGGATTTCTCGCTTTTCGAGCTGATTGCTTCCAGCACATCGCCCTTGGTAATTCTTCCTTCTTTTCCACTACCTTGGACATCATCAACTTTTAGTTCATGTTCACGCATTAATTTGGCAGCGGCAGGCGCTGGATGCTGGACCAATTTATTTGTTGGGGCTTCGGAACCAATAATTTCTGATGGTTTGGAAGAAGTTTGAGGCGTTTCCATTTCTCCGGAAACAGACACATCAATTTGTGCTACCACTGCCCCTACGCTGAGATCATCTCCTTCATTGGCCAAACGCTTAATTCTTCCTGCTTTTTCGGCGGGTAGTTCAAATGTTGCCTTATCTGACTCAAATTCACAAAGGGCCTGATCCAGTTTTACCTTCGCGCCATCCTCTACAAGCCATTTGGCGAGGGTCACCTCTGTTACAGATTCTCCGATGGAGGGCACTTTTATCTCGATCACGTTCATATGGAATGATTTAGCTCAAAAGTAGACAAAGCTGACCAAAAAAGGTTTATGATTTAGGCCACCTTGATTGGAGATTTACCCAGTTTCAGAATTTGCCCACGAATCCTGGCTTATTTATTTTTTGTAAAAGACACGTTCTGACAAAGCTTTATTATCATTGCAAAATAAAAATTACCCGGACTTGCAACACTCCCCTATTGAAAGTAGACACTACCCTGCCAAAATTCTTTTGGTGGGTGAATATGGGCTGTTGTATGGAGGAGAGGCGCTGAGCATGCCTTATCCAAATCTTGGAGGCAGTTGGGATTCTGGACAAAATAATTTCCCCAGGTTGGACGATTTCTGTAATTACCTGGATGGAAAAGAAACATTGATAAAGTCATTGGATCTGAACCAGTTTCGTCAAGATCTGGAGAATGGATTGTATTTCAACAGCAACATTCCGCAATCTTATGGACTAGGGAGCAGCGGATGTCTTTGTGCAGCCGTTGCCGATCGGTATGGTAAAAATCTCAACGGCAATCCAGCACTCCTCAGAGATTTATTCATCCAGATGGAATCCTTCTTTCATGGATCTAGCTCCGGATTGGATCCTTTGGTTTCTTATCTGAACAAACCTCTTCATCTGATTCATGAAGGTGAGCCAAAGGTTTTGGATAACAACATAGTACTGGAAAACGAAGGATATCATATTAGCCTTGTCGACAGCGGAATTCCACGAAATACAAAGGAATGGGTCAAACTCTTTAAAGCACTGATGCAAGATCCGGAATACCACCGGGGATATTCTGAAAAAATGCTCCACGCAAATAAAAATCTGATTGAAGCATTCATCAGCCAAAACAATGACCACATTATTCAAAATTGGCAAGCCCTCAGTGAATTAAGTTTCTGTTATTTCTATAAATTTATTCCTGATGGGATTAAATACAAATGGGAAAAAGGGATACAGGACCGGACCCTATTTTACAAGCTCTGTGGTGCAGGCGGTGGTGGATTTTTTCTGGCACTTGAAATTAAAAAGTGAGAATAAAATTCCTTCTGATTGAATAACCTTATATTTACTCAGACAAGCATTCACAAACATGAAAAGCTGCCTACTTTTCCTCCTATTTTTTTTAAATATTCATAGATCATTTGCACAAAGCCTGATCGTGAATCATCATTCTGTAGCAGAGTTTGACAGCATTCCAGAGGTATATAAAATCCAGGCAGCAAAATTACGAATGTTGTTCATGGATCGTTCAGTTGGATTCAATATTTCCACTTATCTGGATTGTCTTTCTACGCCATGGTCGTCCTCACTTTCGTCCTGCAAAAGATATGAGCATAAAGACCCATTGTATAACTCGGACCCTAAGGAGGTACGATGGGAAAGGGTATGGGATAGAAGCAACTGGCGATATGAATTTTGGCCAACCGGCTGCTCGGAAGATGTCACTTGTTTTATAAATTTCATAGAGCCACGACTCGATTCTTTTGATGTGATAGGATGCCAGTTCAGTTATCTTGCAGTAACCCCTGGGGCAAGAATTGCAGATCCTACAACCGGTTTTTTTGGAAACCAGACAAGTGGTAATAAAGCAAACACATACGCCAACTTTGGCAGACTTCATCCGGATAAAAAACTCATTTGGTGGACAACTTCTCTTGCAAGAGGAATTGGAACTTTGGAATCTGAATCATTCAATGCACAAATGCGTGATTTTGCATCAAAAAATAATATTTACCTCTTTGATGTAGCGGACATCTTATCCCACGACCCGGATGGCAGACCTTGTTTTGATAATCGCGATGGAGTAAGTTACCAGACAGAAAACTATCCTGATGATGGTGTAGATCTGGCTGCAATTTGTCCTCATTATACAACAGAGACCGAAGGAGGACATTTGGGTTCTGCTTCTGCAGGAGGGGTACGGGTCGCAAAAGCCTTTTGGGTCCTGATGGCCAAACTAGCCGGTTGGAAAGGTATTTCCACAAAAACAAAAGAAATAAAAAATAGCGGCCTACTCATTTATCCAAATCCTGCTGCAAACTATTTTTATATAAGGAATTTATTTTCAGCAAGCAATGATCAAAAAATAACGTTGACCATTCAAACTCTTGAAGGAAAAACCCTAATGACAAAAGTATTGCAAAATCAGGATCAAAATAATGAAACAGAATATAGAATTCCTCTGCAGAATATCCCTAATGGATACTATTTAATCGATCTGTTAAAGGATGGAACCCATTATTTACACAAACAGGTAATCTGTCGGTAACTTAGCTAAACACCATTCTGGCAAGATTATTTGAACACAGAATAATGAAATTTATAAATTTACTTTTTTTTAAAAGGATGGGAAAGCCGACAATTTATTAAAATGATGCACCAGAAATCAACTTAAATCAACACGATGTTGACTTTTTAATTTTTAATTAACTAACTATTTATAGCAATTTTGACATTTTAAAGGATATTTGCATCAGAAAAATATCATTGCATTTAATCTTCGAACCAATTTTAATATGAAATTTATTGCTTTCTTGTTTTTAAGCGTTTTGACTGCACATTACTCTTTCTGTCAACCTCCTTCTCCTGCAAAACAAAGCCCAGTCTTATATACGGAAACTGCCAGACCGGAAGATAAAATTCAGAAATTTTTTCCATACGACATCAAACTTAAAAATGCCGAAGGAAAAGAATTCATGTCCTCCCAATTATTTAAGAAAAATGGAAAACCAACTGTTCTACTCTTTTGGCTGACCACCTGCGGACCTTGCAAAATGGAAATGGAAGCCATCAAAAATAAATACGAATCCTGGTCAAAAGAATCAAAATTCAACTTTTTTGCCATATCCACTGACTGGAGCCACAATACTGAAAAATTTGTGGAACGTGTAAAAACCTCCGGTTGGCCCTTTGCGGCTTACCATGATTTTAATCAGGAATTCAAGTATGTGATGCCAGGTGGTTTAAATGGACTTCCCCAGGTTTTTGTATTGAATAAAAAAGGTGAGGTTGTCTTTCATAAAAGAAAATACATGCCCGGTGATGAAGACAAACTGTTCGAAGAAATAAAGAAACTCTAAGCTGAATTACAAAAGAAATGATTTTAAATTATGCTGAAATTGCTCAGCAATTTTAATTAAAAAATGGAGTCTGAAAACAAATTGCAGACTCCATTTTTATATAACCCATTTAACCAATTCAACTGAAAAATATCATCTTGAATTTTTCACTCAATCAATTGAAAACACTGCAGAAAATAACCATCGCTGAAGTAAATTCGTTTGGTCACCGGATCATATGTTGGGTCACTAATATAAGTATCTGGAAATACTTTTCCTTGATTTAGTGAATTATACTCCAATAACTTTTTTCCACTTGAGGCTTCGAAAATGTAAAGCGTTCTGTTAGAAAAAATGATTTTACCTTCACTATAAATTATCCCGCCAATTGCTAGACCATTAATATCGGTTAACCAATTTTGATTACCAGTCCTTTTGTCGAGTGACACGAGGTTTCCATTGCCTACCATAAGATAAACATTGGTTTCATCAAAGACTAAATTCGACTCAGCTAAATAAAGCCCTCCGGATTTATCAGAAAATACTTTTTTCCAAATCAATTTACCTGTATTCTTGTCCACACAGAACAAAGTCTTCATACTTGTAAAAAATATTAAATTGTCCTGGATGTAAGGAGGAAATGCACTTCCAAAAATTTTCGGATCCATATCAAGAATTTCCCAATTTGTTGTTTTTGCAGATAAATTATAACATACCAAATTGATACTTTGTCTACTTCCCCACGTTCCCGTCTTAAATATTAAAATAGTATCTCCTCTTGAATCAAACCACATTACTGGAGCCGATATATTTGGATATATACCTTTTTCATTTGGCAGGTCAATTTTATAAATTTGATTTTGATCACCATTCGCGACATTTAAAATATCTATATTAACTGATCGATCATTATTTATAATAGTCGAAAGACATAGTGGATTGTAATTCGTAAAATAATTGATACCATAGGCTGAGTTATTCTGCTTAGACCATATAGTTTTGCCAGAACTTAAATCAATTCCATACAAGTAAAAATCCTTGAATAGATAAAATTTCCCAAAAGCCAATTGATGATAAGTATCTAGAAATCCTACATCTCCCTTCTCAAATCTTCCCGGATGATGATCTGACCAATTCCATAAAAATTTACCCGAATCCTGAGAAAAGGCAACTAATTCCTCATTATACTTACTAAATAATATTGCTTTAGAGGCAATTACCTTATATTCAAATAGAATTGGTGAAATAGAAAATGTTGATTTTATTGAATCATTCAGAAAACTTTGCCAAACCAATTTCATTTCAAGTTTTCCAGATCCTCCCGGGGGAGGATCTGGATATGATGACTCTTCATGGTCACAAGCATATATTGCTAAAATAATAAATAAGTATAGAAATTTCATCATTTTAATGCTTCTGGGTAATAAAAAATGTTCCGTATGTATTTGTTTCAAGTAACTTTGCCATCTCCTTCTTCGTATTTCCATCATTCCGCATTTGTTGATGATTACTGTATAATAGTTCATTTGAAATCGAATTTGGAAAATCAATTGCGGAGCTCACAAGAACTAATCCCATTACTGTTTAATGATTTTCATACATTACTACCATTCAGTTAGACTTGATTTCAATGAACAATAATAATTTAATATTACTTACTCAATCAATTGAAAACACTGCAGAAAATAACCATCGCTGAAGTAAATTCGTTTGGTCAATGGATCATAAGTTGGGTCACTGATGTAGGTGTCAAAATATTCTTTACTTTCATTTGATGAATCATATTCAATTAGCTTCTTACCATTGGATGCATCAAATATGTAAAGCCTTCTGTTGGAAAAAATGATTTTGCCGCCAATGCATCTGATTCCACCCAAAGCAACTCCCGGCACATCCGTCTTCCAATTTTCTTTTCCTGTCTTTTGATTCAAAGAAAATATATTGCCATTCCCTATTATAAAATATACATTTTGATCATCAAATTCAAGATTTGAATTCGCCATGTACAAGCCGCCTTGTTTGTCTGAAAAGTCCCGTTTCCAGACGATCTCTCCATTTTCACTGTTAAAACAAAAAATGGATCTTGAGCTGCAGGTAAATACAAGTCCATCTTTTATAAAGGTGGCCAATGAGTTGGGTTCTGTGTTTGGTTCCAGGTCTTCCTTAAACCAAACCATTTCTGATTTGGTTAAATTGTAGCAAGCCATACTCATTACTTTCGGACTACTCCAATAGCCCGTCTTAAAATACAACAAGGTGTCCCCTACTTGATTAATTTGAATGGCCGGTGGAAGCACCAGTGGATAAAAACCAGGTTTATCTTCAGAGAAATCGGCGTGGTAAATTTTCCTTTCAGAACCATTCTTCATGTTGACGATGACTAAACTTTCTGTTTCGTCATTTTCCACATATCTAAAAAAGGCCAGCTCTTCCATTCGTGTGTATTCTAAGTAATGTCCACCCCGGCTGTGTACATCAATGGACCAAATGGACTTACCAGTATTCATATCTATCCCATGTAAATTGCTGCCTGTATACATAAATATATTTTGATAAACTGGCATTATGGTTTGGGACAAATTCATCATTTCTCCCTTTCTATCCGGGTAATGATCATCCCAACTCCAGCATGATTGACCGGAATCTTGTTTAAATGCCATAATATGATCATTAAGCAAACTCAACAAAATAGCATCACTTACCAATACTTTATCCTTATACAAAACTGGTGGAATGGACAGGCTTGTTTCCGGCCTTTTTGGAAGTAGAGTCTGCCAAACTAATTTAAGTTTGGTGGTTTCGGATCCTCCTGATGGAGGATCCGAAATAGTAGCTGGATCATCATCGCACGACATGGTCAACAACATCAATGCCATCCAAATATTTTTCATATACCTTATTTTTGCTTTGTTTTAAAAAAATGACCATATTTCCCTACAAACATCAAATCTGTTGTGGATCTTTTTGTATTTCTATCATTCCTCATTTGTTGGTGATTACTGTACAATAGTTGATCTTTATATGAATTTGGAAAATCAATTGCAGAGCTCACAGGCACTACTCCATCTGATTCTTCTATCTCTTCAAATTCATAGTGATAGATTTCTTGATGGGAACAAAAATAATCCCAACTATTATTCTTCTTGTCACATTCCTCGAAATCAATCCCATAATACATGTCCTTTCTTCGTTCTGATCCATTTGCGTCATATTCAACACACATACAATAACTTTCCGTAACCACTTTATAATTTATACCTGAACCTATGATGATCTTCCATTTATTGTCAACGGTTTTAAACCAATCAAAGACCGCCCTGTTAGCATCAGCTTTCTTTTGGTAATCATTTTTAACTCCCCAGGCACCAAACCATCCCCCTGGATGCCACCACACTCCATCTAAAAATTCAACCCATTTCGTTTGGTTAACATATTTAATGTAATACTCATCTGAAATCTGATTAACCTTATCCACCATATCCTGATCTTCATTTGCAGTGTACACAGGTACTGTCTCTGCTGAAGTTTTTAACCATTTCAACAAACGAAAAAATACAGGATCCTCTTCCACACCATAAAAGGCTACATTGTTTTTTATTTTTGAATTAAACTCATTAAAAAATACCGGCTTTTGTTTATACTCATCGGTAATCGGTGACAAAAAATCAGCGGCAAATGTTGGTGCCACGCCCGACACAAATTCGCAGGCGGGTTTGATGATCTTTTCTTTAATTTTTTCCGGATTGATCAGCAAATCGAGTAGAAAGTTGGATTCCACAAATTCGGTCAGTTTCGAATTGGCAATATGCACACAACCCTCTTCCATTAGATCTACCATGTCATCCACATGCTGTAAAATAGGTGCTCCTCCATGTGGTGTTCCATAGGTAACAATACCTCCAAAGTAAGGATCTCCCTTTTGTGTATTTGTACGCTCCAAATCAGCCGCCCTCACTGCCAATCCCCCCTGTGAATGTGCAATCACAAAAGGTTTTAAGTGATCTTCTAATGGTCTGTTAACTCCTTCTGAATTCTTAATCGCATCCAACAATCCCTGTCCGGCGGATTTAAGACTGATCTGAGGATATTCCGGAAATTCTGAATCTACCCAGTATTTAGTTTCAATATCGGGTCCCACCTTTTGCCAGGCCTTCAAGGCATCTCCTCCCAAACCATGTACCCAAAAAATAGTGCGACAAGGATCTCCGGTACTTGGATTGTAGCAAGATTTTGGTCCCCCGGTTGGATTGTTAGGGTCATAAGGAACAGCTGACTCAGCTATCCCATAAACAGGTTGTGCTGTCAAAGTGCTCATCAGTAGGATGTTGATGCAAACAAATATACAAAAACAAATAAAAGTTCTCATAACTATTATATTTTTTTTAAGTGATTTAAAATTTTAAAACTTTCCTGCTGGTCTTATAACCGTTAAGGCTCAATTGAAGATAATAGAGTCCTGGAACCAAGTTTCCGGAATAAATTTTTTCCTGATTTGTTCTGATTTCATACTCCTTGATCAGTTTCCCTGCCTGATTTAACAATTGCATTTTATAACTGAATTCCGGTTTATAATCAACAATTGAAACATTCCAATTTCTGTTCAACTCATCATTGAATACCACAAAATCCAGTCCTTTCCCGCTCGATACGGATGTTCTTTGCAAAGCATTCTTAAGCTCACGGTTATTATAAAATTCATACGCATAACGTTTGATGATTTTATTCCAAAATCCCTTGTCGCCACTGTGAAATAAATATGGCTTAATGTTCTGAATTTCACAATCCACATATGCATTCCCAAGCTGGTAAAACTGGTGTTTTTCTGAGATCACTTCAACCCCATTTTCCTTAACCACATCGTAATAGTATAATTGATTTTCATCCACCAATCGCGTCTGTTGCTCTCGGCCTATACGGTGCACGCCATCTGATATTTTATCGACACGGAAACCCTGAGCAATTAAATCATCTAAATTCTCTTTGGTTAGAAAAAGAAAATTACTCAAAAGTGTATTATCCGTTGGCAAGGTTTCCGCAGGTGGAATAATCTCAGACGTAATAAAATGCCCATTCAAGTCAAAAATATAAATCCTATTTTTTGTAACGATGGTAGTACCTATCTTGCTTAAATAGGAAACTGATTTTCTCTTTAAATGCGTAACAATTTTAACCTCGGAATAATCTTCCAGTAAATAAAGCTCTACAAAGTTTTCTTCATCCACTCCTTCCAAATTCTGTTTATCCAGAATTGTAAGGTTGGCATCCTTTGGAACGGTATAAAACTCCCGATGTTTTTCCTTGTAGCTTAGTTTTTCAAGATACAGATTTGGCCTAAGTTCTTCAATAGTTTGGGTAAAAGTGGCTGTACAAAATAGTTGTACCAGCCAGAATAAAAAAATGTTCTTTTTCATGTGTTAAAAAATTAAAATAAGCCGGTGATCGGCACCGGTATCCGTCATAGTCGCTTCTTTTGCGTGGTGCGTTCTGAATTACCCACAGAACATAAAATGTCCATGTCGGATGAATTCCAACAAATATTTTTACCAAAAGGTGGTGTCCTAGATTATCCTAAATCATGTTTTAATTTTATGTTCTCAAATAGTGTCATGTTTGATCAAACATTTGGTGTTATAATTTCAAAGATAGTGAGAAAAATAAAACTGTCAAGTTTTTTGCAAAATATTTTTATTGCGTTTAAAATATTTTTTGTGATGATTCGAAGTTTGAAAATAAGGATAGGACAAACAACACCTGCTTTATTTTCCAGAATGCCTTATATTATTATTCATTAAGCGTTGATTTTGTGAGGAGACAATTATTTATGATTGAACATTCTTACTAGTTTTCTCATTGATAAGTTAAATCATTTACTACCGTGCCACTCAACATTCCACAAAGTACCAAACCAAGACTCGTCATCATCGGTGCCGGATTCGCCGGATTCACCTTAGCACGAAAACTTGCCGGTAAAGACTATCAGATTGTTCTGCTGGACAAAAATAATTACCATCAATTTCAACCGCTTTATTACCAGGTGGCCATGTCCGGTCTGGAACCCAGTTCGATTTGCTTCCCACTGAGAAGAAGTTTTCAGGATGAAAAGGACTTTTATGTAAGAGTCGCCGAAGTAAATAAAATACTTCCGGAGGAAAATAAAATAGAAACCTCCATGGGCATTATCCGATACGACCTACTTGTATTGGGCATGGGTGCCAAAACAAATTACTACGGTAATGCAGAATTTGAAGCCAACAGCATTCCTTTGAAATCTGTTTCTGAATCTCTATTTCTCAGAAATCAAATACTATCTGATCTTGAAAAAGCAGTAATGAGTCCCGAAGGCACCGATCTTTCGCCTTTGTTGGACATTGTCATTGTGGGCGGGGGACCAACCGGAGTTGAACTCGCAGGTGCATTAGCAGAAATGAAGCAACACGTGATTCCGAAAGATTATCCGGATCTGGATGCAAAAAAAATGCATATCCATTTGATTCAGGGCGCGGACAGGCTTTTGCCGGGAATGTCTTTAAAGTCTTCTGACAAAGCCAAGAGTGATTTGGAGCAACTTGGTGTCATACTTTATTTAGACCAACAGGTAAAAAATATTTCTGATGGTAAGGTTATTTTGGATAATGGCTTTTGCATAAACGCGAATAAAGTGATTTGGGCTGCTGGCGTAAGCGCATCTGCTATACCCGGTCTGCCTGAATCCTCAATTTCCCGGAGTGGCAGAATTCTTACCGATGAATATTGCAGAGTTAGGGATACGAAAGATATTTTCGCAATAGGTGATCTCGCACTGGTTAAAGCACAAAAATTTCCGAACGGACATCCTCAGGTAGCCCCCGCAGCCTTACAGCAAGCCAAATGGCTGGCCGGCTACTTGAGCAAAAAAATATCCACACCTTTCGAATATTTCGACAAAGGTAGTATGGCAACCATTGGGCGACATAAAGCGGTTGTGGACGTTGCAGGAAGACACATTAGTGGTTTCTTTGCCTGGATAATATGGTTGTTTGTCCATATCTACTATTTGATTGGTGTCAAAAATAAAATTATCGTATTGCTCAATTGGATCTGGGGATATATTTTCTATGATCAGGCTTTACGCTTGCTGATCAAACCAAAAACTACGAAAAAAGAATTGGTTTAGTTTGATTTCATTTCTCTCTACCATAATACCAAGAATTAATTAGTCAGATTCTTTCCGATATTGTGCATTGGTAAAAACCAAAGCTTATATTTGTATCAAACTCCACATCTGATGAGATACTTTATTTTCGCTCTACTATGCATCCTCTTACAATCTGCCGCTTTCACATTTAATCCATTGTACGCCCAATCCCAAAATGAAGACAGTGTAGGCTACCTCGCAGATACTCTTGTGGTTACCAATCCAAAAAGTGGTCTGGAGGAAACACTGATTTCCAAAACCATCATTTACAATAAAGGAGGTGTGCCACCTGTTTTTAAAAGTTGTCTAAAGGATCCTAATCCAAGGGAATGCAATAAAAAAATTCTAAAGGAATGGAAATACAATAGGATGAATTATCCGGAAGCTGCAAAAGCTCAGAAAATACAGGGTTTTGTTTATGCCAAGTATGTCGTGGATGCAAGTGGAAACATCGTCCGACCTGAAATACTTCAAGGCCTTGGAGGGGGTTGTAATGAGGAAGTGCTCAAATTTATTTCTTCCCTGCCACCCTATGCACCCGGCAAAAGAAATGGATTTGCGGTAGCTTATGAACTTAAGCTTGAAGTGAATTTTGAAAACCTGAATTCGATATCTGTAAATCCTGATTTTTCTGATCAAAATATGGTTAAAGAAAATCAGGATAGTGTGGGATTTATCATAGACACTATATATTCAATGGACAGTATTACCGGATATGAAGAAGTACGAATTGTATATGAAGATGTATACAACAAAGCGGATGTGGAACCAATTTTTAAATCCTGCGGAAATGACCCTGATCCAAAAGAGTGCAGTAAAAAACTATTGCTGGATTCCATGTACAGGATCATTAAATATCCGGATACAGCCAGAGCACAAAAAATTCAAGGGGTGGTTTATGTAAAATACATTGTAAATACCCAGGGAAAAATAGTTTCACCAAGAATAACCCGGGGACTTGGTGGAGGCTGTGATGAAGAGGTCCTGCGTTTTCTCGCGATGCTGCCTCCATACATTCCAGCTAAAAGAAAAGGGATAAATGTTGCCTATGAAATCAACCTCCCGATCAAGTTTATTCTAAAAAAATAAATGTTCAATTGCTTTTTCGCATTTGTAATCTGGCATTTATTTGAGATTGTTCAATATCCCTTACCTTTGCGGGCCTTTATTGGCCCAATATAAATAAATATGAAAGGAATTATACTTGCAGGCGGACAAGGAACCCGGCTTTATCCACTTACCCTTGCAATGAGCAAACAGTTGATGCCTGTTTACGACAAACCAATGATCTACTACCCCCTGTCCACACTAATGTTGGCAGGAATTCGTGAGATTTTAATTATTTCAACACCCCGGGATCTTCCACAATTCAAATCCCTGCTTGGAGACGGTTCGCATCTCGGAATTCGGTTAGAATACCAGGAGCAATTGGTTCCAAATGGTCTTGCACAAGCTTTTGTATTGGGAAAAGATTTCATCGGCAAGGATTCTGTCTGTCTTATTCTTGGAGACAATATATTTTATGGTCATAAACTTCCTGAATTACTTCGAGAAAGTACAACTCCCGATGGAGGAATTGTTTTTGCCTATCCGGTAGCAGATCCTGAACGCTATGGTGTGGTTGAATTTGATGAAAATCTACACGCCATCAGCATTGAAGAAAAACCTTTAGTGCCAAAATCCAATTACGCGGTTCCTGGAATCTACTTTTATGACAATGAGGTGATCCACATCGCCGAAAACCTAAAACCCTCTGCCCGGGGTGAGTTCGAAATTACCGACGTCAATAAAACCTATCTAGAAAGAAACAAACTTAAAGTCGGGGTTTTGGGCCGTGGGGTTGCATGGTTGGACACAGGTACACATGAATCCCTGATGCAGGCTTCTCAGTTTATTCAGGTAATCGAAGAACGCCAGGGTCTTAAAATCGGATGTTTGGAAGAAGTAGCTTACTTGATGAATTATATAGACCGTGTGGGTCTTGCCAGGGAAGCGGAAAAATTAAAAAAAAGTATCTATGGCGAATATCTGCTTAAATTGCTCAAACTGACAGATCCAAAAGTCTGATCCCAAGATAGAACTTTTAATTTTTTTTGAAACAAAGAATGGCTTTCAAGCGTTAACTAAGCCAAAAATAATAAGATCATGTACCCAATAGAACTAGTTAGGCCAATGGCTCAGGAATTAAATCAGGTTGGATTTGAAAGTCTTAACAGCCCTGAAGAAGTAGCTCAAAAATTACAAGGTAATCAAGGCACCACCTTGCTTGTAGTTAATTCAGTATGCGGATGCGCAGCAGCAAATGCTCGTCCTGGGGTCAGAATAGCGCTTGGCCAGGAAAAGAAACCAGATCATCTGGTTACTGTTTTTGCAGGTGTGGATACTGCAGCTACAGCTAAAGCTCGCGAATTCTTATTGCCTTATCCTCCATCCTCTCCTGCGATTGCATTGATAAAAGATGGAAAATTGGTTCATATGTTGGAGCGTCACCACATCGAAGGTAGGTCTGCACAAATGATAGCCGACAACCTTGTTTCTGCTTTTAATATGTATTGCAATTAATTCTACCCGATGCACATAAAATTTATATTGGTTTTAGTTGGTTTTATATTCTGTATATCGACTGCAAGGTCTTCAGTACTTACAGATTCCATAATCAAGTATAAGCCCCTTTATACCAAAAAAGAACTCAAAAAGGAAGCGAAAGACATTAAAGAATTTGGAAAATTGGTCAAGGACTTTTCCAAGACTTCAAAGTCGGATAATATCGATTACCTCAATTCCAAATTGGAAAAGCTCAAAGTTCGAATGAATGAAGAACATCAGGAATTGAATGCCCGTATTTCTGCACGAACTCGACGCATTAAGCCTGCTAAAATAAACCGGGACAGTCTAAGTGAAACAGAATTACCCAAAGGTTATAATACCAATATTGGTGGCCAGATTGTAAACGCGAACAAATCTGAAATTATGGAAAAAAGGTCTGAGACTGAAATTCTTCTGAAATACAGTAAGATCCTTAGTAAAGAAAATGCCATCGTTCGCAAATTGAAAAACGTTACAGAATTAACCAAGGACACACCATCAAGAACCATAGAAGAAATAATTTCAGACAGCAATGATTTCGTAGCCTCCATGAAAGAAGAACTTGCCTTGATGACCAAAGAAAAAGGTAAAAAATAAGCCCAAGTTATACGCAAGATTTAACCCATTTTTTTCTTTCCCAATTTTGCAATTTGCAAAATCAAGTTGCTTTTTGAAGGAAATATAAGTTCTGATAAGAACTTTAAACGCGCATTGAGAATATCCCACTAAAGATAACAATGCATTTTCATCCATCCAATTTTTATTTAACCAAAACAAATCCAGCCCAATTGTAAGGATCAAGCCCATTATCTCTGAGTTGCTTTTGTGCTGCCCGAAATGCATCAGGTATGGTCATTTTTTCTTCCAGCCACTTTTTATAAAATGTGGTCATCAGCAAAGAAGTCTGTTTGTCCGGTACTTGCCATAGGGACATGATTAAATATTTTACCCCAGCAATTTTGAAGGCTCTTTGCAATCCATAAACCCCTTCATGACCTTGTATATCCCCCAGGCCGGTTTCACAAGCAGATAAAACGACCAGCTCGGTGTTCGACAAATTCATTTGACTAATTTCATAGGCGGTGAGAACCCCATCCTCTTGACCTGGGTTTGGCTGCTTACCCTCCCATGCAGCATTTCCGCCAGACATTATTAATCCTGAACGCAACATTGGTTGATCTGATTTTTTAAATTCAGATTCAATCTGATCATGGCTTGTAGACTCTTGACCATGCTTTCTTTGATCACTATAAAAATATCCATGGGTTGCAATGTGAAGTATTCTAGGAGAAATTGCACCAATCTTTCCTATATTTTTAAAAGATTCTTCTGTGCCATCATAAGCCTTTTTAGTAAGTACTTCCATTCCTGCAGTGCGCATTATTCTCTCCAGCGAATTTATTTCTCTTTCAGTACCCAATAGATAGTTCCAACTTCCTGATCTATTGATACTCATAGAATCAGACTTGTTAAGGGACACAGCATTTCTAGAAGAAGTGGCATAAACTATATCGTTATTCATCGTGGTACTGTCAAAATCAAAAATTAGACCCCCATAAAGAACAGCGAGATTGTTTTTAACTTCATTTGAATTTGGAATGACTAACTGACGTGTACTGTTTAACTCACTTAAATCATATCTGTCTGAAAGTATAACATCCTGATCTATAGGAATTGCATCTAAATTAATCCTATGAAGTAAACCGCTTGGTGAATAGTATACTTTATTAACTCCTGCCATTTCTTTCTCCATCGGTTTCCAAATCAAATCATACAATGTCTGATCTGAACCTTTTTTAACAAAAGCTCCTCTGTTAGAGATGTTATAAAGTCCATTTACATAGTCTGCCTTTTTGTCTGAAAGGGATAGCATCAAAGCGCTTAACTCTCTTTCTTCAAAAAGCTTAATAAAAATAGGTTTTTTATCCCCCTTTTTCAAAAGCAAAGCTCCATAATATATACTATCCGTTAATTCTGGTAAGTAATAATTATAATGTACAAACTCAACTGCTGCTTCTCCTGCATTCAACTTATTACATACCTGATCCCAGCTAACCTGACTAATTGCATCCGAATATTGCCGATTGGCTCTAATCAGTAACTTTTCAATAGAATTTGCTTTTTCTTCCAATTCTGATACATTTCTGCGAATCGCAATAGGCTTGCTGTACTCAGCTGCTAACTGACGATGAACAGCTCTGAGTTGATTGAAATTTTCGGAAGAAGCTGCATCTGAATTAGCATAATTTTTCAATTGAGATCCAGAATTCAATAAAAATCCTTTAAAAAAAAGTATGTCATTATAACATTCTGCAGTCATTTCTTCGCTGTTCGGGATGTAGGAAAAAGCATAGTTTATTCGCCTGGAAAAATCAGATATAAATGAACTCAATTCTCTTTCAGAGAGGTATGTACTCGCTGAAGAAAGAGAATTGACATCATTATGAAGTGTTTGAATCAAATAAGGTGTTGCAGCCTGGTATTTTCGAAATTTCCAATAAAATTGGAACAGCTCAATCAGATTATGTGTAAAATATTCATTATTTACGCCAATACTGGCTTCTACAATATCTCTTGCTTGAAGTAAAAAATTTTCAGCTTTTGCAAAATTATTATTATGAACCATTTCAATATGCCCTAAATAGGATAATACACTTGCATAATCCGGATGAGATTTACCAATAACATTTTCATAAATTGGCAAAGCTATTTTTAAGAATGAATCAGCTAGTGTATAGTTTCTTTTTCCTACGTAATAGGCCCCCAAATTTTTTAAAACTGTGGCATACCTTGCACTTTCTTGTCCACCCATTTCTTCCCAAATCGATTTCGCTTCTAAAAAATACTTTTCTAAATTACTGTCTTTCCCCATTTGTTTGTACAACAATCCAAGATTATTCAAATCTGTCCCATATTGTTCACTCTTTTTTCCAAATATCTTTTCCCTTATTTGCAATGACTTAAGCATTAGTTTTTCTGCCTCATCATAGTTCCGCATAAAAGCATATAAGGTGGCCAAATTGGACAAACTTACCGCATAATCCGGATGTGTCTCTCCCAACATTTTTTTTCTTACCTCTATAGCCTGAAGATAAAGTAATTCAGCTTTATTGTAATCTCCTGTATTAGTATACAAAACAGCCAATGAATTTATACTTATCGCAAAATTTGGATGATCAGGAGCTTTTGACTCCCATATTTCCTTACTCTTTTTAAAATAGGTTTCCGCTTTTTCATAATAACCTGCTTCATTATAAACTCCTGCCAAATTATTCATGCATTTAGCATAATCCAGATTATCGGTACCTACTGTCTTTTCGTAATTCAGTTTAGCTTCGAGAAAATAAGGTTCGGATTGTGAAAACTTTCCCTGAACATAAAAAAGTACACCTATTGACATAATGCATTTTGTGTAATCGGGGTGTATCTTGCCCAGTAATTTTTCCCTAACGTGTTTACATTCATTGTAATACACTTCAGCCTGCGAAAAGTCTCTTTTAAGATAAGAAACCCTACCTTGAAGAAACCTTAAATTGCCAAATTGTATAGATTCACTTGGTATCTCACTTTGAAATAACTTTTCTGCAATCGATAATTGAATCAAAGCATTGGGATAATCCTTCTTTTCCATCATACCCTGAGCTGCGGTCATTAAGCTATCAAAACTCCTAATTGAAGTGGAATCAGGACTTTGTGAGAATAAACAAAATGGTAACACAATGAAAAAAACAAAAAATAAATATCTCTTAATCATAAGGGCAAAAGTAGGCTATAGAAATTATTTAAACCGTAAATAGTCTTATAAAAACATCAAATTTAAAAATAAACAAAGCCAACGTCTGAAATTACAGTGGATATACCAAAATGGATCGAAGCCAAATATCATGGCAAAATTAAAAAGACTAGACTTCTGAGATTATTTCAAAAAATGCTTACTCCCCCATTATCAATGTCAATAAAGTAAAATATAACCATTTTACCAACTATACTATTAAACTTTAATAATCATTATTGGCTTATTACAAATATTAATTAAAACCTTTTGAATTGATTTAGAAATGTCTTTAAAATTTATAAAACTAAATACAAAGTAAAAATGCAATCTTCGAATAATACATATATCATGACTTTTATTTATCTTCACACAATTCCATTTTTAGAATTTTGCCACAAAAATAATTTCTTTTAAAATGAATTTTTTTTAAATGTTTTATATCATTGACCAAAATAAATTGAAATATTTTTTGTATATTTCTCTGTTCTCAATTTCAGGATATGCCAGGGAAATTATAGTTACCCCTAAGGATTATTTAGCATTTCTAACCCAACTCAATCCAGGAGACACATTGGTTCTTTCCAAAGGTAATTACCTAAGCAATCTTACCCTAAAAGATATTCAGGGTACAATAGCGGAACCTATTGTCATCATAGGAGAAGGTTTGGGCACCATTTTTGAAGCGCAGTCCTGTTGTAATACCGTAAGTCTTACCCGTTGTGCGCATCTGATCTTGAGCAATTTTCAATTGAACGGCAATAATAAATTTGTAGATGCGGTGAAAGCTGAAGGCACCTCAGGAAATTGGGCACACCACATCACTATAGAAAAACTACACATCATTAATTATGGATATGACCAACAGGCTGTCGGGATCAGCACCAAATGCCCTGCATGGAACTGGATCATAAGAAGCAATAAGATCATTGGCGCAGGAACCGGAATGTATCTGGGTAATTCACCGGGAAATATGCCTTTTGTGAATGGAATTATTGAAAATAACCTGATTCAAAACACTGTGGGTTATAATATTGAAATTAAACATCAGTTGGATGGAGCTCGTGATGCATTTCCTGAAACTCAGGTACATGGCAAAACCATTATTCGCTATAATGTTTTTACCAAGGACAAAAGTTCTTCAACCGGAGGAAATGCAAGACCCAATTTATTGGTAGGTGGATTTCCATCTTCCGGATGGGGATCTTTGGATTATTATGAAATTTATGGAAATTTCTTTTACAACAATCCGGTGGAAGCGCTTTTTCAAGGCACAGGAAATATAAATTTGTATGCAAATATTTTCATCAATCACTTTGACCCATCCGGATTTCGCACTGTGTATATCACCCCACAGAATGGGGTTAATCCACAGGACATAAAAGTATTTCACAACACAATCTGGTCAGCTACCAGTACAGGAGGATTAAGATTATTCAATCCAAATCCAAATTATAAACAATATTGCTATGCCAATGCGGTCTTGTCCACACAAGCCATAAGTAATTTTACAAGTCTTATGGACAATGTGACGGATAATTATGATAATGCCAACAAATATTTCCTGAGTGCATCCACAAATTTATCCGATTTAGATTTATATCCTCGTGCAGGTCAATTAACAGGAAATATAACTGCAAACGATTTTTTTATCCATCAAATGGATTGGCAAAAAGATTTTAATCAGGAAAATTATGATTGGAATTTTCGGGGTGCCTACTCAGGATGCTGTATAAATAAAGGATGGAAATTATCTCTAGACACCATCCCCACACAAAAAAGAAATCCTACCATATCTTTCCATCCGGATCAAATAAAGTTTTTACTGTATCCAAACCCCTTCAACAACAACATTTCCATTGATTCAGAATCTGAGGGATTTGCATTCGTCTATGATCAAAATGGAAAAATAATTTCTTCCTTTAAAATTTCAAAAGGTCTTCATACAATAAACCTTGAACATCTATCACCAGGAATATACACCCTTTCCCTACAATCTGACAAAGGCACAATCCATAGAAAAATAATTAAGTAATTTTGAAAAGCACTAAGAATGTGTATCCCCATTCTTAATTTCCTTCCACATCCATCTTCTGATTCCTGATTCATTAATTTTGGAAGCTCTGATCATGGCAGAAGCCAAATCTCTGACATGCACGGGCTTATATTTGGTTAATAGACCAAAAAACAATTTGCTTATTGCTGGCATTATCCACATGGCCATTCGTTCTCCTAACCTATTCTCTTTTCTTGGCCCCATTAAAAGACTTGGCTGCATAAAGTGAATGCTAGTAAAAGGAAGCTTTTCCAAATCCTGCTCTAATCTTCCCTTTGTATTCAAATAAAAATTACCTGAATTTGGATTTGCGCCAACAGATGAAATAATGACCAATTTTTTTACATTTTTACCGGATGCGATTTTTGCACAATGCAAAGGAAGTTCATAATCTACCTTAAGAAAAGCATCCTTAGAACCCGCCTTTTTAATGGTGGTACCACTTGCACAAAATAAAACATCGCCTTCCATATGAGACTGGATACTCTCTTTATTGCTAAAATCTACTATGCACTCCGTGATTTTAGGATGGGTAATGCCAAGGGACTTGCGCAACAATAATTTAACCGATACATATGTCGGATCATCACATAATGCCTTACATAAAAATCCACCAGTCAACCCGGAAGCGCCTACCACAATTGCTTTCATATTATTTGTTTTATCCAAAAATTATTTGACGCATATACTAAAAAATATAATAGCCCACCAAATTAAACCATTGCTGTGTCTTTATTGTTTAACCCTCTGATGAAAAACTATTTTGTTTTGGGAGCTTCGACTGGAATAGGGAGAGCAATTGCTCTTCAGTTAAGCAACCAGGGGCATAAGGTTTATGGCAGCTACTTTAATCACAAACAATCGGACAGTGATAATATTCATTATCACATGGTGGATGTAAAAGATGCGCCTTCATCATTTAGCTTTCTTCCGGAAGTATTGGATGGTTTTGTGTACTGTCCGGGGACTATAAAATTAAAACCTTTTGAAAGAATAAGCCCTGCTGAATTCAATGAGGATTTTAACTTTCAGGTCACCTTTGCAATCGAAAGTCTCCAGAAGATTCTTCCAAAGCTAAAAAAATCATCGAATGCTTCAGTGGTCTTTTTCTCGACCGTCGCGGTTAGTAAAGGTTTTAATTACCACAGCCTTGTCTCTTCATCCAAAGGAGCGATTGAAGGCCTAACAAAATCCCTGGCGTCTGAATTTGCACCTAAGATTAGATTTAATTGCATAGCACCATCCCTTACAAATACACCTCTGGCTTCCGGAATATTAAATTCAGAAGAAAAGATAGAAGCGAATGCTAAAAGGCATCCATTGAAGAGAATTGGACAGCCGGATGACATAGCATCTGTTGCTGCTTTTCTACTTTCTGAAAATGCTTCATGGATGACAGGGCAGATAATTCATGTGGATGGCGGACTTTCATCAATCAATCTGTGATATGCAAAAAATAATTCTTTTATTGCTCTGCATGGTAATTACAATGTTGGTCGGTGCAACCTCCGGATTACTTACTATGGAGGGAATCAAGGAATGGTACCCCTCACTACTCAAACCATTTTTTAATCCTCCAAATTATATTTTTGGACCGGTTTGGACGGTGTTGTATCTGATTATGGGGATTTCCCTATTCCTGATTTGGGATAGCGAATATTCAAAACAACGCACCAATGCCTTGTGGATTTTTTCCATACAATTGACCTTGAATTTTTTATGGTCCTTTTTGTTTTTCTATCTCCGGAATCCATTTTTTGCATTAGTTGATATCATGTTGCTGTGGTGGCTGATCAGTACAATGATTTCGCTTTTTGTTAAAATCAATAAAACGGCAGGATACATTCAGATTCCTTACCTGCTGTGGGTAAGTTTTGCCACCGTGTTGAATGCATCCATTTGGTTTCTCAATAAATAACTGATGTCCATTTTCACTTTACGTAAAACCCAAAAAATTCCTGCATCACTTGAAGACATCTGGAATTTCATCTCCTCACCCAAAAATCTCAAAACCATAACTCCTCCGTATATGGGTTTTGACATCCTCACCGAAAATTTACCTGAAAAAGTATATCCGGGCATGTTGATTGAATATCATGTGAGTCCGCTATTGGGCATTAAAATGAAATGGCTTACAGAGATCACCCACATTGAAGAGGGGAAATATTTTGTGGACGAACAAAGATCCGGACCATACAAAATATGGCACCATGAACATCATCTGGAGGCCATTCCAAATGGTGTTTTGATGAGCGACCTCATTAGTTATGTACCACCTTTTGGATTTTTAGGAGACATCGCCCAAAGCCTCTTCATTAAAAATCAGTTGGATGGAATATTTAATTTCAGATACAAAAAACTGATCGAAATGTATGGCGCGTTTCCAGAATAATATATTTTGCTAATTTATCACACTAGAAGGCACTTTAGAAATAGCCATTGTGGTCTATGCAATTTAATTCATTGGTTCAATTTCACTTCGAAACGGAAAGAGCTCAACTTACTACATTGAAATTGAAAGCACCGCTTTTTTTAGCGCCATAAATTCTTAACCATACCGGTAAAACTGCTTCTGTCCCTCGAGCCGAACTGATGTCACCAAGATCAAGTATATGCTCATCTTTCCAGCCAAATTCATTTAGTAATGTCCTAATTATAGATTTAGCATCTCCATCATTACCACAAATAAAATTAGTGTGGTTCCCGTCATTGATCATGGCAGGATTTACCATAATACCAGACCACATCGTGTTCAATGTTTTTACTACTTTAAGCTTTGGAAATCTAGTTTGAATTTCTTCACCAAGGGAATGTGTGTTGGACAAAGAAGGGATGAGTCCCGGTGGCATGCCCTTGCTAAAATCAAGCGGATTGGCCACATCTACCAATATTTTTCCTGCTATTCCCGGACCAGCAGCAAGTATTGCATCGACAGAAACTTCACCTTTGGTACAATTGAATAAAATTTCTCCGAAGTCTGCTGCTTCTGCAAATGTACCGGCACTTGCCAATGATTGACTATGTTTTTGCGCAAATGCCTCCGCTTTTTCATTATTGGAAGTACGTGATCCCATCATGACTTCATGACCCAATTCAACTAAACGAGATCCAATGGTATCCCCAACCGTACCTGTACCAAAAATTCCAATTTTCATATCTTAATTTTTATGTTGATCAAAAATAAAATCACCCAACAATTGCAAATAAAACAACAGGCTCCTAAAGTTGTTTTGAAAATAATTTCATCCAACAAATTCACTGCACAATCAGGCTAATCCAAAATATCGTGCAAATCCCTTTTGATAATAGCATAGATCTGATCGGTCGGTAAATCATTGGGCTCTGTACCGAAAGGATCTTCAATCTCCTCTGCCAAAAGTTCGATACTGGCAAAAATGTAAAAAATCAAAGCCACGATAGGCATGGCCCAATAACCAAACTCCCGCACAAAACCTATGGGCATAGTAAAAATGTACAAAAAGATAATCTTCTTTAAAAACAAACTATAGGAATAAGGTATAGGCGTGTTTTTAATGCGTTCGCATGCACCAATATTATCAGAAAAAGACTGCAGTTCGTTGTTGATAAAAAGTATTTGCTCTGCGGAGATTATTTGATTTTTTAACAAATGGTTGATCTCTGTATAAATCGCTTGCATGATTCGACTTGGCAAATGATGGTGCGATTCATAGTATGCAATTGGATAATTTTCGGTAAAAACAAGGTTTTTCAGATGTAATTTACCACGCAGGGATTCCTTTGCAGCATAAACATAATTGGTAAGCAAAATCTTAAATGTATTTTTGCTGTTTGGGTCCAGATCAAGACTGTTTAATTTAAGTGCAAGATTTCTTGAATTGTTTACAAAACTGCCCCAAAGCTTTCTACCCTCCCACCATCTTTCGTAGGCTGTGTTTGTGCGGAATACCAGCAACAAAGACAATACAAATCCAACCAATGAATGAATGGCCGTAGTGTTTTTAAAGGAAGCATGAAATACTTCATTCTCCAGAAAGGCAATAATTCCGGTGTATATGGCTACACCAAGAATACCAGGCCACATCATACGGAAAGTATCGCTTTTGTGAAAATTAAAAATGAGTTTCCACCAGTCTTTTGGGTTGTAAATTACCATATATCGAATTTATTTGTAAAATATAAATTTCATTTTTTAAATTAAGTATTGCTAGATATCAGACTTATTCGGACCGGAAAGTTAGCTATCTTCGCCATTCCTTTTATCATTTAAACAAACAAAGTATGTCATTCAAAATTCATCTAAACAGAATACTTCTTGTTTTAACAGCTGCTGTAATGATTAGCAATCCAACAAAAGCACAAAAAGAAGAAGCGAAATGGGATGTAGCCAAACCGGATCTGCCAATCAAAACTTTTACTTTAAATACAGAGGAAGGTACCTGGATGAATCTGGACATAAGTCCGGATGGCAAAATTATTGTTTTTGATCTGATGGGAGATATTTTTACCATTCCTGCAACAGGCGGTAGCGCACGCATTCTCCGCAGTGGTCTACCATACGAAGTGCAGCCCAGATTTAGTCCGGACGGAAAGAAAATCAGCTTCACCAGTGATGCCGGAGGAGGGGACAACATTTGGATCATGAATGCCGATGGCAGTCATGCACATCAGGTCACTAAAGAAAATTTCAGATTGCTCAACAATGCAGTTTGGATGCCCGATGGTGAGTATCTGGTTGCAAGAAAACATTTTACCAGTCAGCGATCTCTTGGCGCTGGCGAAATGTGGATGTATCATCATTCAGGAGGAAGTGGAATCCAGCTGACAGAAAGAAAAAATGATCAGCAGGATGTAAATGAGCCATTCTGCAGTCCGGATGGGAGGTATGTTTATTTCAGTGAAGATATGTATGAAGGAGGATCCTTTCAATATAACAAAGATCCCAACAATCAAATCTTCATCATCAGAAGATACGACCGCAAAGAAGGCAAGATAGAAAATGTTATTGGTGGTCCGGGATCAGCTTTTCGTCCTACCGTTTCCAGAGATGGAAAAAAAATTGCTTATATACGCCGTGATCGCACCAAAACTACTTTGATCGTACACGACCTGGCTACTGGTGAAGAAAAAATGATCTGCTCTGAACTCAGTAAAGACCAACAAGAAGCCTGGACTGTGTTTGGAATTTATACCGGATTCAATTGGACTCCGGATGATAAATCCATCATCATTTGGGCGCATGGAAAAATTAAAAAAATTGATGTCGCTACTTCAGAAATTACAACCATACCATTCAAAGTTGAAGTAGAACATAAATTGGTAGAACCTTGTCAAAGCAAACAAATTTGTTATGATCCGGAAGTAAAAATTCATGCCTTGAGACAAGCCAAAACCAGCCCGGATGGAAAGTTATTAATTTTCAATGCAGTGGGACAATTGTATCAAATGCAATTACCAAAAGGCAAACCAAAAAGACTAACAAACGATACCCATTTTGAATTTGAACCTTCCTTTTCTCCGGATGGAAAAGAAATTGTTTATGTAAGTTGGGCTGATGATAAAATGGGATCCATCATCAGGTTAAATCTTGCCTCAGGTGCAAAAACAGTTCTCACTGCTGAAAAAGGAATTTATCGTACACCATCTTTCTCTCCGGATGGAAAAATGATTGTTTACCGAAAAGAATCAGGTAATGATCATCAGGGATATCAACATGTCAAAAATCCTGGTATTTATTTTATCCCTTCTTCAGGAGGAAAGGCCACGTTAATTACTGCTGCAGGTGAATATCCTTATTTTTCTAAAGACAATGACCGCATTTTCTTTCAGACCGGTGGTTACCTATTTGGAAGTTTAAGTAAGTCATTAAAATCCATTGCCCTGGATGGCAAAGATGAAAAAAATATTTTCACAAGTACCTATGCTAATCAATTTGTTCCAAGTCCGGATAACAAATGGGTGGCCTTCACCGAATTATACAAAGTTTATATTGCGGCCATGCCATTGCCCGGCAAATCAATTGTACTCAATAAAGAAACCAATGCTATTCCAATGGCACAGGTCACGGATAAAGCAGGTGTGAGTTTGCATTGGTCCTCTGACAGTAAACAATTACACTGGACGCAAGGCAACGAATATTACACAGAAGAACTCAGGGATCGATTCAAATTCCTGCGGGAAGAAACTGACTCATTGCCTCCCTACGACAGCAATTTTGTTGAAATAAATTTAACGATCCCTGCAGATGTACCGAAAGGAAATATCGCCTTGACCAATGCACGCATCATTACCATGGAAGGGAATCAGGTTATCGAAAATGGTTGTATCCTGATTGAGAATAATAAAATAAAAGAAGTAGGAACTTATGAATCACTTCAATCCAAAATTCCAACCAATGCAAAAATTATAGATTTAAGTGGCAAGACCATTATGCCTGGAATGGTAGATGTACATGCTCATGTCGGTGCATTCCGGTATGGATTAAGTCCTCAGAAACATTGGCAATATTGGACCAATCTTGCCTATGGTGTAACTACCACACACGATCCTTCCACCAACAGCGAAATGGCATTCTCACAATCTGAAATGGTAAAAACAGGTGCAATGGTAGGACCTCGCATTTTTAGTACCGGAACCATACTTTATGGAGCAGATGGAGATTTTAAAGCCACCATCGATAAATACGAGGATGCCGTATTTGCATTAAAACGTACTAAATCATGGGGTGCTTTTTCCGTTAAATCATACAACCAACCACGAAGAGATCAAAGACAAATGGTAATCAAAGCTGCCAAACAATTGGGCATGTTGGTTGTCCCTGAAGGTGGTTCATTTTTTTACCACAACATGAGTCAGGTTGCAGACGGACATACAGGGGTCGAACACAACATTCCGGTTGCTCCTCTTTACAAAGATGTACTTAATTTTTGGAAAGCTTCCGGCTCACACAACACACCTACACTCATCGTAAATTACGGCTCAGTCAATGGTGAATATTACTGGTATCAAAACACGGAAGTTTGGAACAACAAAAAACTTTTACAATTTACACCCAGACATTTAATCGATGGCCGCGCCCGACACCGTACCATGATTCCGCAGGAAGAATATGACAATGGACACATCCTTACTTCCAAGTCTTGCAAAGCGCTCCAGGATAATGGCGTAAACATCAACCTTGGTTCGCACGGTCAGATTCAAGGTATTGGTGCACATTGGGAATTGTGGATGTTTGTACAGGGTGGAATGAGTCCGATGCAGGCATTGCGGTCGGCCACTTTAAACGGTGCAAAATACATCGGAATGGATCAGGAAATCGGATCCATCAAAGCCGGTAAACTTGCTGACCTCGTGATTATGGAAAAAAATCCTCTGGATGACATCAGAAATTCAGAATCAATTACACATACCATGATCAATGGTCGCTTATACAATACAGAAGACATGGAGCAAATTTATCCAGAGAATAAAAAACGAACTAAATTTTATTGGGAATTGCCAGGTGCAGTTTTTCCATTTGATGTAAACGGTCAGAGCAATACCAGCCATGGCGTGAATTGCAGTTGCCAGGGATTGATGATGGAAGGGCAATAAGAAAATGTGAAAATTTGAAAATTAGCTAATGTGGAAATTGGATTGGACTGAACGATCTCTGCGCCAAGCATTTTAGCGTGCGACAGCAAGATAAGTGAAAGAACCCTGCTTGACTGCATCGGAAGGCAGGCGCGAAAGCGGTAACAAAAATAAATTAGCTAATTAGTTAATTTGAAAATTGGCTTGTGGTTGTTTGATGCTTCCTAGCGTCAAACTAACGTAGGGAATTTGAAAATTTGAACATTAGCTAATTAGTTAATTTGAAAATTGGCTTGTGGTTGTTTGATGCTTCCTAGCGTCAAACTAACGTAGGGAATTTGAAAATTTGAACATTAGCTAATTAGTTAATTTGAAAATTGGCTTGTGGTTGTTTGATGCTTCCTAGCGTCAAACTAACGTAGGGAATTTGAAAATTTGAGAATTAGCTAATTAGTAAATTTGAAAATGTGAGCATTAGAATTCCACACAAAAGCCTTTTGGAAAAATTAAAATATTTTTTTTACATCCATACTTTTATCAACTCAAAAACAATCATTGAGCTCATTAGTACCGACAGGATAACTTTAAATCCAATGCTGAGTAAAGTACCGAACAAAGTGCCCACTCCTGAACTGGTTGCATCCGGAACATTGCGTCCGGCAATCATATCTCCCAATACTGCACCAAGAAAAGTCCCCAGTATCATACCTATCGGAGTAAAGAACATTCCTGCTACCATTCCTATAATACTTCCTGTTATGCCTTGCTTGGTGGCACCATATTTTTTAGCAGTCCATGCAGGAATTAAATAATCCAAAAAAAATATCACAACAGTCGCAACGCCCAGAAGAATAACAGTCCAGAAATCAAAAGGCTTATAAAAATACTGGACAATCAAAACAGCGACGTAATTCAACGGGTGACCCGGAAGTCCCGGAACAATACTACCGATGATTCCTACCACAGACAATATTAAAGCCAAAGTAATCCAGACAAATTCCATGTAAATAATTTTAATTTTATAAACCCAGCTATTTCATTTAAGTTCCGCTCCCTGCCTTGCAAAATTTTCTACTCAACAATCAAAATTAAAATCAAATAACCGCCAACCAAACCCAGTAGGGATGATATTTTTCTAACGGCAACTCCTGTCAGATAAATCCCGTAGGGGTGACATCTTCAAAAAAAAATATCAAGCCCCGTAGGGGTGACATCTTAATAACAAAACAGCCTAACCTAACCAAGCACCTTAGGGGTGACATCTTAATGACGAAACAACCTAACCAAATCAAGCCCCATAGGGGTGACATCTTAATAACGACAACTCGTGTCAAATAAGCCCCGTAGGGGTGACATCTTAATAACGAAACAACCTATCCTAATCAAGCCCCATAGGGGTGACATCTTAATAACAAAACAGCCTAACCTAACCAAGCCCCGTAGGGGTGACATCTTAATAAAAAAAACAACCTAACTATATCAAGCCCCGTAGGGGTGAAATCTTAATAACGAAACAACCTAACCAAATCAAGCCCCGTAGGGGTGACATCTTAATGACGAAACAACCTAACCAAATCAAGCCCCGTAGGGGTGACATCTTAATAAAAAAAACAACCTAACCAAATCAAGCCCCGTAGGGGTGACATCTTAATAACGAAACAACCTAACCAAATCAAGCCCCATAGGGGTGACATCTTAATAACGACAACTCGTGTAAAATAAGCCCCATAGGGGTGACATCTTAATAACGAAACAACCTAACCAAATCAAGCCCCGTAGGGGTGACATCTTAATAACAAAACAACCTAATCAAGCCCCATAGGGGTGACATCTTAATCCGCCGGCAACGTAAAGCTCAATCACCAAACCTAAAGCATATCTTTGCAAAAAATATGATCAGCCTTGAGCTCAGATAACCAAAACTCCCCTCAAATCACAGATTCAGAGATAGAACAAAGCCTGCGCCTCCTGGGATTGTTAAATCAACACCCCGAGATGCTTGCTGCCTTGGAAGAAGACCAAAGAATTGCTTTGCTTAAAGCCGCCGGCCAACTCTCCAGACCCGACAGAGTTGAATTGAAAAGCCGTAACAAAACCATCAAAAAAGAAC
The DNA here is from genome assembly GCA_016713905.1 of Candidatus Vicinibacter proximus. Classification (NCBI taxonomy): domain Bacteria; kingdom Pseudomonadati; phylum Bacteroidota; class Saprospiria; order Saprospirales; family Saprospiraceae; genus Candidatus Vicinibacter; species Candidatus Vicinibacter proximus. Next base: position 2,149,474 of record JADJOE010000003.1, read on the forward strand.
AAGCTAAAAAAGCCCGAACCAAAGACAAACACGCCCGTGCGGCGACGGGAATTCGCAAGGCCCGGACAGAAAGCGTTTTCATCGCACCAAAAGAACTACCGGAAAGCTTTTCCGAAAATAAAGAAAAAAAAATCCTGACTTCGCCCCGCAATTGCTACATCTGCAAAGCAGAGTATACAGAGGTGCATCACTTCTACGATGCCATGTGCACCCCCTGCGGTGATTTCAATTATGCCAAACGCTTCCAAATCTGCGACCTGAGCGGCCAGGTGGCTCTTATAACAGGTTCTAGGTTAAAGATCGGCTACCAGGCTACCTTAAAAATGCTGCGTTCGGGAGCGCGCGTAATCGCCACCACGCGATTTCCTGTAGACTCTGCAATCAGATTCAGCAAAGAGGAAGACTTCTCATCCTGGGGGGACAGGCTGGACATTTACGGTTTGGACTTGAGACATTTACCCAGTGTAGAGTTGTTCGCAAGGTATGTGGAGAGCCATTACGATCGATTGGATATTTTGATCAACAACGCTGCGCAGACCGTCAGGCGCCCACCCGGATTTTACGCACATCTGATGGACACCGAGCACAGGTCATTTGATAGTTTGCCCGAAGGTGCACGGCAACTGTTGAAGAAAATGAAAACGCTTGAAAGTGAACTTCAACAAGGTATACCCGCCTTAGGTGAGATAAGCAATCTGCCACTTTCCTGGCATGGCCCGGACAACAGTGTAGGGATCAGATCTTCAGCCGACTTGTCTCAGATCCCCTACCGCTTTGACCAGAGTTTGCAGAGCCATGAAGTATTTCCGGAAGGTAAGCTGGACGCAGACCTCCAGCAGGTAGATTTACGGACGACCAACAGCTGGCGATACAAACTCGGAGAAATTGAAACTGCAGAGATGATTGAAGTCCAACTGGTAAACGCCATGGCCCCTTTCATTCTCAACAACCGCCTACTCCATCTGATGAAAAAAGAGTTGACAGGTTACAAACACATTGTCAACGTTACTGCGATGGAAGGTAAATTTTATCGATTTACCAAAGCAGCCAGACATCCTCATACCAACATGGCAAAGGCAGCCTTGAACATGATGACGCACACAGCTGCAGCTGAACTGGCAAAAGACGGAATTTACATGAATGCGGTGGATACCGGATGGGTTACCGATGAAGACCCTGCCGAACTGGCAAAATTCAAAACAGAAACCCACGATTTTCAGCCACCATTGGACATTGTGGATGGGGCAGCGCGAATCTGTGATCCATTTATTGATGGAATACTTACCGGCGAACACTGGTGCGGAAAATTTTTAAAAGATTACAGGCCGATTGATTGGTAATTCCGTGGTTGTTTGATGATTCCAAGAGTCAAACATAACTGTGATTAAAGTAGTAACATTTAAAATGTAGGTTAAGCCGCTTTCGCGGTTCCTTCCTATGAATTGAATTTCTGCCGAACTAAGTCATGAGGCCCTTAAACCAATTTCTTTTGAAAGCAGAGTGGAATTAACCACCCTACCTTCGCAAGATTTTTTGCTCTTTCAAATATACAACTTTTCTTTACTTATATATCCTCCTATCGGTGGTCAATTTTTAGTTGCCACAAGTATTTATCAATATAGCAAAGTATAATTGATAGCCACACACTCACTTATAGTATTTTGGATACAAGGAACGCGGAAGTGGTCTATTCAACTTTTGCTCGTTTTTAATTTATATAGTAAGAAAAGAGTATAATTTTATTTATTTCAATATTCCGATTTCATAATCTATTTTATTTAACCAAATTGACCTTATACGATTTAATAGTTTTCGTGAAACTTTAATGATAGCTCTTTTACCTCCTACTTTTAGTTTTGTATTATTATAATATTGGGTCATAGCAGGATCACGTCTTATTCCTATCCAGGCGGCTTCTAGGATTAAGCTACGCAATCGCTTATGATGTCTACTTATTATATGTCCTGTACGAATATGTTCCCCACTGGAAAACTCCGAGGGATAAAAACCAACGAATGCATTTAGTTTTTCGAAACTCTTGAAGCGATTCATGTCTTCTATTTCCGTTATTAAAGTAATGGCAGTTATTGTGCCCACACCAGGTACCGTTTTTAATCTAGAAGCAATGGGGGCATACTTTTCACTAACTGCTAGTTTGCGAATATCTTTAAGTACCAGGTTTTTTTCTACCCTTATATTTTCCATCATTTTTATTTGATGGTTTAAAGCAGTTCGTAATGTTCCAAATGAGATAGGTAGGTCTTTTAACCAGTTTATGAATATATTGCTCCAATTTCCGCTTCCAAACCGTTCGGGAATCTCTATACCTACTTGATATAGCATTCCTTTGATTCTATTTTTTGATCTGGTCAGGTCTCGTGTTAATTTTTCATTGGTCCGAACTAGTTGACGATCAGCTTCTGTCTCTTGCGATGGGATGTAGATCGGACACAACATTCCTGCTTGAAGTGAAGATCCAATACGTTTAGAATCGTTTCTATCTGTTTTTGATTTATTTCCTTTGTCGGTCTGGGGTATGTCTGCTGGATTAACAACAATGCAGCTTACACCTTGTCTATCAAATGCTCTCTTTATCCAATAACCGCTAAAACCAGCTTCATAGGCACAACTGTAATTTGCTCCAGGAAATTCACGCTGTAAAAATGAAACTAAAATATCTGGATGAGGTGATTGATGAAAACTTCGCAGGTATTGGCTCCCATAATAAAGTGAAACATTCCAACTCTTCAAATGGACATCTATGCCAACGTAAATGGTTTCTCCTACAAATCCAGCCTTTTGTAATACTTTTGTCATAAGGTTTAGTTTTTAGTTATTTAATTTAAATTGTGGCCTTTGGACCACTTAACTAAAGCTAAACCTTTTTTCAATTACATGGATACTCACTTATCGTGCTGTCGCACGATACTCTGCTCGAAGCAGAGATCGTTCAGTCATCCTCCATTCTCTAATTCTCTAATTCTCTAATTCTTCCGTTAGCCGCTTTCGCGGTTCCTTCTCTTATCGTGCTGTCGCACGATACTCTGCCAAAGCAGAGATCGTTCAGTCATGCTTCCCAGCATCAAACTGACGTAGGAAAATTAGACAATTTGAGAATGTGAAAATTAGAAAATTAGAGTATTTGAAAATTGTTTTTTGGTTGTCGGATTTGTCATAACGTCAAACTTAATGCAAATCAAATAACTATATCGGCAAGGCTGTGCTATTTTTGATTTCGCTCATGACGAAGTGGCTTTCTACCCTTCCGATGTGGTCAATTCCGGCTAATTTCTCTTTTATAAAATGTTGGTATTTGTCCATGGAGCTGACCACTATTTTTAAGAGATAATCAAATGCCCCGGTCACATGATGGCATTCCATCACTTCCGGCAAGTCTTTCACTTCCTTCTCAAATTTTTTCAAGTATTGCTTGTTGTGTTCTTTTATGGAAACTTCACAAAAAACCAGCAATTCAAACCCATTCTTCCTGCGATCCAACATCGCAACATATTTACGTATGAACCCTTCCCTGTTTAATTTTTTGACCCTTTCAAAAACAGGTGTTACCGTCAGGTCGAGCCTGGCCGCGAGCTGCTTATTGGTTAAGGTAGCATCTTCCTGGAGCAACCTTAAAATCTTTAGGTCAACTGCATCCAAAAAATCAGAATTTTTTTCCATAGAAGGATAATCATTATAAAATCTAAAGCATTTAATTCTACAATTATATACATTATTAGGAATATTTTCTAAATTATTAAAATAATTTAGAATTATGTTAATACCTGGCTGAAATTTGTGTGAAAGAAAACGATATGAAAAAGCAACTTCATCCGGAAACACAAATGATGTCCTACGGCTACCATCCTGAGTGGTCCGAAGGGGCAGTAAAATGTCCTATCTTCCAAACTTCTACCTTTGCCTTCCGATCTGCCGAAGATGGAAAAGCGTTTTTTGAAGTTGCCTATGGTTTGAGGGAAAAAGGGTTAAAGGAAAAGACAGGGCTCATCTACAGCAGACTGAACAATCCCGACATGCAAATCCTGGAAGAGAGGCTATGTCTTTGGGATGAAGCAGAGGCATGTGCGGTTTTTGAAAGTGGGATGTCGGCCATCACTACAGCGTTATTTGAATTCCTCAAACCTGGTGACCTGCTTCTTTACAGCAATCCGTTGTACGGCGGCACCAGTCATTTCATACATCAGGTGCTGACTAAATTCGGGATTGAGGTGGTTGGATTCCCTGCACATGCCGATAAAGATGAGATGATGCGTTTGCTCGAAAAAAATAACAGTAAAGGCAGGCTTGCCATGATTTTTTTGGAGACCCCTGCCAACCCGACCAATGAATTGGTAGACATTCAGCTTTGCAAGGAAATAGCAAATTTCTTCGGGCATCCTGAAAGACCTGCTCTGGTAGCTGTGGACAATACCTATATGGGACCATTGTGGCAACATCCGTTAAAGCTTGGTGCTGATCTGGTTTTTTATTCTGCAACCAAATACATCGGTGGTCACAGCGATGTCATTGCAGGTGCCTGCCTCGGCAACTCCGAACTTATCAGCAGAGTAAAAAACCTGCGTACTTTTCTGGGCAACATGATCGCGCCCCATACCGGTTGGTTGCTGATGCGCAGTTTAGAAACACTAAAACTTCGCATGGACAAACAAGCCGAAAATGCTGCTGAATTGGCACTACGACTAAAGGATCATCCTAATGTAAAAAAGGTTCTTTATTTGGGTCTGCTCGACAAACAAGATGAAAAGCAGTATGCAATTTTCCAAAAACAATGTCTGTCCCCGGGAGCTATGATTTCGTTAATTCTGCTTGGAGGTGAAAAAGAAGCGTTCATGTTTCTGAATCATTTGAAAATTGTAAAATTGGCGGTGAGTCTTGGCAGTACTGAATCACTTGCTCAACATCCGGCTACCATGACGCATGCCGGAATTTCCCCTGAAGAAAAAATTGAATTTGGCATTACGGCTAACCTCATCCGACTTTCTGTTGGTGTCGAACATGTAGAGGATCTGTGGTGGGATTTAAATGCTGCATTAAATACTATTGATACGAAAGAAGTAAATTCAATTGAACATCATAGCTCAGCACGTACAACTGCACTGGTGGTGATGTAGTAATTTTAGTAGATAAAAATCTTTTGATAAAAAATATTTGAATCGTATAATGTCCTCTACAAAACAAAAAATGATTTCAAAATTTAAGCTAATGCAGTCGGCGATTCATCAAGAAATCATTAATACAATAATAAAAAAATGCAGATCTGAATTTAGATCCCACCAGTAAACCTAAGTTTAATATATCAGTCCAAGCTGTAGCAAACTCCAAAGTGATTGCTCCATTTCAAATACAAATACTATTTAATTTTGATCAACTTACTAACGCTGGATACATTAGGACATAGCGGGACAAAACCAAAGATATTAGTTCAAGGAAATGGAACCGATATGAGTGATATACAGGCTTTGAGAGGCCGAGCCAAAAGAAAATTAATCACCAATAAAGTAGTTTTGGCCCTCATTGATTTAGCCAATAAAAAAGGTGATCAAATTCGCTTAGGATCATTCTGGAACACTTATCATTGTCAAAATAAATTAATAAGTTCCGAGGATAGACTATATGGAGTTTATTGCAAAAACCGGTTTTGCACCCTTTGTTGCAGTATTAGAAAAGCAGAAATTATCAATACTTATCTGCCAATTCTAAGAAAATGGGAAGATCCATATTTTGTGACCCTAACCGTCAAATCTCCACCTTTAAAGCACTTGACGAAAATGATGGCAAAAGTTGTGGAAGGATTTGGGCAAATTATTGAGAAACATAAAAAGAGATCCCAAAGAAATAAAGGAAATAAATTGGTTGGAATTAAGTCATTGGAATGCAATTTTAATCCAATAAAACGCACCTATAATCCTCACCTGCATCTCATCGTTCAAAATGAAGAAATGGCAAAACTCATTATTGAAGAGTGGTTAATTAAATGGACTCCAAGATTTTCAAATGCCAAAGCCCAACATATGAGAAAAGTTGAAAACAAAGAAAGAGACTTAATTGAAATTGTAAAATATGGCAGTAAGATTTTCACTGACCCAGATATCAAATATAAGCCTAAATCCATTAAAGACCACAAAGTGTATATCAGTGCTTTATACAATATTTATTGTGCAATGGAGAACCATAGGATTTTTGATCGCTTCGGTTTCAATTTGCCCAAGACTGAAAAATCAATAATTGAAAATTCCATTACATTGGATGAATATCAAGAATGGGTTTTTGATGATAAAGCAACAGATTGGAAAAATACTGATAACGAGCTATCCTTAACGCAGTATCACATGCCGCCAAACTTAATTGAATTATTAAATTATAATATGGATATAGTATTGGAATAAAGCAATTTATTGAATCTGTTTCTTTTATATCATTGTTTGTCTGTCTTTAAAACAATTTAATAACGCTTAGCAGCATTTTTCGTTTTTTAACGTGAACTAGGAGAGAGAGGTTGAGCAACTTTTAGAAACAAGTCTATTGGATTAACCAAAAACATAAAGAAATTGAACTTGGTCCAAGAGACAGTATCGTCTCTATTTTAAACTGGTACTGTAAGCTTCAATCCAAGTATATATCCTTCAAAATCAACTTTGCCTACCATCTTTTTAACTGTACGATTCCTGCCAATTGAATTATTTCCTTAAAATAAACTCGAATTTATATTCCATTTTATTTATAACCATTAATTTAATAAAATTATCATTTTCTTATAATAAAAGATGCATATACTATTGATAAACAATCTATTATGAAATTTTATTTCTATTACTAGCTTCTTTGAATTATTTCTTTCATGTAAATTAATCGTTCAATCTTGAAAAAGTAAATGAAAAAAATTTGGAATTTCGGTTGAACAAATTAAATTTACAATTAAATAACAAAATATAATCTCCAAATATTCAATTTAAATAAATTGTTAATTAATTTAAACTTCAAATTATTACCTTAAAAATTATCATTTTGAAAATTATTACAATTCACCAAACAAAAGATTTAATCTGGTCTTTACTAGTCCTAGTGTTGTTTATGGTTTTACTTACTGGATGTAAAACTGAAGATGAACTTAACGAAACTTTAGATACTAAACAAACAGGATTTTCAAAACATAAAATTACAATTGGAGAAGCAAAGGCATATTATTTAAACAAATATAATTCTAATACCAAAACAGGTGCAGTAAAAAGAACCACAAATTTTAGTCCAATAGAAGATTTTGATTTAGAGCTATTATGGGAATTATCTTATTACCCTTCGAATTATTCGGGAAATATACTTATGGTACCAATAATGGATTCTGCCCTAATTTCAGAAAAATGGACTGATGCATTTATGGTATTTTATCATGACACTTCTAACCAAGTTGTCGAAGAGCTTATGATATTTACAATGGACGAAGATTATTATGTCAATTTGGGCGAAGAGCCTTCAGTTGAAAATTATACTGGATTCACTTTTCATGTTAATAGTCAAGGTGACCCAAGTGGTTTTTGTTATTATTTAAACGGCAGCATCATAGGATATACTGATTATATATTGATCAATTCAGATGGTACTATTGGTAGTTTTAATCAACTTAGTACAAGGACATGGTGGGAAGAGTTTTGGAGCTGGCTTTGTGGGAATGATATTGAATGTCCAACTTTTGGCGGAGGTGGAGGCACAGGTGGTAGATTTTGGAAAAGAGTAGGAAGTTGGTTTAACAGTCTTGGTAACGGACTTGGAGGAAGTGGAGGTTCAGGTGGGAGCGGATCTGGAGCATTTAATGGTTACGGTGGGTTTGGTGGATACGGTGGATTTACAGGAGGTGGAGGTTTTGGATCTGGTGGAAATTGGGGTTATGGAGATAGTAATAATAGTGGTAGTGGCGGTAATCCTAGTAGAAATTTGAGAGATTATTTTAGCGAACTCCAAATAAAACAACTGACAAAAGCAGTAGATAGATTAAATGAATATTTTGGGTGGAATAAAGAATTGATAGATTATTTTATTGATTTTAATTTAAATGCTGATTGTCTTGCAGAAATTGCAGCTTTACAAGAACCTTTAGTAGACGGTTTAGAAAGCTTACCTTGTTTGCAAAAATTAATAAAATATACTACACTGAAGGATCAATATGATTTGGACCTTTCTTATGAAGAATTCGAGAATTTCACTTTAAACTGCGAAATAACTTCTCCTGATTTCGAATCATGCTATATGGAAAATGTTATAAGTTTTTGTATGGAAAATATAAACACTTATGGAGATTGGGACGTAGAAGATGGTATAACCAATTTGTGCTGGCAATCATTAACATTACAAAAAATTGACCAAGGATATTATGTATTGCTTCCAAATATTCAATATAAATTCCATCATCAACAAACAAATACATGGATTAATATGAACCTTGGCAATATTTGTATTGAAGTTAATGGAATCGATAATAATGGACAACCGCTTAGTAACAACGACATAAAAATAAACATAGCAAATGCTTTAGAAAAAGCTAGATTAGGAGTTTGGTCCGCATTGAATCTAAAATTGGCAATACCTTTTTCAGCAACACTTAACATACAATATAAAATTGCAGTATTTGCAAATTTGCAAATTTTATTTAGTGGCCTTCCAACTATTGCTACAGGTCCATCTGTGTGCCCTGGAGTAACACCATCAATTCCAACTTGGAATTGTAATTAGTAATAATGTATAAATTTGTATTTAAAACCACTATTGCTGGTGCAATAATTTTTTATAAAATCGTATTTACTTCACCAACAGAAATTTTTGTTAAGTATAATACAATAAACAAAGAGTATTCAGATGCTTATGATAAATATATTTATCATAAAATAGGCAATGATACTGTTAAGGTATTTTGGAATGGTGAATATTTAGAAGAAAGTAGCAAATGGAAGGGTGGATTTATATTAGACTCAAGCATTAAAAATGAAATTCTTAAGGAAACAGAATTCCAACAATCATATTTAATTTGGAATGATGCAAAATATATACAACAAGAATATGAAGAGTTTAGTATGGAGCTTGTTATTGGTTCATTAGAAAATTTTAATTTCGAAAAATATTGGACTACTGAATGTTTTACTGAATATAAATCCAATAATTATATTCTCCTAAAAAGTATTGGTAAATTTAATGGAGCACATATTTTTCATGAAGAAGAACTTATTTCAATTGACACTACATATAGTGAATCTGATCCCGACTTAGTAGAAATTAAACAAATATTTCAAATTCAAGATTGACAAATTTAAGTAAAATAATCTTTCCTTACTAAATTAGTTTGAGGTGGTCCAAAATAATGGTTTACATATCTAGCTTAAATTTGTTATATGGTTCAATCAAAGTCAACTAACTATAGTAAGAAGTATGAATCCGATTTTAAGCTTCAAGCCATTAAATTGCTGGAGTTTACGAGGGATATAAAGGAATTAGCTGATTTTCTGGGTGTTAGAAATAACTTTAGATTTAGAAAATCAAAAATTTAAACACCAAAAAGAAATAAACAACAATGGAATATATACATTAGGACAAAGCGGGACAAAACCAAAGATATTAGTTCAAGGAAATGGAACCGATATGAGTGATATACAGGCTTTGAGAGGCCGAGCCAAAAGAAAATTAATCACCAATAAAGTAGTTTTGGCCCTCATTGATTTAGCCAATAAAAAAGGTGATCAAATTCGCTTAGGATCATTCTGGAACACTTATCATTGTCAAAATAAATTAATAAGTTCCGAGGATAGACTATATGGAGTTTATTGCAAAAACCGGTTCAAATTTACCATCTCAATTCTGTCAAAATTGACTTTACAAGCATGTTATAAAAAATTTATATGCAAATTGTATGCAAATAAAAAAAAGAGTCATGAATATAAATTCATAACTCTTTAACTATCATGTGATCCCGTCAGGATTCGAACCTGAGACCCTCTACAAACAATTACAAACATTAATAAACTAACTATCAATTATTTACATATTATATCGAACTTTATGTATTTATTTAAGGTTATATATGTTTGCCATTTTAATTAAAAAAAGGAGGCAAATAAGGAGGCAAATTAATAATTGTGAATATGAAAGTTAGAGCAGTAATCAATAAATCGAAGAAAGACAAAGGTGGGCTGTGTCCTATTAAATTAAGGGTAAGTGGGTATGGTACAAGGAAAGAAATATACCTTCCCGGTGTTAAGATTGATCCGAAATTATGGGATGCAAGCAAACAGAGCGTAAAAAATGATAAAATGCTTACGTTGAGAATTCAAAATCAGATTAACAAGTATAAGGAACAAATCAACAAACAGGAAGCTTTAGATTCTCCTATCGCTCCTGAAGAAGTTCATAGCTTAATTCAAAATAAATCGAGTAAAATTAATGGACAAGATCTGAATGCTGTTGAGTATTGTAAGAACCACTTTGTAATTGATCTGAATTTAAGTTATGGTACTAGGAAAGGATATAGCAGCTTTGCCAAAATCCTTAAAGAATATGATGCTAAAATCTCCCTGGACCGAATAGATTTAAATTGGATTGCTGGCTTTAAAGAGTATCTAGTTAAAAAACATAAAATAAATCCTTACACTATGTCATGTAGATTGAAAACGGTCAGAAGACTTGTAAGGCATGCTTATGAGGCCGGGAAACTCTCAAAGTATCCTTTGGAAGGCCTTAAAATAGCACAGGCTAAAGCATATAGACAATTCTTATCAATAACACAGCTTAGGCAGTTATTAGCTTACACTCCTAAATTGAACCTTCAAAACACCTATAACGCATTTGTATTCTCATGTTATACCGGTTTGCGATTTGGAGATCTGGCTACGATAAAATATTCCAACCTATCTATTGACAACAGTTCCGGAGAAGATGAAATTGTTCTTTTTTTTACAATGGGAAAAACAAAGCGACAAGTTAGAATTCACCTAAACAAAAGTATTTCGAATCTTATAGATAGAAATAAAATAGCTTTAGATGAGCCAATTTTTAGCTTTCTTAAAACAACGGATTTTGACTTAAGTTCTGATAAGTTAGCTATGAAGATTGAATCTGCCAATGCCTTAGCTAATAAGCGCTTAAAAGAGATCATGAAGGATGCTGATCTTCCAGAAGGATATTCCTTTCATTGTGCGCGACATACATTTGCATGCGTAGCCTTGCAGTTAGGAGTGGACTTAATGAGCCTCAGAGATCTAATTGGTCATACGGATTTAAAAGTTACTCAAGAGTATCTTAAGGTAATCGATTCTCAAAAGAAAAACGCAATTGAAAAATTTAATAGTATTTGATATGAATAATTTTGAAATCCAAAATTTGTATTTGAAGATAACTCAAAGTCATTTAGACCCTTTAATAAATAAATGTAAAGATGAAAAAATATTTGACATTGGAATAGTTTCTCTTTCAGAATTAAAAGACGATATTAATATCTTAATACGTGAATTGAATAATAACGATTTATTGTCTAGAGCATTTGCTCAATCTAAAATAAATTCTAAAGAAATTTACAAAACAATTTATTCTCAATTAGAAGAAATTCCAAATTTACGAGAACTATATAAATTACATTTAAAAAGAGCTGAACATAAATATAAATCAATAAATCCTATGAAATTATATATGTTAAATGAGGATGAAAGAAATATCTGTGATAAAGCCTGTTCTTTTACATATGATAAGCCACATGCCATATATGATAATTGCCAAGACATTATTGACGATATAAAATCAAACAATGTCTTTTCTGAATTTAACAAAAGCAAACAAAAACTAATATTCAAGATAAGACCTGACAAAGCAGGTGTAAATAATGCATACATAAAAAACTTTGTGAAAAAATTAATGGAAAATAATCATATTGATAATGATGGAGAATCGGAATTAATCGCTCTGCTAAGTGGTGAAAAACCAAAATCATTGATAAACTGGAAGGGAACAAAAGGAAGTAAAAATGCTAAAGCAGAACTATGTAGAATATTTTATACTATTGCAGATAATAAATTATTGTTTAACCCAAGTGTACCTTGGGAAAATATACAGTCCAAATTTATAATAAACGAAGAGATTGTTACAAATTTAAAAGTAGCAGCCGGTAATAAAAAAATTGATGATTATTCAGAAGAAATAGTCAAATCAGCATTTAAACTAAAAATATGATTATCCCATCGAATCTATTACAAAGACAATGGGTCAAATATTAATTCAATATTAAATTACTAAGAGAATTTCCATAACCAATTAAAACCTACTTACCTACTCTTGCCTTCTAAATTAACGAGTAGGTAAAATCTGATATTATGTTTGCAGCGCACTAATCAAAGTGTGCACTACTCGTGCGTCAGAGTAAAATTTAAAAAAATGAATTTTTTAACTTTATTATCCCCGGAACAAAAGTGGTTAAGTCAGGAAGACGCTATGGCCAAGACCGGTCTCAAGAGGACTACCCTCTACAAATTAAGAAATCTCCATAAAGTAAAATGGAGTCAGATAGGACGGAAAGTGTTCTATTTAAACAAAAGCCTGGATGAATTGCTAGATAATAATTCTAGTGAATTTGACTTTAAAACAAAACATACCAATAAATAAAACAATTAGTGATTGGGAGCAACTGGCTATTGCAACCCATAATCCACTAAAAAATAATTCAATTTTAAAATAAATTATATGATTAAAAATATTAAAATTTCTACCGTGAGTAGTCACGTAAAAATAGGTAATCCAATTACATTAGAAGAATATGTTAATGCAATAGTTGATGGTACTTTTAAAACCAAAATCGACCAACTAAGAATGAGTTCTAAAATGGGGAAGTTACAAGAGGTTGAGAATATAAAAAGAAATCTCCCAGCAATAACACCTCATGGAGTTTTCGAAACAAGATCTGGGAATATACCACCTGTTAAATACAGTCAGATTTTGGCAGTCGACATTGATCACCTAAGTGCGCAGAAGATAGATCCAATACAATTCAAGAAACAACTTAGAAATAATCCACATGTGGTATGCGCTCATCTAAGCTGTTCAGGTGATGGCATGGTAATTTTTATAAAACACTCAGGGGATGTGATAGAACATCAGGAAGCGGTTGAACAAATATGTAATTATATTGAATACAATTTAAATGTTAAAGTAGATAAAAAAGTAAGTAAAGGCATTAATAATCAGAGATTCTGCTCATACGATCCCGACGCTATTGTCAATTGGAATGCTAAAGAATTTGAACTAATACCAAAGGCAGAAATTGAAGTGATAGAAGATCAAATTGAATACACAAACCAAAAGGAGGAATTCAAAAAAGGCAGTCGCAACAATTGGTTTTTCTTATTTGCATGTAACTGTAATAGATCTGGTGTTCCCAAAGAGGATTTAAAAACATATGCAAGTCGGTACTTGCAACGTCCAGATTTTAATATGGCAGAAATAATACAAACAGTAAATTCAGCTTATAAAATTGAATTAATTGATCACGATGGAGATGAATTAGATCATGATGCAATAGATCACCTAGAAGAAACGGCAAACGGCACTGACGGCACTGACGGCACTGACGGCAATGGAGTTAATCCTGGGCCATCAGGTACACCACCCTCAACAGGAAGGAGAAAACAAGTGCTTGACTTCAGACAAGCTCCAGTATTCCCGCCTCACTTGTACAAAAAACTCCCCAAACTTCTGCAAAACATTACTAATACAGGAGAAAACGATGTTGAAAAGGATCTTGCGTTGTTGACAGCATTAACAGGTATATCGAGTTTGTTCCCAAATGTGATTCTGTTTTACGGCCATAACCATAGCCCCAACTTATTTACGATTATCGTGGCAAATGCAGGTGAAGGGAAGTCAAAGGTTAATAATGTTATTAAAATACTCGATCCTCTGAATACCAAAATGGTTAAAGAATGTGGAATTAAAAAAGCAAAATATAAAAAACTTAAAAAGGCCTCCAAAGATAGTACAGACTGTGATGAAACTCCAGAACAGCCAGATTGTAAAGGGTTAATGATTCCAGATGATATTACGCATGCCTCATTGCTTGATAAGCTTGCTTCCAATTCTACTTGGAACTTGCTTTACAGCTCAGAAACAGATAGTGTGAATCGTACAATGGCCAACGAGCAATTCAACAAGTCTGACGTATTTCGAAAGTGCTTCCATCATGAACGAATTAGCCATTCAAGGAGGGGGGATGATATAGAAATCCATATTGAAGAACCTAAACTGTCGATTCTGCTAACCGGCACCCCTGCATCATTACAGGGCTTGGTTAAAGGGGTTGAAGATGGGACTTCATCCAGGTTCATTTATTACGGGTTTGCTTCAGAAAAATTTGAATGGAAATCTCAACAATCGGAAGCAAAACACAAATCTGATGAAGAGATAACAATTCTATCTGAAACTGTTATTGAAATTTTTGATTTTTTTAAAGATAGACCCATAGAATTTGATTTTACTAAATCCCAAACAAAGGAATTTGACGAGTATTTTAAAACAATAACTGACTCCCTTGACAACGAAAAGGATGGATTTTATTATGCAAGTATTAAGCGTCTTGCACTTACTTTTAAACGCATCGCAGCCATTTTTACAGCAGTTGAGGCATTTGAAAATAAGGACTATAGTACCCAATTAACCTGCACCGACGATGCCTTTAGTGCTTGTAAAGACATTATTGGAACATTATTAGAACATGCAAAAATTGTTTATTCAAGTCTTGAAAACAGGCCTTATGAAGCAGTAATTGATCAAGCAGATAAAGTTTATCAAGCATTGCCAGACATTTTTAGCGCTCGGACTGGGTATGATACAATAAAAAAATCCATAGGATTATCAGAAAGGACCGTACGAAACTATTACAAAAAATTACTCAAAGATAATAGGTTGATAAAAACAGGAGACACCTATAAAAAAGTAAAAAATACCGTGGATGCCGCGGATGCCGCCGTTGCCATTGAAAATAATAATCTATTAAATAACAATTAAAACAAAATGAAAATGAAAAGAACTTTAAATAGCGGTGAAATAACAATTCGGGAATTTGCAAAACAAGTTGGGTCTACACCAAATAAAATTAGAGATTATTTAAGAGAAAAAGAAGTTATAGATATAAACAACTGGCCAGTTCCAGGATTTGAATATTGGTTTGATTTTACTCCCCGGTACAGAAACGATTTGTCAGGTGATGGAGCAGCTATTATAAAAGAAATGATAAATGAAGATGGCATTGATTATGTCAACAATCGTAAAGTAAATAAAGCCAACCGGAAGGGAATAACGATGCTTTGGCAGATACCCTCCAAATAAGTCCTTATTATTCCTTAAGGTTTATGAAAAATTATCGGATCATCCAAAGACTTGAAAATCAGTATAATTTATTCATATTATTGTATTTAAATATTATACATATTATAAATTAATTAATGTTTATAATTTAGAGCTTTTGGCTTACTTTAAGCCCTTGAAACCACCCATCACAATATGCC
This sequence comes from Candidatus Vicinibacter proximus, assembly GCA_016713905.1. Classification (NCBI taxonomy): domain Bacteria; kingdom Pseudomonadati; phylum Bacteroidota; class Saprospiria; order Saprospirales; family Saprospiraceae; genus Candidatus Vicinibacter; species Candidatus Vicinibacter proximus. Next base: position 2,165,016 of record JADJOE010000003.1, read on the forward strand.
CAATCAAAATCCGGAACAAAAGGCAAGAGATCAGATTGATGCCCTCCTGACAGCCAGCGGTTGGTTTATCCAGGATTTTAATAGTATAAATCTTGCTGCAGGTCTGGGCATTGCGATCCGTGAATACCAAACAGATGTTGGCCCTGCTGATTATGTCCTGTTTGTAGAAGGCAAGGCTGCAGGTGTGGTAGAAGCCAAGCGCGTGGAGGATGGTGGCAAAATGTCTGTGCATGAATCACAGGTCGAGGAGTATTCCAGGGCCAAATTGAAATACATCAACAACGAACCCTTGCCCTTCATTTACCTCAGCACAGGTGAAATAAATCGTTTTGCGGATGCAAGAGACCCAAAGCCCAGATTCAGGGAAGTTTTCAGCTTTCATCGTCCTGAGACACTGGCCAGGTGGTTGCGCAAGGGAAAATCCCTGCGTAAAGCTCTTCATGAGGATCTGCCAGCCCTCATCACAGAAGGTCTCAGAGATTGTCAAATAGAGGCCATTACCAACCTGGAAAAATCTTTTGCATCTGCCAGGCCCAAGGCTTTGGTGCAGATGGCCACAGGCTCAGGAAAGACCTTTACGGCCATTACCACAGTCTATCGTCTGCTCAAACATGCAAAAGCAGAAAAGGTCTTATTTCTGGTGGACACCAAAAACCTGGGTCAACAGGCTGAAGGGGAGTTTAGAAAATACCAGCCACAGGATGACAACCGCCTGTTTCCTGAATTGTATGGGCTCACCCGCCTGAACAGCTCTTACATCCCACAGGATAGCCAGGTGTATATCAGCACCATCCAGCGCTTATACAGCATCTTAAAAGGCTCTGAACTGGATGAATCAGCCGAAGAAGAAAATCCAGGTGAATACTCCTCTCAGGCCAAAGAACCCATGGCAGTGGTGTACAACGAAAAATTGCCTGTTGAGTTTTTTGATTTTATATTCATCGATGAATGCCACCGCAGCATCTACAACCTTTGGAAGCAGGTATTGGACTATTTTGATGCCATGCAGGTGGGACTCACCGCCACCCCTGACAACAGAACCTTTGGATACTTCAATCAAAACATTGTATCAGACTATGGCTACGAGAAAGCGGTCATCGATGGAGTGCTGGTCCCTTACAATGTGTACACCATAGAAACCCAAATCACGCAAAAAGGAGCCAGCATCAAGATGGGTGAGATGGTGGATAAGCGCGAGCGTCTTACCCGCAAGAGATTCTGGGAGACAGTGGATGAGGACGTGGAGTACAGTGGCAAACAACTGGACAAAGACATTGTAAATCCCAGCACCATAAGGACCATCATAAGGGAAGTAAAAGACAAATTACCTCTGATGTTCCCTGACCGTTTTGACAGCAAGGGGGAGTTTGAAGTGCCAAAGATGCTCATTTTTGCAAAGACGGACAGCCATGCAGAGGACATCATAGAGATCGTCAGGGAGGAGTTTAACGAAGGCAATGATTTCTGCAAAAAGATCACCTATCAGAGCAAGGAAGATCCCAAGACCATCCTCTCCCAGTTTAGAAATGACTATTATCCACGCATCACAGTCACCGTGGATATGATAGCCACAGGTACGGACATACGCCCCCTGGAGGTGCTTCTTTTTATGAGGGATGTGAAAAGCCGCAGTTACTACGAGCAAATGAAAGGTCGTGGTACACGCATCTGCTCATTGGAAGAATTGAAAAACAAGGGTACGCCCAGTGCCAGGTTTTCCAAGGACCACTTTGTGATCATTGATGCCATAGGGGTGGAACAATCCCAAAAGACAGACAGCCGTCCTCTGGAAAAAGCTCCAGGAGTATCCCTCAAGGAAGTGCTGCAACGCATAGCAGTGGGAGATCGCTCTGAGGAAATGATGAGCACTCTGGCCAATCGCCTCTTGCGTCTGGATAAACAAATCAACGAGCATGAAAAACATGAATTCGAGCAAAAAGCCCAAGGTCGCAACATCCCTCAGGTAGTCAGGATGCTCCTGAATGCCCATGACCCTGATACCAAAGAAAACATCAAACAGGAGGTACACAGGGAAATGCGTGGACAGGCTCCTGCTGAGATAGAAAAGGAGGTTGAAAGAAGGACTCATAAGGTATTGGAGGAAGCCATCCAGTGCTTCCACAATCCAGAATTGAGGGATTACCTGGTGGATGTCAGAAAAAAGTATGACCAGATCATCGATGTGGTGAACATGGACAGCCTGACTAAAAGTGGCTGGGAGAAAGACCAGAAAGCCCATGCAGAGGAGCTGGTCACACACTTCAGAAACTGGATAGAGGAACATAAAAATGAAATCACAGCCCTGCAGATATTCTACGACCAGCCTTACAGGCGCAGAGAGCTCACCTATCAGATGATCAGGGACCTGAGTGAGAAAATACTCCTGGAGCGTCCTACGCTCGCTCCAATGAAAGTTTGGAATGCCTATGCAGAACTGGAGAAAGCAGTGGGCTCTCCCAAAAATGAACTGGTAGCCCTGGTAGCCCTCATACGCAGGGTGGCAGGCATAGATGAGGCCCTAACCAGCTATGACAAAACAGTGGACCGCAACTTCCAGCAATGGCTGTTTAAAAAGCAGGCGGGCACCCTGAAATTTACCAAGGAACAGATGGAATGGCTGCATATGCTCAAGGAGCAGATTGCCACCTCCATCCATATAGAGGCTGATGACCTGGACTACACCCCTTTTGACTCTAAGGGTGGCAAGGGCAAAATGTGGCAGCTCTTTGGCGCAGAGATGGAGACGATCATTGATGAATTAAATGAGGTACTTGCGGCATGATGGAAATATCAATTAATCAAAATGGCTGGGCTATTGCAAGGCTTGAAGATATAGCAACGAGAATAACCAAGGGCGGAACACCAACAACCTACGGTTATTCCTTTCAAAAATCAGGTATAAATTTCATAAAAGTTGAAAATATTTCTGACGGTCGAGTAATTATTAAATCAATTACTGACTTTATAGGTCAAGATGCTCACGATTTTCAATCAAAATCTCAATTAAGTGTTAATGATATTTTGTTCTCGATTGCAGGAACCATCGGTGAAACTTGTGTAATAAGACAAGAATATTTACCAGCAAATACAAATCAAGCCCTAGCAATTATCAAAGGAACAGATGTAGCCATCATTCCCCAACTTTTACAATTACAACTTGAGACCTTTGTTGCAAAAGTAAAATTGAAGGCAAGAGGTGGAGCAATGAATAATGTTTCACTTGAAGACTTAAAAAATCTACTTGTTTACATCCCCCCCCTCGCTGAGCAGCACCGCATAGTGGCCAGGATAGAGGAGCTGTTCAGCAGTCTGGACAAAGGCATCGAGGCTCTTAAAACTGCGCAACAGCAGCTCAAGGTTTACAGGCAGGCAGTGTTGAAATATGCGTTTGAGGGTCGCCTGACTAACCCCAACCTCCAGGAAGGGGAATTGCCTGAGGGGTGGGTGGTGAAAACGTTTGGTGAATGCACTATTAATTATGATGGTAAAAGAGTTCCTCTAAGCAAGGAAGTTAGGTCAAAAAGAAAAGGAGATTATAGATACTATGGTGCAACTGAAATTGTTGATTATATTGATGATTTTCTATTTGAAGGCGTATACCTGTTAATCGGGGAAGACGGCGCTAACCTTCTATCTAAATCTAAGCCTCTAGCACAAATAGTTGAAGGGCAGTTTTGGGTAAATAATCATGCTCACATTGTACAAGCCAATACAAATATTTCAATAAAATATCTCTGTAACTTTTTTAATTCATTATATCTTGACCAATATGTTACTGGAACAGCTCAGCCTAAACTGACACAGACAAATATGAATAAAATTCCTGTGCTATTACCAGAGTCATTTGAAGAGCAAAACCAAATTGTCCAAGAAATTCAATCCCGCCTCTCCGTTTGCGACAAGATCGAAGAAAGCATAACGCAAAGCCTACAACAAGCTGAGGCCCTCAGGCAGAGCATCTTGAAAAAAGCATTTGAGGGTAAGCTGGTCCCTCAAGACCCTAGTGATGAGCCTGCGAGTGTTCTGCTGGAGAAGATTAAGGCAAATAAGGAAAAGATTAAACCGGAGAATGCAGTGAGAAAGAAAAAAGTCTAAGTGAAAAAATAATATTTGCAACCTTGAAATATTAATAAATTAAATGGACAAAAAAAAGGTATTCACCAGGCTTACATCAAATGATAACAATTGGGAGGTGCCATCTCCCCATAGGTGGAAAAAATCAAATCAGGGAAATAATAAAATTGCCTATGAAAATCAATATGGCTTTGGTCACGAAGAATGGTTGTTTCATCCCAGGTTTAATATAGGTGGCTATCAATATGGGTACATTCGGGGACTTGAAAAAGTCGGCGTCAATGAAAATAATTATGATGAAGTACACCTTTACACTGTCCGAAAAGAAAATAGAAAAAATAACGTATACTATTTAGGCTATATTGAAAATGTAAGAATTATTAAAAATGATCCAGTCGAGAGAAATTTATTTTCAAGTATTGCCAGCAAATACGATAACGAGATAATTAGTGAAATAAAAGATGTAAATGGAGATATTACTGGATTCACTGAAAACCCAATAAAGGCTATTGTAAAATTTAAATTAAGTGACGTTCGTTTTTTAGATCAACCAATTTATCAGCCAAACTTTGATTTAAAGAAACACCCTCGTTTCCAACCCTATGAATTAAATGGAGGTGTTGAATTATTTTTTCATGTGGATCCTGACATCTCCAATACTATTTTCACATCAGGCAAAGCAAGCCAACTCAGTGTCTATAATAGATCTGGCAACAGCATATCCAAAACCATTGTAAAGTTGCATTCTGAAATAATTGAAGCATTAGAAGATTATTTGAAACCTAATTTCAGTGTTGAAAAATATAATCTCGCAATTGAAACAATGAGATTTCATGGCAATATAGCTGACATGGTTACACTTGATTCAATGAATCAAATAAGCATCTATGAAGTCAAAACCTCTTCATCAGGTCGAAGAAATATCAGAGAAGCCATTAGTCAACTATTAGATTATGCTTCACACGCAGGAAAATATAGCATTTTAAAACTTGTAATCGTATCTCCGGTAACGCTAAATAAGTCAGAGCAAATGTTTCTAGAAAGCTTACGAAATGTCATAAAGTATGAAATTTCATATCTGGCCTATAATGCATCTTCAACAATAAAATTTGAATAAATGAGCACAGAGCAAAATAACACTTCCAGCATCATATCGAAGGTATGGAGCTTTGCCACTGTCCTGAGGGATGATGGCGTAGGATACGGAGACTACCTGGAGCAACTGACCTATCTGCTTTTTTTAAAAATGGCAGATGAGTTCAGCAAGCCTCCCTACAACAGGGATCTGAAAATCCCGCCTAAATGCAACTGGCAAAATCTGACCGACAAAAAGGGGGCTGAGCTGTTTGATCATTACGTGCATACCCTGCATGAGCTGTCCAATGCCAAGGGATTTTTAGGTCAGATTTTCACCAAGAGCCAAAACAAGATCAACGACCCCTCCAAGCTGGCAAGGCTCATAGCCATGATTGACTATGAAAACTGGAGCACCATGGGTGCTGACCTCAAGGGCAAGATCTACGAAGGGCTGCTGGAGAAAAATGCTGAAGACACCAAAAGTGGTGCAGGGCAATATTTCACACCTAGGGCACTCATCAGAGCCATGGTGGTCTGCGTAAGGCCTGAGCCTACGAAAACCATAGCGGACCCTGCTTGTGGCACAGGAGGGTTCTTTCTGGCTGCCTATGACTTTATAGCTGATCCCAAAAACTACAGTCTCGACAAGAAGCAAAAGGAGTTTCTGAAGCTGAAGACCTTTTATGGCAATGAAATAGTGGCCAATACCCGCAGGATGGCCCTGATGAATCTTTTCCTGCACAACATTGGTGATTTTGAAAGCGACACCTTCATATCCCCTGCAGATGCTCTGATATCAGACAATGGACTGCGGGTGGACTATGTGCTGGCCAATCCTCCCTTTGGCAAAAAGAGTAGCATGACCTTTACCAATGAGGAGGGAGAGCAGGATTCTGAAGACCTCACGTACAACCGTCAGGACTTTTATGTGACCACCAGCAACAAACAGCTCAATTTTGTACAACACATCAAAACCATGCTGAAAAGCGATGGAAAGGCTGCTGTGGTATTGCCAGACAACGTATTATTTGAAGGGGGCGCAGGTGAGACCATCCGCAAAAAATTACTGGAGGGAACCAACCTGCATACCATCTTACGCCTGCCGACTGGAATTTTCTATAAACAAGGAGTAAAAGCCAATGTGCTGTTCTTTGATAACAAGCCTACCTCCAAAACTGCCTGGACCAGGGAGGTATGGTTTTATGATTTCAGGACCAACATACACTTCACCCTCAAAAAGAATCCCCTCAAGTTTGAAGACCTTGCAGATTTTATAAAATGCTACAACACTGAAAATATCCACAAGCGCAAGGAGACCTTTGATCCAGATAAAAACACTGAAGGACGCTGGCGAAAATTCAGCTACGAGGAGATTATTACCAGGGATAAGACAAGCCTGGATATCACCTGGATCAAGGATAAAAGCCTCACTGACTTGGACAATCTGCCAGACCCTGATGTTTTGGCTGAAGAGATCATCGAAAATCTGGAAGCCAGTATTATAAGCCTAAAAGAGTTGTCAGCAGTTTTAAAAACCGGTGCTTAGAGACTTGTTTTTTTGTTATATAATTGTTAATCTTTCATTTATTACATCGTTTTATTTTTCCCTAGGATATTTATTGTTGTATGACCATATACAAATTGGAAAACCCATCTTGAAAAATTAAATTAAAATTAATTATTCGACAATTAAATTAGTATACTCTTATGAATAAAATAAATACACTTATCGAAAGATGTTTTGGAATATCGGATCTTGTTTTCTGTCTTCATCCTATTGAAGTTCAAAATGGAATTGAATTATTTTCATATGCCAAAGAAAACAATATGGACAGAGAGGAATTGCTTAATTCGATTATTAATTATTTAAAGCTTAAAGACGTTGGAAAAGATCACCTCGAACAACAAAAACTGAAAGTAAATCAATGGCTGGACAATTATTTCTAATCTTAATTAATTAGATACAGCTCTTACAAAAGTTAAAAAAGATTGGCATTCTAGTGAATTATCATTTTGGAAAATTAATATAAAAACTACCATCCTTTAAATTCAATCGGTGCCAATCAAAATATTACTAACATAATGTATAGTACAGTAATCCTGTACTCTCCCACCCTAATCCTGCTTAAATCTATTTTAAAGTCACAATTCCAGTATTGATCAGCTTAATTGATAAACCTGTAAATTTTTTTTTGTCTCCAGACAAACCCAAACCAGATATTGTCCTCAGTTTCAACTTTTAAATTCTCTATAAAAGATGCTCAAACAGGTGACAAGTCCATGATTGAATTAAATTAGAATCACAAAAATCCGGCTCCGATAAACATGAATTAAATTCCGATAAATTGATTCTAATTCAAAATAAGGCATTTTGGTTAATAAAATAGAAAGGACATTCTAAACAACAATCATCAGTTTTGGTTTCTTTGCCCGGAATATTAACACCGAAAAGCGCAAATGCCCTATATAAATACTTGCGTTGTTGAAGATTGTGTTATCTTGGAATGTATTGTATTTTGCAAAAATTGACTGCTTAGTATTAATTTATAAAAAGCTAAATTGTTAAAAAGTTCGAACTGCACGAACATATTTTTTGTTATCTATATGGGAATAACCCACTTCTCCGCTTTTATAATTATCATTCTTCCATTTGCCAAAGCATTTAAACTTGTAAAAATTCGTGTCACCGCCATTTGGGGTTGAACTCCAATAATTTGCATTGTAAAAACCACCTATACCTTTCTGCTGTAAATTAACATACATTAAATTTAATTCTTCGATTGTTGGAAGACGCCAATCACTGTAACCGTTTAATATAAGCTCATCACAACCATTTTGTGCTTCACTCCAACTTAGTTCCCCCGCAAATGTTATTCTGAATCCCTCACTTACAACGTTTCTTTTTGTAAGCCGAAAGTTTGATCTTTCTAAATCAAATATTGCAGCAACTAATCCATGCCCATTTTCTTCAAATATCACATAGCCACCATGTTTAAATTTTGAACGAATTTCCGATGGCATTACAGTATAACCTGTCATTTGTTCTATCTGTTGAAGCGTCCGTTTATCCTCCCAAGAATATGTAGCAGCTATCTTTCCTGAAGATAAATAATTGATGGACTTCCCATCAAAAAGACCATCTTCATTATCATAATTAGCAGGAGTCCATATAATCTCGCCAAATTCATGAATATTCCCTTTTCCATTACCTATAGTTTCATCCATGCCTGATTTTATTATAAATGACCTCGTGTAAAATTCCCAATTATTTATTAAAACATTCAGTGCAATGATAGAATTGTTTTTTCTCAAATAGAAACGCTTTGATTTACCATTAAAACTAATGTTGATGTGGAAAATCTGTTTTTGCAAGGATTTGTAATTTTCTACTTCTAAATCAGTTAGACTCAAAGCACTTAAAGTCTTAATACAATAGTCAGCACAAAAATCCATATTTTTATTGGCCGTAGCGTTAACTTGCAACGGAATAGCCCAAATTTTACTTTCCGAATCTAAGGATTTTGGTTCGCCACTTTTAATTTCATAGTCAAAAGCAATCTGCATGGTTTCGTGCAACAAAACAACCATTTCACATACGGCTTTGATTTCACTTTGTTCATTCAATAATTGCTGTTTTATATTCACGGCAAACAACCCACCTTTTATTTCAATGGAAATGCCTTTAGCTTGTACAAAATTTTTTAATTTACCTATCGAAACCATTGTTTTTAGGGTAACACCCCAACTTCCATTTGGAAATTGCGATTCATTCAACACTTCAAAGGATTGAATATTCCCATTGGCCAAAGAAGTAATTTGGTCTGCAACAACTTGATCATTAAGCACGTCAGTCCTTGAAGAGATAAAAACACCAAACGCCTGTTCAATAGCTGAACGTAAGCCGCTTTGTTTAGCTTCATCAAGTGTTTTGCCATTTCCACTAACAGTTATAGTAACTGCTTTGTCGTCATCTTGTGCATGCAGATTATGCGAGAATAATAAGACAAATAGTATAGTTGTTGTTGAAAGTAATTTTATCATGCTCATTGTTTTGATTCCGTTTCTTTCTTTATTTCTCTGTAATAAATAAACACCATTCGTTTGCCACTCAAATCGTCAAAATTTATAAGCAACTCCATTCCTTGAGTAAAACCCAATGCATTTTCTTTAATAGATTCAATAGTTTCAACTACAGCGCTGTTTGAGTCATTGTTTTTTTGTTCGGTAGTTTTAATAATTAAATCTGATGAAATAACGGAACCATTAAAAAAAACATTAGCCTGCGCTTGCGACTTAACTTGAGCCACTCTGTTCATGATTGAAGGATTGCTGTATTTGGCAGTTTCTAGCGATATCACCGATATAAAATACTGATGGTCGTAATCATCTATCAATTTAACTCCTTCAAAAGGTTTAGCGTTATACATGCGCTTAACAAAATTAGTAAAGGTGGTTTTGTCTTCGTTGAAGGATTGGCCAAAAGTTGAAAACGAGTTTATTAAAAATAAAATTGAAAAGATTTGTTTCATTTCCATGGTTAAATTATTGAGATGTTTTTTTAAGTTCTTCAATTATTTTTTTGTATTATTTTGTACTCTGTAATTTTATTTATTTCATCTATGCCTCTCATATCATCATAGTAAAATCTAACCAATTCAGTTTTTTCATTAATTCCTATAAAAGAAATAACTACACCAACCTTTTGAATTTTGACAATTCCATTTAGCTTCGACCCATTACCACCACCTCGAATTTTATGATAATCTTCAAGTAAACTAAATTTATGTAATTTCTCAACAAATAAAAATTGCTTATTAAAAAAACTTGCTTGCTTTTTGAAAATTCTCAGAGTTCTCCAATCTGCCGAATTCCCATCCAAAGGTTCGACAGGTAAATTACAAGGCAATTCTGTATAAAAATCTCAAATATTTAATCCTGTTAGGTTTTCCCCTTGTACCCCATTCCATCTGCTTTCTGTTACCAGCCATTTTGAGTAATTCAATATCGGACTAACATTTTTAGCCAAATCACAATTATAGTATCCATTTACATTTACTTCTAATATTTCTTTTGCCATGCCAACATTGCAATTATCTCTAGGAGAACAAAACTTATAAAATACGCTGGCCTTACAATAAGGATGTTCCTCAATCCCATCAGAAAAGGGGTAAATCTTAATGAATAATCTAAACGCATAATCATAAATATATTTAATATTAGTTGGATATTCTGCAATTGCCCATTCTTGTAATCCATTGGAGATTTTAAAATTTAAAAGTGCATGATTGAAATAATACATTGTACTTAAAATATTTTGAACGCTCTGTTCATTTCTGAGTAAAATATAATTGTAATCTTTTTCTGAGGCGGCAAAAGATATCGGAAAAACTTTCTTTCCTAAATTCATATAGTTATTTGCATCAATATTTGAAAGCGAAATGCCTTTTAATGTGGTATTCATGTATTTTGAAATGTTGTAAATATTACTGTTAGCATAAACGCTAATATACATTGGTATTTTCCATTGTTCATTGCTTCCATCAATAGAAATAGGATTACTCGTATGGAGTGTATAATTGAACGAATTATCTGCAAGTGTTCGGATAACTTCACACAGATCTTCAATCGCCTTGACTTCGTTTTTTTCATTCAATTTTTGTTGACTAATATTGAAGGCGAATAAACTGCCCTTAAATTCGACTTCAACACCTTTACTTGTTACAAAAGATGTCAATTTGGTTACAGAAACTGTTGTTTTTAATGTCGTTGCATATCTACCTTCCGATATTTGAACTTCAGAAATAACTTCAACGCTATGGATGTTACCATTGGATATTGAAACAATCTCATCTTTAACTAAATCATCATTAAGAATTTCAGTTTTAGATGAAATAAATGCTCCAAAAGCTTGTTCAATAGCATTTCTTAAAGCTGAATGTTTAGCCTCTTCCAAGGTTTTTCCTTGTCCACTGACTGTCAGGGATACCATTCTTTCCTCTTGTGCCATTAATAACTGAAAGTTTAATACTCCAAGGAACAGAAGTAAAAATGCAATCTTGCTTTTCATAATTCATTACATTTATCTCCAGAATATATTATTGTAAGTTACTTTTTTGGGTTGATTTTTAGCAAATTCAACTGCCACTTCACGATAAGCAATCACACGAATTTTATCCAATTCAAAGTTTCTGGATGATTGTTTTTCCTGTAAAACAATTTCTCGCTGTGATTGATTTTCTTTGTATGTATCATCGCTAATTGATTTTTGTTCGGCTATTCTAATTTGTTCTTTTTGCATTGCTATTTTATCAACATATTGTTGCATTCTGAATTGCCACCTCGCTTTTTCATCTGCTTTAAGTTTGCCTTCTACAACTCTAATAAATGCATTTACCTCCGTTTGGCAAGTTGCCATTGGGTTTATAGTACTCAATATATCCCCTACCATTTCTGCACCTTTAGGATTCTGCTCTGCTGCCCATTTAGTTTTAGCCCTATTTAACTTAGATTTGCAATCTGTATTTATTTTTTGCTGAAAGATTATGGCTAGAGTGTCTAAACATTTAAAATAGCATTCTTGACAAACCTCAGGAATGAGTGATAGTTTATAGATTGCATCATCGTATTTTTCTTGCCTTGATAAGGTTTGAGCATCTTTAATAATAAAATCACATTGGGTTAAATAGTAAGCAATGATTCTTTTCTTCCCTTCTTCTAAAAAATTAAAATTTCTTTGTTTTTTGGATTTATATTTTTAAATGCTTCAATGAAGGCTTTATTTTCGTTTGTTCCTACTCCTTTTAAATTGAGGGTTATATTAGAGAAGATTGTATTAGTTAATGCATCACCCACAAACATTGTGATGTCTAAATTTTGGGCAATCAATTGTGGTGGTCCGGCTATAATATCTTTTGTACCCAAATTAACAGCTGCCGTTATTATAAACCTAGGGCTCGTCTCACTGCCTCCCATGCCATTATTGCTTGTAATTTGATTTAGTTTGGTTAGTAATAATCCTTTTGCTTCGGTTGGGATTGGAATCCTATCAGGTAAAAAGGCATTAAGAACAATTCTTCCAAAATCGTCTAATTTTATTTTGCGCATTACTTCTAGAAGCTATAATAGAAATAAAAACTATTAGTATTAATATATTTTCATAATAATTATTTTTCACCCAAAACTAAAATTGCTTCCCCTAGTCCTCGAGTCATTAGCTTCACTTCAAAATTGAGTGGCGCTGATTTTAAATATTTTTTGTAAACCTCTGGCAAATTGGCGGGAATCAATTGCATTGTTATTATCATCAAATAGTGGTATGTGTACTTGCTCAAAACGAATGTTATTTTCTGTGGCATCAATCATATTAAATTTGCCTTTTACAGTATTTTCTGCATCCATTCATTAATATAATCTGTTATTTCCTTACCATCGATTTCGGTTTCCATATTCTTATCCCAACTATTCCATTTTCTTACTGTGAGAAGAATTTCTCTTCCATTATTGAACATATAGTCAAAATGTGATTGCAATTGAGCAGCAAAAGGGTCCATATTAGCAAGTATCGCATTTTGCAATAATACCGGAACAATATCTGTACTATTTGGAGCGCCATTACCAGTAGATGATGCAATTCTTTTGCTAGTATATGCATCAAAGGCTTCCAATACAAATGAAACAATTTTGCCTTGCTCAGTTTTATTCACCTTCCACCATATCTGTATAATAATATCTGCTTTAGCTTTATTTTTCAACTTATCCAATGGACTCTCAGAGATAGATGAACCGGAATTATTGCTGGAAGTCATATTATCTTCTGCATTTCTTGACTCTATGGCCTTTAATTCTTGTTCTACATCTTTGAGAGGAAACCACGGTCAATCATTAACGAGCCTATTTTGCTAATTACTTGTCCAATTTCAGTGTCCTCCTGAAAAGCTTGTTTATAGTTAGGTACTTTTTGTTTAATGCCTTGGTTATCAAACTCAGTCCTGAAGTAACGTTGATCACACCAGTTATCGCTCGGCAGAATCATTAGGGTTGGCTTTTTTGCTTGCCCTAACAGCGTTGAATTTGAACTACAAATGGCGATTGCCATAATTAGTAATTGAATTCTTTTCATAATTAAAATTTGTTATTTAATGATTTGATAATTTTTTGTTCCTCCAAGTATTTTCTGAGCTCGTGTTTAGAAACCGAGATTTGATAAACCTTCCAATTTTTTAATCCAATATACGCTGGCAAAGTTGTAGTTACAGTTGAACTTCTTGTAAACATAGTCCATTTGCCACGGCATGCAAAGAATTGTCTTTCAATTGACTTAAATTGTTCAAGTTCTTCTGTTTTATTAAGAATTGGAGGTTGAGTAATGCAACCGTTACCGCCAGCAATACCGGAGTATAATATGGCATGCAGAGCATCTTTTCTTGCTTGTTTCGATTTGTACCTATTACCTTTTTTTGTATCCCAAATTTTAATGGTTACATAACCATCAGTTTCAATGGCTACACATTCGGTTTGATAATTTATATTGTTTGCCGTGAATGAAAACAAAAATAAACTGCAGAATATTGTAGCTAAAAATAGGATGATTTTAAATTTACTTTCCATATGTATAATCTTGGTTTGAAGTCTCATCTGTCCAAAATAAAAGTTGAGCGGATAGTTTAATTCCCTATCTTAGGGTTGAACAAAAAAACACACCGCTCATGGTAAATGTAAGGTTTTTTCTCAAATAATGGAAGAATTACCTAGAAATTTATTTCAAAATTTGGTCAATAAGCATGAATCTAATAAACACATCAAGGGGATTGACAGTTGGACCCACTTGGTGTCTCTTTTATTTTGTCATTTTGGCCAAATAAGTTCCTTAAGAGATATAAACAATGGACTTAGGAGTATCACTGGAAATATTAATCCAAAATTATCATTACAAAATGTTTCTAATGACCGACAATAGAAATATACAGATACACATTATTGAAAAATTCAAATTACTTTAACAACACACAGAATATTTCCGATGCTGTAAATAAACTGGCATTGGTTTTTAATGCAGAGATAGATGACGAGTATGATGCAGGTTGCACAATACGGACAGTTGAGATAGTTGAAAAGAAATCTAAATCACGTTTGTTTAATGAAAAAGAAATCCATTTAAAACCATATAGCAAAACAAAAGAATCAATAGTGGTAGCTAATGCAATCTCAGGGCAGGAAGTAGAAATTATTGCAATTGAATACAAGGAATCATAACAACTTGAATTTCTTTGCTGATAAAAATATTTGTGAGATGGATCAAGAAAATGTCACCACGTCAAATTCTATTTATTGAGTGCTGTGAAAGAGTATAAGGTTGTTGAGTATCAAAAAACTGTGCATTCTATTATTTAAAAGAAAAAATACAAGTAATTGTATATCAGCGCAGTAAAATCGAAATTTATTAAGGTTTACAAAAAATGTCTAGCATTAATTATTAAAGTTAGACAACCGACAGACATTTTAGATTTAGCTTTTGAATGGTATTTTACAGCGCACAAGATTGGCCCGGACAGAAGCAAGGCGGTATAGCGTCGAAATGAATGAATGAATAAATGAATGAATGAATGAAGCACCGTACTGCCATTTTAATTGGTCGTTAGCTCCGCCATGTATTTAGTCTTGACTAAATACAGACTTCGGTTTATCTTTGCATTTATAGGGCATGGCTATAAACTAAATTAAATGGGATACAATGAGTTTCGCAAGATTTTTCCAGTAAATAATTCTTATGATGAAGAAGTTCAAATATTTATTAACCGAGTTTCTGATTCAATATTTGATCACTTTGATAATTGGTTTGAATTTGAAACTAAGAAAGATGTCATTTCAAAAATTTGTCTTAATTTGGGCTTAAGAAAGCATACATATATAACCGAAGGTGGTATGTACGATGAGGTTAGTACGAGTCCATTAGCCTATATTCCAAATGGTGATTTTATTAAAGTACTTGGTGTAATTGTAATGCTCAGACAGTATTTTTTGGGATATGAGTCGTTTGTAAGTTATATTGATGAAAATGTAGAAAATTTCATTGAATTAAGTAATGGTAAATTGAATATTAAATGGACTAATGGAGTTTTTTATCCGGCTGGTGATACTTTATTAGATAAAGTTTTGATAGAAGAAACATTGAGTTATCTGACTGATTTTAAAAATGAAAAAATGGATTTAACTAATGCTTTATCAAACTATCAAGCTGGACGATTTCCTGATGTTGGACCTAATTGTTTTAAATGTATTGAAGGTTTAGGGAGAGAAATTTTATTAAACAATAATAATCTGGACAATAATAAGGCTGATATTTTTAAATATATGGAATTTTCAAGTAGATGGAATTCTATGTTTTCTAATTTTATTCCCTATATTCATGAACATAGGCATGCTTCTGAAGGACGTCATGATCTTAAAAATATCGAATTGGAGTCAATGTTATATATGACTTGCTTATTTGTAAGAGCAATTTGTTTAATTTATATTGAAAAGAAAATTGCTTAGTCTAATTATATTACATCATATGATAGAAATGCAATGAAAATATTAATTGGCGGTTCCCATCGAGCTCCATGGATAGGGTTATCTGAAAAGAGCACGGATTTATCTGTGCTTTTTTTTGACACAATTCCACGAAGTAAGTAAATCAAATAGTTTATAGTAAAAATTGGAGTAAGACTTCAAAACCCTACTCTAATATATTACTAACATATTGTTAAACTAAAGTAAACCTACTTTCAAGATGTTCTTGAGTTACTGATAAAGTTAAATACAATGTGCCTTAGATGGTAAATCGCCTTTAGAAACTTTTAAAAAAAAGTTCATTTTAAGCGGACTGATCATATTACTCATGTCTACTATAATGAGTAGGACCAAGTAAACTACTTTGAATCAAGTAATGATTGATTTAATCAATTTATAAATTGGTTTATCATTATTAATCTTACGAGACTTATACCTTTTCTATAATTATTAAATTCTTGAAGTGATGCTATATAATTAGTTGTTATAAAATTAAAAATTTCTTCGTTTCAACATATCCACCTTTTAGATAGAATTTAATAACATACAATCCTGGAGAAAAGGACTCGACATCTAACGCACTTCTATTAAAGTCTGTATTATCTTCGAAATAGCTTGAGATCAATTTAGAATCTGAATTGAATATTTTAATAGCTATAAGGGAATTAGTATCTTCGTTTACAAAAAACAATTTACTTCTAGTAGGATTTGGAAATAGCTTGATGTTATTAGTTTTAATAATTTCTTTAGTATCAGTTAAACAAGGCAATTTTATGTCATTTAAATACCTAAGATTTGCACATCCCCGTTTAAGATTGTCTGAATAAGATTTACTCCACAAAAGGCAATTTTTCTTATTTAGATGACTTATGAGTGTGTCTGTATTTCCTTGTCCATAATAAAAAATATTGTTACTTCCTTCTCCAATTATGGAATCATAAATTACATTATTTCTACAACAGGTAATTCCCACTGGAAATAACGATTGGAAGCCATTCCATTGTATATTAACATGGATTGATTAGATCCCTTTAATAATTGAAGTTTATTACTGTCAAAAACATCATGAGATTCATCATCTATCCTGATGGTAGTATCTGATTTGCAATTATTTGCATCGATGAAGCTCACTAAATAATCACCCGGATAAAGATTGCAATTTGAGAAGTTCACATCATATATTATGGTATCTTTAGTATTGGAAGGGCCTTTAATAGTGATAATATAGGGGAATTTTGTTTTAGACAAACTTATATTTAAACAACCATTTTGTTGATAGCAAATAGCAGGACGGGTGATAACACCTTTGTATGTGGGCCCTCCAATAACTTTTGCATCAACTTTAATTAGTTTTGAACAACCATTTTGATCTACAACATTGATGTAGTAGAAACCTTCCAATAATGTCGGAATAAAAATGGATTGAATTGATTTGTAATTAGTTTCACTCTCATGTCGATAATTGAGCTTGTATGGTGGCTTTCCATTTTTAATTTGAAATTCAATATAACCACCTTCAGCATTTGCACAATTGATAGGCCTTTGACTTACAACTTCAATTTCAGGACCATCAGAAGGCACCTCAACTTCATATTCTTTTTTACATGTTCCACTTTCAATTATAACCTTATATAACCCTCCTCCAAGACCGGATAATACTTGAGGGGTTGTACTAGTTGATTTTAGAACTGAACCATCAGGATTAAAGATTGTCATTTTGGTAAAGTTATATCCCGAGATTGTAAAACTTCCTGATTTGGAGCAATTATCTCTTTGAAGTGATTCGAAATTGACCCATGGAAACCCATTATCTACAATAGCCAATTTTTCAATATTGCAACCTCTTGAATCAGTAATTTTGATAGAATACTGCCCCGCTTTTAATCCAGGGATATATACAGGATTTTGGCTTGTATTAGATATTAATTTATTTATAACTCCTGGCCCAGAATATTCAATATTGTAGGGAGTGAAAACACCGGAATGCAGAATTGTTAAGGCCCCATTATTTCCATCACAGTCTGTCTTGGTATTGTTTATAGATGGGCGAATATTATCGATGGTCTCAATTGTAATATTATAAGTTTGAGAGCATCCGTTTCGATCTCTAAAGATAAATGTGTAATTACCTGCAGGTAGCTGGTAAATTGGTAAATTATTATTGGAGTAACTGGGAATATTGCCAGATTTTGCTCCAAAATATTCAATAGAATAAGGGTAGCTTATTCCTGAAACATTAAAAGTTACATCCCCATTTTCCATTTTACATGATGCATTTCGAACTGTACTAGTGACCGAATATGATTGATTGATTATATCGAAGCTTATATTTTTTTCACAGCCATTAACATCTCTAATCTTGAGAATGTATGCGCCAGTAGTAAGATCGGAAATGGGGATTTGAGGACCATACCTTTCGATTTGATTTTCATAGCTTTCCGTTGTCTTTCTATAGCTGATATAAAACTTACTGGAATTAGAAGTATTAAGAGTTATACCTCCAAAAGCGCTTGAGCAATTGACGTTGGTTGTATTGTATGAGACATTAAGAGCTCCAGAACTGAGTTGAACATAAATTCTTGCAAAACAACCACAAGCATCGTAAATATCTAGTAAATAAGTTTTTGCACATAAGCCTTTTAGTGTAAGACTTGAGCCATAGAATGGACCACTTCTAGAACCCCTCGAAGATCCTTGCTCATATAAATATGCATAATATGGAGCATAATAACCTGACAAAGAAAGTGTTACTTCACCATTGCATTGATTACATGATGGATTGTACCTATATGATTCAAAAAATGAATTTGTCCAAAACAATAAGAATTCAATAAAAAACAAATGAAGCATAGAAATGGGCGTTTCATATTAAAAATTTGGCTAAATTTATTAAATTCATTTCAATTAATGAAATTTATTGATTGAATTAAAATTTTGATCACCCATTAGAAACTTGGAAAACTTTATTAAGTAATAATTTACTAGTACAATTCATTGTATATCTGCATATTAAAGTGACATCAAACTATTTATATTTTTATAATAAATTGTTTAGTTTTCCACATTATACAGGTACAAATCCTAAAATTCAAAAAAGCTAGTGTTGTGAAAATCTTAAAAACTCCAAACAAAGTCCTATTAAATATAGAATTCATTTTATGTCTTATACAGAATTTTAAATTCTATATTTAGAAAAATAGAGTAAATCAATATTTAGCTGTCTTACAAATTATAATTTTATAATTTTTTTAATTAAGACTTTATTTCCAGCATTTATATATAAAAATAAATTCCCAAATGGACCAATAATTTCTAATTTAACATTTGGGTTATTATGAAATTTTTCAGTTAATATGTTAGTTCCATCAAAATGAAAAGCTTAATTTCTGTTGTTGTAATTTCAGCTCTAGTGTTTATATATAATTCTCCTGTCGTGGGATTTGGCGATACAATGATATCTTCTAATTCAGTATTATTTGTGTTGCTCTTAATTACATTCACATATTCGCTACAAATCTTGTCACCGCATTTAATATCTACTGAATATAATCCATCACCATAAAATGTTGGAATTTCCTGATACTCATCATACGCATCAATCTTATAAGCTTTACCCATAGACCAAAAATACCAAATATACTTGCATCCAGAGGGGTATGCTTTAATAATTGGTGGATTGCCAGGTATTAACTCGGTGTGAGAATCCAATATATTGTTGGCCTGCTTTTCAAAATAAATTGACAATTATTAACATCTGTTACAGTTACAAAATAGTTACTATTGGTGCTAATGATAATGTCACTTTTAGTTTCACCAGTATTCCATAAATATGATTTAAAGCCATTTCCTAATTTAATTCTGCATGATGTATCATACTTACATAGAATTGAGTCACATGTATATGTGAATTTTGGAGGATTTGATGATTTGTTATTTAAAACTATTTCACGTGTTATCTGATTATCAAATTTATCTGTAATAGTTACTGTGTACTTACCAGCTGAAAGATTAGTAATGCTATCTTTCCCTGTTACTCCATTATTCCATTTTATACTTTTATATCCTAAGTTTGAGGTAAGCTTTATTGTACCATTTGATTTCGTACAATCTGGTTCTTTAATAATGGTGGTAATATTGGCATATGGATCGATTAAAAGAACCTTGTAATCAAATGATTTCATTACTCCGGCAACTAAAACGTTTTTAATACTTATACTAAATAAATAATCCCTACCGAAATTAATAGTTCCAATTTGTGGAATAAATACAATAGTATTATCTACTGGTAAAAATTTATCATCTGCTTCAAGTGTAAAAGGTATTATTCTGTTACTTTCATCTAAAATCTCTATTTTAACTTTACTAAAATCCGCATCTTTTTTGGAGAAAGACCACCTTAAATTGTTAAATATTAAAGATTTTGGGAAATATCCTGGACTAGGATAAGATATAAAGTCAGGATATGGTATAGGATCTTTATATGAACCGTCATGCATCAATACCATAGACCTATCAGTACTTCCAACTGCAAATCCTTCTAGTGAGGGATATAAGATCCATCTTCTATGTCCAACTCCATAATTATTTGCTCCGAAATCTTTGATCTGATTATCAATAGAATTGCTACCAAAAGATCCTAAAGATAAATTGGATTGTCTTGCGGCTATTGCTCCACCATCTGTGTAGCATTTTGAATTAGAAGGTGGATAATGATTTAATGAATTATTGGCCTTCATAATAAGAGCAGCTTCTTGGCACCAACTTGACCATGAATCAATTAAATCAATTTTACTATCAATTCCGACTAATTTTCTAAAATAATAAACCCTTTTAATAATTTTTCTTTTGCTTGAGTAGAAATTATACCTGCTTGACAATTACTAACATTTCCTGTCCAATGCAATTCCTGAGTATCTTAATTTCTGAACCCAGATAATAAGTTTCATAATTAAAATAAAATGTATCTCTATTAAAATTGCTCGATTGAGAAAGGTAAATGACAAGGAAAATCCTAAAAAAATATAGAATTAAAGAATAACCTTCTTTGTCTATTTCTATTTTTAATAAATAGCCTACTAATGGATGGCTCCTTTGATTGAGACATATTTTTTAAAATTTTATAAGATAACTATTTATTATGTTTTGGAACAGGATCAAAATTTACTTTTCAAAATTATTGATTCTTTTTATAAACACACAATATAAAGGTAATTTTTATTTTCAAATAACAAATATTTATTTTCTTATGTCGCCAGCAACATCTAATTTTACACCTGTTATTCAATATTTTCCTCTAAATAAAAAGCTAATTGATACAGAAACCTAGAGAACTCTGCATTTTCAATATATTACGATACTTCCTTTATTATTATTTTCAACTTTTCCTTGGCAATTCCTTAACCCAGACATAGAGCTGGCTACAAGAGCTGGTGGAGCCTTCAGTAAAGGCTTAAATCTCTTCTACTGAAGAGAGAAAGAACTGGCCACTGTGATCGGCAACATACCTTTCAAGACATACCACCAGAAGTGGTTAAATAGATAAGTTTATGCACAGAGGATGGCTCTCAGCAGCCAGCTCCAAATTAAGAGCGCAACTACCCTATTTAGATAATTGCGCTGCGCTAATATCCTATAAAAACCAACTCTGATTACTCTCTAAACCATGTATAAGCTCATTACTGATCCGCTGAGCATTTACTCCTCTATCTAGAAAGCCATCTATATAAGAACTTTTATTTGCTTCTGTCAGGAGGTTATAAAGATTCCACAGACTAATGTTCCCATGATTATTGGAGAAGTGAGGATCTGAATAATAACCCTTTGTTACAGAAGATAACTGAGAGTCAGTAATCAAGATTTCAGGAATTTCCTCTTTATAAAGATGATGTTGATACATCCTGCATTTACCCAAAAAGTGAGCAAATTGGCCTTCGGTCCAAGGTATAATTACTTAAAGATTCCATCCAGGATAAATGCTGTTCGGACTGTAACCTTCCACCATAAGCCTTATTTTGCTTCCCCAGAAGGTCTATAGAACTTGTTTTAAATTCCAGTATTGCCCCATCTGTAGAAATACATAAATTAGAACACACTTTGACCTGAAAGCCTATAAAGAACTTAAAATGTTGGGATGCTCTTTGGTCTTTCCCTAAATTATCCCAGGAGTATGATTTAACGCCTCCTATTACTAAAGACAATTCCTTCCCTTCTATTAAAGACCTGATGTTAGGTATCTTTATAAGAAACATCATTCTTTCAAAATAAAGAGTAGTTTCATGAGGAAGTAATTCAAATGCCTTTTTGGTCCTTGCTTCCGGAATTCTACCCATAATAGGATGTGACACTCTGATCTGTGGATCCAGTGGTTTGAGATCCTTAAACCCAGAGAGTACATCCATCATGGTTTCAATAATTTGAAATTGAGCAATAAGTGGATGGTTGTCTTTAGAAAATACAGGAATGATATGCTCCTCTTTTAATGCTTGGTAAGTAGAGCTTTGGGTGTTAGCGATAATAAAAGGGGTTTCAGTAATTTGATCAACGGTTAAAAGTTCCATTTTGAGAAGATTTAAGGTTTGATAATAAGAAGGATTTTCTCTCTAGAAGTGGAGCTGAGATTTCAGGATGTTGCTGTATATGATCTCTATAAATGGCAGTTAACTCTTGTATGGAAGTTGCCCGGCTTATCCTTTCTTTTAGATTTTCTTCACCTTGATTGCACCAGGATTTGATAAGCCTTCCTGTTTCCTCTGAAATAACAAATTCAGTTTTGTTTATAAAGACTCCTGTTCTGTCTTTTGAGCAGGAAACATGATGCCTTATATCAACATCAAAAACAATTGTAAACTCATAATCCACCCCATCTCTTTGAATGGCTTTAAGGCCTACTTTTTCAGGGACCATCTTTCCATTCTTATCTGCAAGTACATAATCCTGTTTTACCCTAAGAGTAGAAATTATGTGTACCGGCGAATTAAGGATTTTAGTAAATAAGGCATTTTGTCTTGGGGTAATTTTGGCCCAATTGGTAAAAGAATTACCTGCCATTCCTGCATGAGACTCTACCAAGTGTTCCCAACCATGAGATAAGGAATCAATGATGATTAATTCCATCCCTTCTGACTCTGCAAGTTCAATGGCTTGGATATACTTCTCTGGAGTGTAAGGAGAAGAAATAGCTATAATATTATATGTACCTAGATGTGCATATAGATTTGATGACCATTTTCAGTGTCGATGACACATACTTTGTTAAAATCCCCCACTAATCCTTTAGCCAAAAGGAGAGAAGAATATGTCTTTCTGATCCGGCGGGACCTTGTAATACCATTTTAATTTTGGCTTGTTGACGTTCAGCTTTATGAATATTCATTTTTTATTGTTTTGTTATATGAAAGAATACGATTTTAAAGAAAAAAGTAAGGGATGTATACAAAAAGTATACACCCCTTTACCAAGGCAACAGTTAAGCTTCAACTGCAATGCCATTGGAACTAAAAGTCTTGATGTCTGCCTTGACTTTTCTTTCCTCACCCCTCCGGAACATAAGTCCATCTGTGAGACATCTCTACAATTTCTCCTGTTTCTGGAACTAAATAGTCATAAGCTTCCACAATCCTCCTTACAATTCTGCGGAGAGTTTGCTTTCCTACCATTTCCGCAGCAAATTGTTTACTAAGAGTTGACGTAATGGTACACTTCTTTGCTGTTGCATAGAAATTACCTGTTTCCTGAGACCTGACCATTTCAGATCTCCTTGCAGAATAAGTACTAAATTCCTCACCCTGCTGATTTTGCCTTACGGCATAGCCACTAATTATTTACCATTTTAAAAAATTAATAAATTAAAAAATCCCCATTTAGATGGGGAGGATATTTACCCTGCCAAGGACAAAACCAAAGATATTAGTTCAAGGAAATGGAACCGATATGAGTGATATACAGGCTTTGAGAGGCCGAAGCAAAAGAAAATTAATCACCAATAAAGTAGTTTTGGCCCTCATTGATTTAGCCAATAAAAAAGGTGATCAAATTCGCTTAGGATCATTCTGGAACACTTATCATTGTCAAAATAAATTAATAAGTTCCGAGGATAGACTATATGGAGTTTATTGCAAAAACCGGTTCAAATTTACCATCTCAATTCTGTCAAAATTGACTTTACAAGCATGTTATAAAAAATTTATATGCAAATTGTATGCAAATAAAAAAAAGAGTCATGAATATAAATTCATAACTCTTTAACTATCATGTGATCCCGTCAGGATTCGAACCTGAGACCCTCTGCTTAGAAGGCAGGAGAAGAAGTTCCTATTCCAAAATTTATTCCTCCATCCTGGACCAACAAAGGATTTCGTTGAATCAAGCCATTACTTTCTACAACAGGTAGTTGTGGCCCACGCCAACTTGCATTCGCATCATGATACCATAAGTTATTCGAAAACTTAAAACTTCCAGGTAAGGTGTTGGGACCAATGTTGACATCTGTGGACAAACTATTGTTGACTACGACCAAATTATTCGCGAAAACATTGTACCCACAACTGAAAAAAAACTAGTGTCTGCACTCTCTTGTAAAATTCTCATGATCCATCTTTCAGGATGATAAATGGTATTGTTGACTACCTGAACATTACGACATCCAACGTAAGCAATAGGCGTTACAGCTCCTTCAAAAATATTGCCACTGACCAAAATATCTTTTGCTTCATAATTGGCGCCCGGAGGTCTAAAAAAGCAAGCCCGGTACTGCCACCCAAATTCAGACTGCGCTGTCCTCCATTGATAAAATAATTTTTTTTCGATGTGTAAATTACTGCTCCCACCCTTTGCCTGTATGCTGTTGCTGCCTTGTTGTACAAATCGGCATTGACGTATATTACCATAATGACAACCGACCATGTCGATGCCTGATCCACCGGTAGAACCATTTTCAAACTGACAATTGATAATTTCAAAAGAGTCCAGCCCGGAAAGTTTGAGCATGTCGTTGTTACCTGTAGCTGCCATGTCGCGGAAGACAATATTCTCCATCACCACTTTTTTTGCGGCACTCTCGAAAGTTCCACCATCGTCCAGATTCATTCCATTTCCACTCTGTCCTCTTACGGTAAAGTTTGATAAATGCACATACTGCAAATCTGTAAAATGCATGGATTCGGATCCACCGCTGAACACCACACGCGCAGCATCCGTACCGCGCATGAAAATCCATTTGGACGGCGTACCTTTTAAATTTTCAATAAAAAAAGGTCCCGAATAATTAGCAGGATAAATCAAGATGGTATCTCCCGGGATGGCCACTCTCGCTGCCAGGCCAGGATTGCTGTAAGCCTTTCCCGGACCAACTTCAAGAACCCTTTGTCCGAAGGCTACCGGAATGAGCAAACTGTTCAAAAAAATAAATAGACCCAAAAAAATAAATTTCTTCATTTTTTATGCTTTATTCAATTGGAGAAAAAATATGCACAACGAGATATCTACAAGATACCCTGCACTATGATGTTATTTCAATTTTAAAACTGAATATTGAAAAATGCTCTTTCTTACATTCTGAACATCGGCCGCTCCACATTCCAGATGCCAAAAGGAATCATCAGAATAATGATCAGGATCGCGATGGTAAAACCACATAAATCCGGTTTTGAATTTTTGTGCATCGGTGGATTGTTTTTTGCTTTGGAAGCTCCTATTTGCGCAACGATGATACCAATCACCATTCCCATCATGTGCTCTACACTCCAAAATCTTTGTGCGGAATCCTTCATAGATCCACCAAAATTAGCCATGATGTCTTTCATCATAGGTGAAACTCCAAAATACAAGGCAAGTCCTATGACCAGCTGACTGTGCAACAAGAGCATCAAATAGGTATTGAGTTTTTTGTCCTTATCCGAATACACCAGTCCGGATTTCCAACCATTGTAATTGTTATAAATGACCACAACAGCCATGCCAAGGACCAACCATCTCAGCCAGGAATGTAAGTTTAAAAGGATTTCGTACATGATTTTTAAGTTTTGTTTGTGTTGACCAAAAGATATATTCATTTCTTTCATCGAATACTGTGCGAATCTAAGTGGAAAAAATGAAATTTTTAGATTAGTTTTTAATAACACTCCCGGTTGTAAAAGCTAAAAACCAATGCATGATTGAACTTTCGGCAAAAGTATCCTTTGATCTGGCTTGAAATAAATGAATTCAAAAAATTTCACAAAAATTTACAATCCAAATTAAGCAATTTCGTTCCATCCTTGTTCTCATCCAAAATGATGCATATGAAAATTCTGTACTTGATTTGTTTTGGCCTGTCAGGCCTGATCATCCGGGCCCAGGATCCTCATTTTAAAGTGGAGGTAAGTTCTGATACCATTCTCCTGGGTAATTATTTTGAACTCAAATACACCATTGAAAACACACAAGGGGATTTTACACCACCTGAGTTCAGCGGACTTAAACTGGTAGCCGGACCCAACCACGCTTCTTCCTATTCCATTATGAATGGGAAAGTCAAACAAAGTACCAGCTACATCTATTTTTTAAAACCTGAAGCAGAAGGACAATACATCATAGAAGCAGCTCAACTCAAAACTGAGGAGGGTATTCTCAAAACTCCCGTTGTAAAGATCCATGTGGTATCCAATCCAAATGGAGTACGCCAAAACCCGGGGCGATCCATGGAATTTGAAGATCCGGATGTACAAATCATCACGCCAAAAGATACAAAGAAGAAAAAGAAAGTATATAAACTCTGATGCCCGCTAAGCAATTTTTTTTAGTTATTTTCTGTTTGCTGTCAAATACGTTGTTTGCGCAGTTCCCTTCTTTTGTAGCAGAAGTGGAAACCCGTCAGGCTTTGGTCGGCAGTCCTTTTAACATCGAATTCAGCCTTAAAAATGCAGAGGGTACCGGATTTACCGCACCTGATTTTGGTGGGCTGCAGGTAGTAGCAGGTCCAAGCAGATCCATGCAGACAACAGTCATCAATGGAAGGATGAGCTCCTCCATTGGATATGTATATTCTTTGGTCGGAACAAAACCTGGAACTTACATCATCAGTCCGGCGAAAATTAGAACCGGAAGTAAAGTACTTAATACGCAGCCCATCACTATTCAAATCATCCAGGCCAGCAAATCTGCACAAACAGGTAAAAACTACTACATCGAAGCCACCCTCAGCAACGAAAAAGCGTACATCGGTCAGCAGGTAATCCTTACCTACAAACTTTATACCCGGGAAAGCATCCGCAACATTGAGGTGGTCTCCTCCCCTAAACTCGAAGACTTCTACAAAGAATACATCGCCAATGGGGATGGCAATCCTAAAAGAGAAATTATCCACGGACAGGATTATACCACCAAAGTTCTTGGCAGGATCGCACTTTTTCCGATCAAGAAGGGTCAGATAAAAATCGAACCTACTACGTATCGCCTCATTCTTGGAGAGGACGACCCCTGGGGCTTTTCTATCCCCTCGATGATGGGTGGAAGAGCAGAAGTTATTCAGACCAATTCACTCCTCCTAAACATCCTTGATTATCCACAACCTGTACCCGATGGATTCAGCGGAGCAGTAGGATCTTATAGGGCAGAATTCAAAGACATCAATAAAGACTACAACCGCAGCGATGCCATCAACATCAGTGTGCTGATCGCAGGAGATGGTAACATGAACAACATTCAACCTAAACTTTTCCACAAGACAGTCTTTTTACCATCTCAGATGCCCGTCAGGCAGAACCTCAAAAACTATCAGAAGAACCCGTAATATTAAAAAGCAGACTGTACGATTATCTGCTTACGCCGAAGAAACCCGGCAAGGCCTTCATCAAAACTGAGTTTTGTTACCTTGATCCGGAAACCAATCAATATAAATTCATCCGTGACAGCTTTGAAGTACAAATCACTTCCGGGAAGCCGCGCGCCTCTGTACACATTGACGAACTTAAACCCATATCAGGAGTCGTTAAACTTAGTAAGTCTTCTCCATTTTTTCTCGATCAGCCGGTTAATTTGTTCATCATGTCTTTTCCATTTTTTTTATTGGCTTATTTTCTGTTTTTCAAAAAAGGAAAGGAATATTTTAGACATCTAAAATCCATTGAACATGAAAAAGCACACATCCCAACATTACACGGACCATCATTTACTTTAAATGATCTTGAAAAATATGTTTTGGCTGGTTTGACAAAAAATATCCTGAATTAAAAGAACACCAGACGCTTTATGCCATAAAAAATTATCTAAGTAAAGATCGCACAGATCTTCAAAAAGAAAATTTCTTTGTTTTGATTTCAAAATTGGAAATGCTCAAATTTTCAAACAACAACGATCCCACAGAATTAAATTCAATCAAGGTTCAAATGGATACCTTGATAGGTAAAATTTCCTGATCAATAAATCAGATATTTCCTACAAATTCTAATTCTCCTTATGTGCGTCGCGGTATGCATTCGCGATGAATTACGCTATAAGCATTTTAAAGGCGACCCGTCAACTAAATCTTTCATGTTCGTCGCGGTTTGCAACAGCGATGTAATATGCTCTAAGCATTTTAAATGCGGCCTGTCAACAAAATCTTTACTTCAACTTGAATTCCAAAATTTATTGAGGTGGATTCCTAAGCTTACTGTGCTTCTGACTGTAAAAGAAATAAATCACAAATCCTATTCCCAACCAAATGATCAATCTCAGCCAGGTATCTCCCGGTAGAAAGACCATCATGAACAGGCAGGTCAAAATGCCCATAATCGGAACGAAAGGAACCCAAGGAGTCCTGAAAGCTCTTGGCGCATCAGGCAAGGTCTTTCTCATCACCAGGACGCCCAGACATACAAGTATAAATGCAAATAGAGTACCTATACTGGTCATCTCGCCCACAACTCGGGCAGGAATAAATGCTGCAAACAAACTCACGAATATCATGAACAAGAAACTGCTCTTTGCCGGAGTCCTGAATTCAGGATGTACCTCTGAAAATATTTTTGGAATCAAGCCATCCTGGGACATACTGAAAAATACTCTGGACTGACCCATTAACATCACCAGAATTACGGAAGCATATCCTCCAAGAATGGCCACGATAATTGCGCGGTTCAACCAAGGATAATCGGGCACCATAACCCCACTGGCATTAGGAGAACCCATATGGTCAATGGCAACTGCAACCGGCGCTATTCCGTCCCTTCCTGCAAAAGGAGGTATAATTGGTTACACCGGTCATCACATGCGCAAAAAGGATATACAGTATGGTACAAATAAGTAATGACCCAAGAATACCAATAGGCATATCTTTTTTGGGATTTATCGCTTCCTGCGCAGCAGTACTGACTGCATCAAATCCAATGTATGCAAAAAACACAATCGCCGCTGCACGGATGATACCACTGAATCCAAACTCACCAAATGTTCCTGTATTCTCAGGGATGTATGGATTGTAATTGGAATAATTGATATAACCCCAGCCCAGAATAATAAAGATCAAAACGACCATTACTTTCAAAGCCACGATAAAGCCATTAAATTTGGCCGATTCACTGGTTCCTTTAATCAGCAACAAACTGACCAACACTACAATGATCACCGCCGGAAGATTGATGTATCCGCCATCCCAAGGCCCTGCCATATATTCTACCGGCAAATGCACCCCGAATCCTTCTAGGAATTTTCCGAAATATCTGCTCCAGCTTATACTTACTGTGGCTGCTCCGACTGCGTATTCAAGTACAAGGTCCCAGCCGATGATCCATGCTATAAACTCACCCATAGTTGCATAAGAATAAGTATAAGCACTTCCTGCAACTGGTATCATGGATGAAAATTCAGCATAGCATAAACCTGCAAATGCGCATCCTAAACCTGCAACGATAAATGAAATGGTAATGGCTGGTCCTGCATTGGCTGCCGCAGCACCACCGGTAATTGAAAAAAGTCCTGCTCCAATAATGGCCCCAATACCCAAAAGAATCAAATTAGTCGGTCCAAGGGTACGCTTCAAAGTGTGCCCCTCATGATCAGCTTGTGATATCAGGTCTTTCATAGGCTTCCTGATAAAGAGCGTGGTTTTTGCCATAGAATTTGGTTTTGTTTTGTCTTGTTTGAAAAAACCAAAGGTATATAAATTTCGATAATCTGCTCTTTTGAAAGATTTTCAGGGCCGGGAAGAAAAATCTTCCAATTATATGGAATCTCTTACCTTAGGCCCTCAAACTTTTCGAAAAATGAATACCAGAAAGCTCACACTCACCGACGGTGTCATGTTGGTCTCAGGATCTATGATTGGTTCGGGAATTTTTTATCGTCAGCGCCGACATCTCCCGTAATCTTGGAGGTGGAGGTTGGATGATGCTAACCTGGCTCCTCGCCGGTCTGATGACCATATTAGCGGCTCTCAGTTATGGCGAACTGGCAGCTATGATGCCTTCAGCAGGAGGGCAGTATGTGTATCTGAAGAGGGCCTATGGGCCAAGAACGGCTTTTCTTTATGGCTGGACTTTGTTTGCTGTTATACAGACAGGAACAATTGCTGCCGTAGGGGTCGCTTTTGCGAAATTCAGCGGGGTCATCTTCCCTTTCTTTAGCGAAAAAATATTTTACTGGATCTTGGGTTTTAAAAATAAGTGCGGCACAGATTCTTGCCATCCTTTCCATTGTTTTCCTGAGTTGGCTCAATTCCAGAGGTATCCGCAATGGAAGCCTGCTCCAGCGCACATTTACATTTGCAAAACTGGCAGCATTGTTTGGCCTGATCATAGCCGGCTTGCTTTACTTTGATGGCAATACTTGGGAACTCAACTGGAATTCTTTCTGGTCAGCAGCATCTACTACCCAAGATAAATCAACCGGACAATGGAGTATAGTGAGCCTTAGTGGGTTGACCCTGCTTAGTGCCTTTGGCGTATCTATGGTGGGATCTTTGTTCTCGAGTGATGCATGGAATAACGTCACTTTTGTGTCCGGAGAGATGGAAAATCCAGCTAAAAATGTAGCGAAAAGTATGGTGTTGGGAACTATTGTGGTAACTGGGATATACTTATTGGCAAATGTTGTCTTTCTTGGATTACTACCTGCAATAGGTTCTCCGGATGGTTACGGCGTCATGGAGCGCGGCATCCAATTTGCAACCAACGATCGCGTCGGCACTGCAGCTGCTTACCAGATCTTTGGAGATGCTTCCTTGTACATCATGGCAATTCTCATTATGGTTTCGACCTTTGGCTGCAACAACGGACTTATACTTTCAGGTGCAAGAGTGTATCAGGTCATGGCCAAAGATGGCTTATTCTTCAAACAAGCCGCTGAAATCAACGACGCACAAGTACCCGGAAAAGCGCTTTGGTTTCAATGTCTGTGGACGAGTCTTTTATGTTTATCCGGTACTTACGGTGACCTGTTGGATTACGTTGTTTTCGCTGTTTTGGTTTTTTATATTCTCACGGTAGGTGGTGTATTCATTTTAAGAAAAAAAAATCCTGAAGAACCACGCCCATACATGACCCCTGGCTATCCTTTTGTACCAGCATTATATATTTTCCTGGCCATTGCTGTATGCATACTTTTACTCATCTACAAACCCAATTACACCTGGCCTGGATTAGGCATCGTCTTGGCAGGTTTTCCTATTTATTTTCTGATCAACAAGAAGAAATGAGGAAATGAGGAAATGAGGAAATGAGCAAATTAGCTAATGAGTTAATTTGAAAATTGGTAAGAAAAGTGCAAATTTAAAATTGGTCATTTGACGTTTACCAGCATCAAGTGATCCACGTGCTTTTGAACCAACGTTCCATTATAAAATCATAATAAATTCTTTGAGTAAAATAAATTTACATACCTAGATCTATGCACACGACCGGATGAAAAAGAAATATGATGTGATCATAATTGGTGGGGGACCTTCGGGATCATCAGCAGGTATTACAGCATTGAAAAAAGGTTTGAGTTGTTGCATCATTGATAAAAGTAGTTTTCCTAGAAAAAAATTGTGCGGTGGATTGCTTACTCAAAAAACAATTGACTTGCTAAAGCAAATCAGTTGTGATTTAAATATTAATTCGCTGTACAATTTGATATCTAATAATGTGGAATTGCGGTTCAATAAAGAAGAAATAGTTTCTTTCAACACCAATATTCCATTGTATTTTACTTACAGAGAAGATTTTGACCATCACCTACATCAACATTTTATCAATAAAGGTGGAGACGTTTATCATCACAGTATTTCCACTCAAAACTTTCATCCCGAAAATAACAGCATAATTTTCGGCGAACAAACTTTGGAATACAATTACCTCATCGGAGCAGATGGTGCCAACAGCGTTACCAGAAAGCTTATTGACAAAAATTATAAACCGGATGGCTTGTGTATGGAAATGGAGATAGACTATGATCTTCTCAAATCACGAGAAAAAATCTTACCTCTGTATATTTTGGTGTGGTGCCAAATGGCTATGCCTGGATTTTTCCAAAGCAAAACGGCTATACGGTGGGCGTAGGTTGTCCGGCAAATTCAAAGACAGACATCAAAAAAATATTCCATCATTTTATGCAGGTAATAGGTGTTGACTTTGGATCTGCTGCTGTAAAAGGAGCCTTCATTCCTTATGGCAGACAACCTTCTGCTCTTGCAAACGGCAACATCTTACTCGTTGGAGATTCGGCAGGGCTGGTGGATCCGGTAAATGGAGAGGGTATCTATTTTGCTCTTTTGTCTGGGAAGATGGCTATAGAATCCATTATGGACGTTAAGCCTTACCTAAATTTATCCACAGCTTATCATGAAAAATCCAAATCTATGATTCAGATTATTCGTGAAGGCACATTAATACATAAATTATTATTCAACAAATACATAGGTCCACTGTTTTTTAGAATTATGAAAGGACACCATCTCTCCGGAAAATATTTTGTCGACAAAATGGTTTCTAATTATACTTACAGCTACATGCAAATAATTAAACTAATTTTTGATTACAAAAAAGAAAGAAAATTGGTAAGTAAGAGAGATGGTATAAGTTAACTTGAACATTTAATTTTAGAAAACTTGTTCTTCAAGAGAATGTGAAAATTTGAAAATGTGTTATTCAGCTAATAAAAAACACATGTATGTTTGTCGCGGTTTGCAACTACAATGCTATATTAAATAAGCATTTTAAATACGGCCTGCTAACTAAATCATGTAATACAATCAATGTCTTTGCAACAATGCCAATCCATTGCATTAATAAATCTTAAAACAAATTAAAAAACATCTTTTGGCAAATCTTCTTCTGCTTCGGTGTAATGCTCGTGTAATTCTACCGGCTTAGTTTTTGTTTTTTGCTGGTGCGCATTTGAATTAAATTAACCAAAAATGCAAATCCCATAGAGAAATAAATGTATCCTTTTGGAATATGGATATCAAATCCTTCGGCCACCAATGCAAAGCCTATTAATAATAAAAAGCTCAGGGCAAGAATTTTAAAAGCAGGATGTCTGTCAACAAAATCAGCCACCGGAGTGGCAGCCCACATCATAATCCCAACTGAAATAATAACAGCCGTACACATCACCCACAGATGTTCAGCCAGTCCTACTGCCGTAATAATGCTATCCAGTGAAAATACCAGATCCATGATCATGATCTGCACAATTACTGCATTAAAACTTAATCTGTTGAATTCTTTGGACTCGTCCCCTTCTTCCCCTTCAGTTTTATGATAGATTTCTGTAGAGCTTTTGTACACTAAAAACAAACCACCTGCTATCAGGATGAGATCTTTTCCGGAAATTCCGTTATCCAGAATGGTGAAGAGGTCATTCTTAAGTTTCATGATCCAGGTAATTACCGTCAGCAATCCAAGTCGCATGAACATAGCAAGAAACAAACCTAACTGTCTTGCCCTTTTTTGCAACTCCTGGGCAAATATAAGGCATTCCCTGAAATGGGCCATTTGATAAGCCAAATATGGAACCAACAACAGCATCAAACTATGATTTGGATCCTTTCCTGTGCTTACCCGTATAAGCTTTCTCACCGGCACGGATGGAGACCTTCAGACGGTTTTCCTCAGGTGGTATTGGACAATTAAAGCCACTGCTGTAGGCACACCAGGGATTATAAGCATAATTAAAATCCAATGGTAGTTTTCCTTCTTTCAACAGGGAATGGTCTATATCCATGAATCTTCCCCCTCCATAAGTCTCTACCCCATTGGTTTCATCATAAAAAGGAATAAAAAAGTGATCCGATCCGGGACCGATTCTGGTACTTAAGTAAGCGGTTAAGGTATGCGCCCTTCCTTCAAGGGTAAAATTCAATAGACCGTACCGAATAAACAATTTTTGTTTACCTGAACTGGTTGGTATGGAAACAGTATCTTTTTTTTCAAATTCCGCAAAATCTGCCATCAGGGAATGCTTTTCTGATGGCACAAAGTAATGAAGATGTCTTATGTCTTTCTTTGTTATGGGTGATCTGGAATCCGCAAGATGATCTTTGGCAGTCTGGGCTCTATACTCTTTTAGCTTGTTATCCAAATCCTGTCCTACGCATACCCCTATACACAAAAGGAAAAACAGATCATACGAAATTTGATGTATGGTTCTTTCCTAATTGCAATGCTAATTCTTTCCTTATAATTCATGGTACAAAGTTGATGGTTCTCTGGTGAAAAACAAGTCAAGTACGTAAATTATAAAAGACTTCAGAATTTATATTTTAATTTAAAATTCTCTTAAATATTATGTGAAAAAATAAATCCCCAACATTGAAGGTTTATTAAGGTACAACCATTCCATCCTAAAAAGAAGTGCCGCACTACATCAGCAATACGGCACTTTATAAATACAAAATGTCAGAACATTAAAATCAGTTTCTTAAAATATTATTATTGTGGCAAAGCTTTAACATGCGCTTTTACCTTCACGCCATTCACCATCACATTATCGTCCTGATCAATACCCTTCACATCATACATCTGACCGGAGGGTGATATTGCTTTTACCCCATAAAACACATCTCCCCCTGCTACTACTTTTATGTTGTAAATGTTGCCGGTTAAGTTTACTCCTTTTACATCCAGCCTTCGCTTGTCTTCTGTCACCGCTTTAACGTCATAAATTTTACCATCCAGTCCTATTGCCTTCAGTGGGGCGTATTTATCTGTAGATGCCAGAATCTTTACCGGGAGCTTGGTACTTCCAACAAATGCTTTTATGTCCATAATATGACCGTTGCCATTTTCTGCTAAAGCTTTAACATCATAAATTTTTCCATTCTCATCAATTGCTTTAACGTCAATCAATTTTCCGTCGGGGTGTACAGCTTTCACATGCCATAAAAAATCTGTTATACAATCCTGTGACTGAGGAATGGCTTTAACATGTGCTGCGAAGCTTATTCCATTGACATTTCCTTCTATAGCTTGATCAGAATATTTAATGCCTTTTACATCTTCCAGCAATCCTTCAGGAGAAAGTGCCTTGATTCCATAAAATTCACCAATATCTGATACTGCCTTTATGTGGTATAAGTTTCCTGCACGGCTTACTCCTTTTACATCAAGTTTTCTTCCATCGGAGGTGATGGCTTTAATATCCAGGATTTCTCCATTGGCGCCGATAGCCTTTACCGGAGCAAAAATGTCTATACTCACCATAATTTTAAGCGGATACTTCACCCCCTGTCGAATGGCCTTGATGTCCATATATTGATGGCCACCGGTCTCTCCCATTGCCTTCACATCATACATGTTGCCAGCCTGGTCA
The DNA here is from genome assembly GCA_016713905.1 of Candidatus Vicinibacter proximus. NCBI lineage: Bacteria > Pseudomonadati > Bacteroidota > Saprospiria > Saprospirales > Saprospiraceae > Candidatus Vicinibacter > Candidatus Vicinibacter proximus. The sequence goes on from JADJOE010000003.1 coordinate 2,200,464, forward strand.
AATGCTTTTACATCCAACAATTTTCCAGCCGGATCCACTGCCTTAATGTGCCAGATTTCCTGCGCATGGATAAAGTTAAAAACCAGAAATGCACAGGTTAAAACGAAAAGTTTTTCATAAAATAAAATTATTTGTTTTAAAAAAGATTAGTCAAATCAAACGTTCTGAACTCAGTCAGACAGCCTATAAAGCATCTGCTTTACATCATAAAATAAAACAAGTTAATAAGATTTTGGCTTGTCAGTCAGTTAATGACCCAATAACCACCTGGTCGGTGCTCAACGTACAAATAACATTCATTGAATTAAAATAGTTCAAATATGGCATGCATATTTTGATTTGATCTAGAATAAGCTCGAATACCCAAAATGAACCTTTGCTGCTCCAAAATCAAACCGATCATCCGGTCTTCTCCCAACCGCAAGTTGTAATATAAAAGCTCCGGCTTTTGTTTGGAATTGAATTCCTGCTCCGATTCCAAAATAGTGATCCCAGTCGGTCGCAATATTTTGACTGATAGTCCGCATATAAGCATGATCTGCAAACATCTGCAAAAAACTATTACGGTCCAATAAAAATCGGTATTCAAGGGTATTGATCCAATATGCACTCGAACTGTACCCATCATCATCAAAACCACGAAGGTTTTTAAAACCGCCGATTCGAAACAATTCATTCTGCAATACTTTTCCCTCTGTAAAAATCATAAATCCCTGAATGCCAATTTTGATAACCTGCCTTTTGGCCATGTTCCAATAGTATGCAGATTTAAAATTGGTGTTAAGTTGTAATCCCGAATTGTTCAAACTGTCATATTGCATCTTCAATTGCCCTTCCGGAGTATCGTATTTAAGTACATTGTTGCGCGCGAGGTATTGCTTACTGCCTCCCCTTATTTGCACTTCCAATGACCAACCCCTTGTGGGACTGATTCGATAATCAAGCTGATTGAGGTGGTAATAAAACCCATAGGAATTAAAACTAAAATCCAATGACGCCGGTAGCTTTAAATTATTCTTGATAAAATTGGAATCTGTCTGTAACACATAGGATTGATTTAAGTGCATCAGAACACCTGCTTCCTGACTTGCATTGAGTAGATATTTTATCCGTAGCTGAGATTGAAGATTGACAAATTCATCTCTGAATTTAACCAAATCGAAACTGCCATAAAATCCAACTGGTAAAAAACGGAGATAAGGAAAATCGGCAAGAAAATTCAAACGAGGGGATTGCTCTATAAGATTCTCGTAATGCAAAAGTATTCGTTCCCCTATCTTAAATGAATTCCATAATTCTACTGTTGCCTCACCGGTAATCCGGTACTTTTGCGAACTGCCCGGATTGGACGAATTCAATCCCAGTAAAAAATCAAATTTGTTAGCGGGTTTTTTTTTCAAAAAGAACCACACCATGGCCTTATCCCCTAAAAAATGAACCATCGGTGGATATTGCATTTCTAAAAAAGGCAACTGACTAAGTCGGTCTCCTGCATCCTCTATGTATTTTTGATTGTATGGGTACCCCATGCGTACATTACTCATGCGCTCAAGATATCTGGGTGCTAATAATTTACCTTTGCGCTGATCTGAAGGACCAAATTGGATAAAAGGTCCAGGCTCGTAAACTATATCGGCATACAATGAATCATTACTCACCACCGGGTGGATTAATTTTATCTTACTGAACGGAAATCCATTGGAAACATCAGCCATAATTTTTTCATCCTGCCAATGGTTCCATTCTTCTATATTTTTACTTTCATATTTTACCGCAGAAAGTTTGTTACTTGCCCGAAAAGAAATCCAGGTAAATTTTGGTCCTTTATAAATATGATAATTCCTCGTCAAACTGTCTCTTACCAAACTATCGAGCTGTGCCAGCAGGTATCCACCAGATTTAAAAGTGTTCAGTAGTTTTTCTACTTTGTGCTGAACCTGTATAGAATCTGATTCCTTCCAATTTTCCACCACAACTGAATCATGTCGGGCATATAGATGTATAAAATATTTTACCTGCTGCTGTGCATCAAGATGAACGCTTTGAAAAAAAATGCCGAGAAAGAAAAAGAAGATTATACTTTTGGGTTCCTGCATCATGAAAGAAATCGGATTATACCTGCACATTCCCTATTGCAAACGCAAATGTACCTATTGTAATTTTCATTTCTCCACACAATTTTCTACCCGAAAGGAATTATTGGATGCTTTACATCTCGAAATCCGTTCACGATCCACAGAAGTGCAGGATGCCCGGGTAAGTACTATTTATTTTGGCGGAGGAACACCATCGGTCCTCAGCCCTTCTGAATTGCACGAGATCCTTCTCATAATCAAAACACATTACGACTGTCTGTCGGTTCAGGAAACTACATTGGAAGCCAATCCAGATGATCTAAATCCATTCTATCTGGACCAATTACTGATTTTAGGAATTGACAGACTGAGCATTGGAATTCAATCTTTTTACGACCATCATCTGGAATGGATGAACCGTTCCCATAATGCCACCCAGGGTCTCAATGCTATCCAACAAGCAAAAATTGCAGGATTCACTAAGTTAAGTGCCGATCTGATTTTTGGAATTCCCTTATGCACTGATGAAGAGTGGTTGCAGAATCTGGAATTAATGAAAGCCAATGAGTTGCCACATCTTTCCTGTTATGCACTCACTGTAGAAGAAAAAACGGAATTGCACCACCGAATAGAAAAAAATAAAATGCCGCCACTGATGGATGAACACACCATCCGACAGATGAGTCTGATGCTTGATTTTATGCAGCGCAATGACTATGAAGCATACGAAATTTCCAACTTTAGCCAGACGGGACATCGCGCAATACACAACAGCAACTACTGGAATGGATTGCCCTATTTGGGTTTTGGTCCATCAGCACATTCATACCTTGGAAATTCACGCAGATGGAATATAGCCAACAATAATCTTTATTTAAAAAATGTGCTGCAAGATCAATCTTATTTTGAATCTGAAACTTTGAGTAAAAAAGATCAGTACAATGAATTTATCATGCTTCAACTTAGAAGATGCGAAGGACTTGATTTGGACAAACTGACTGGTTTTGAATTTTCCTGGATATCGGAAACAAAAAAAACACTGGAAGGATATGTTGAATCGGGACATCTAAAATGTTCCGGAAATACATACACCCTCACCAGAGAAGGGATTTATATCTGTGACAAAATTTCTTCTGAAGCTTTTGCTGAATAATTCTTTTTTATTAAAGTAGCATTTAGTAACATACAAAATCTATAAAAGCAATTCGCCCCATTGTAAATCAATTTAACCAAATTGTATCGTTATCTTTTCTCAATTAATTTTTCCCAAGCACATTGCCTATTTCAGCTAATGAAAATAAATTGAATCAAATTTCATTATAAAAATATTTCGAAATCACACTTTGAAGGAATAAGTTTCTATTAGACTTTTAACCATTTTTTAAGTATCATTTCTGTACCAATTTGGAACATGATAAAATACACTCCGGGTTTTAAATTTTCTGTTTTCACAAGATATTTATGATCTACATTTCTTATCCAAACATCCATCTTTCTTCCCTGAAGGTCGAATACATTTATGCGTGAAGGATTGGAAACTTGCGTGCCTTCCAAAATCAATTCATCATGCACTGGATTTGGATAAAGCAGGTAACTCTCATTACCTTCTGGATTTTGTACATCGCTTAGACAATCGTTCCATTTTGGATCTTCCCTAAGCAAACATTGTCCACAAGAGTCCACCCGGAATGGGCCATAAGCCTTTCCCTTGCAATCGCATATTTCTTTAAACCTAGAAGGAGGGATAATACTGCCAATCACTTCTATTTCACCCAGCGTGGCTGCATTCCAATGATAAATTCCACCGGTTACTTCTTTAAATTCAATTCTCAGCGATTGCATCTTCTGAACTTTAGATAACAGAATTTCGGTTCCCTGCGGCGATAGAGGATTGTCGATGTCAAACTGTTCCAGAAGAGTACTGCCAGCTGAATCTTCATAAACACGCACGGTACAAGATTTGACTTGAGCACGATTTGGATCTGGTATGTTGTGAAGAATAATTTTCTGTGCATAGAAAGGTACAATCCAACTTAAATTTATCCACTGCCCGGCCGGAGAAATACCTTCCGGAGTAAACCAATGTTGAGAAGCTTTATAATTCTTCTTGTCTATAAGATAACCAGGATCATTCATTTTACTGGATACATATACACGCGCTCCGGGGGCAAGATTACAAACCAATAATTCTTCCGGATCTTCTGGTACCGGTATAATAGAATGTCCTGCATGGCAACCCACACATGTCACTTTCTGACCTGGTCGTCCATAATTAAATCCTGTGACATGTGCCGCACCATCCATGATACCACCGCCTGTTCTACTTACTTTATACCCTCTTGATCGAGCGGATCGACCTTGTTCAAAAAGTGGCACGTCTGCAGGTGCATCCCGCTCTATCACTCTGCCGAAATCATCTACCGGCAACTCATTATACAACAAAGGAAAATTCAGAGCTTCAATAGATCCGTATTGTTCAGACATCAAAGGATCTGCAAAGAATCTTACGGTGGATAAATCACCTATAGCAGGAGCAGCAAGAATTCCATCGTCCACTTTCCCATTAAAAAATATATTGCGGCAATCAAATTCAAAACTTCCATCCTGCCTCAAATCAGAGAGCCCTTTTGGTGGCAAATTAGAAACCGGAGCAAATATTTTGTCCAAAACCAAAGGTGGCGTCTTCCTTTTTTCAACATATTGTGCGGATAGTTCTGTAGTACCGGGATGATCCAACACCAATTCCTTAGAAGATCCATCTTCATTCATCAGATAAATTCCATAATCCTGCAAAGGATCTGCAGCAACCGAATGTAAAATTTTACCATCCAGTGTTACCGAAGGTTCTGCTGCGTAACTGCCTTTGAAAATTCCATAAGAAGGAGGATCACTAATGTAATAATCAAAATTTCCATAACTCGTCACTCCCGTAATGCCAATTGGTTTTTTTGCTGTGCCACGATAATATTTTTTAATGCCGCCAAAGCCAGAGGATTCAGACTGATGTTCAATAGGAAACCAATTCCCAATAAAATCTCCATCCGCATTAAAAGATCCTCCATAGGCGCTGTTTTGAGAAACATCCCTGTAATGTGCGGAAAAAAGTTTGAGCCCACTACCATCCGGATTAATTTCAGAAAGCAAAAATGCATTGTTGTTGAACATAAAAGATTGTCCGTCGATAACCTCATCCAGATGACTGGTAAGACCATCTTTATAACTCCAACCATTGGTGTATTGAGGATGTGCTTTTGTAGTCATGGGATCATAGGGCCAGTAAAAATTGCGCCACCATCTGGCGAAAACTATTTTACCGGTAAGCGGATCGACAACAGGTCTGTCTGCACCGTTTTTTTCTGAAGTAATTCTATGCAAACCAGATCCGTCTTCATTCACTACATAAAGATTGCTTGTGCGTGTGACGTTGTACATTCCAATGTCGCGGTATCTCGTTGAACTGAAACAAATTCTACCATCAGGCAACCATATTGGATGAGTATCATCATACCCCTGAAGTACACCACGCGCAGCAGGATTAAATTGACTTAAGTCCAACATAGGATCTTCAAATGTAATTTGTTTTAATCCAGAGCCGTCTGTATGAATGACATAAATTCTCCAGGCATTGTGTTCCCTTGGAACTAAGTTGTTGTTGCCCAATACATAATTCCCATCTCTCAATCCTGCAAAAACAATTTTATCCGCTTCCCAATTTAACAAAGGGTTGCTGATGTCAATTAAATTCAAAGAATTTGGACCAGGTTTTGCTCCATTAATCAGGGTATCCATCCGACCATCCGGGTTTAAAATACATAAATAAGCAGGCGCAGCAACCTGAAATCTGGAAAAACCACCGACACCGGGAAGCGCATTGGCTGATTTCATGTACACCGAACCACAACAAGGAATAGCTCTTGAAACAAATAATACAGGCTTCTTAATTGTGGACGGTTGGTAAAGTGCAAGCATAAGAAATACACTAATACCGACACTAAAAAATATAAGACCCCTGAGTATGTAAATCTTCATGGCCACAAATAAATTAAATTAGAAAAAACAGAATTCCAATTTGCTTTGGTGAATATAAACTAAGTTGATCAAACATTTAAGATTACAATCTTATTAGAGTAAAAAATCAGGGTTTACCCTTATGGAATAAAGCAATTAAATTGAGCAAAATTGGATTAGTACAAATTTCTTTTTTGTTCCCAGGTCCATGCATCCGACATGATATCCTCAATGGACTTTTGAGGATGCCAATTCAACAATTTTGCGGCCTTATCTATGTTGGCATAAACTGCAGGGAGATCTCCGGCCCTTCGAGAACCTAATTTGTAAGAGAGCCGAATGTTATTTACTTCTTCAAAGGCTTTGATGGCTTCCAAAACACTTACCCCATCCCCAATGCCAAGGTTAAACGCATCTACAGGTTCAGTTTGATTTCCTGCTTTTAAATAATCTAATGCCAGTGTATGGGCTCTTGCCAGATCCATCACATGAATATAATCCCGAATACAGGATCCGTCCCGGGTAGGATAATCCGTTCCAAAGACCGTAAAGAAGGGCCTTTTACCAAAAGCTGTTTCTGTAATAATAGGAACCAGATTCTGGGGATCATTTATAGGTGACTCTCCTATGAGGTACGATTCATGTGCACCTGCAGGATTGAAATAGCGTAGGGAAATAGCTTTTTGATCAGTTCCAAAGGTATGGTAGACATCTGCAAGGATGAGTTCACACATTTGCTTGGTACGGCCATATGGTGATCCGGCGGGTAAAAAGGGTAGATCTTCCACCACAGGTAATCGATCTGTATCACCATAAACGGTGCATGAAGAGGAAAAAATAAACCAAGGAATTTTCCTCTCCTTTACCCAATATAAAATATTGATTAATCCGTCTACATTGTTGCGGTAATATTCGAGTGGATTTCGGGTCGAATCTCCCACAGATTTTAAGGCAGCAAAATGTATTACGCCATCAAAATTCCCTTCCAATGCCCTTAACTCGTGGATTGCATCGGAAGATTTCAGATCTATCCTGACATTGTCGATTCTTTTCCCTGTAATTGCTTCAATACCGGACAATACGTTTTCATCACTATTCACGAGGCTATCCAGACTTAAGACCTCGTATCCTGAGCGGATAAGATCCACAATGGTATGGCTCCCTATATAGCCACAGCCTCCGGTCACCAGTATTCTGCTCATCTGTTTAAAAGATTGTCCAAATGTATTCAGATTAACCGACCAAAAAAAAATAATTCCTCTGGAACTTTTTAAACCATGTATTTGTATTACATACATTAGGGTGTTCTCATAGTGTTATTAAAAGGGTTTTTGGTCGCTCGGCCAAAAGCCCTTTTTTGTTCACTACAAATACCCTGGACCGGGGATTGGATTTGGAGATTTAATCAAAAGGGGGCAATTCCCTTTAAATCAAGAATCGGCCATTTTCATAAATCATTTTTCCGTCGGCAAATATTTTACCTCCGTCGCGCATATCGGTTATCAAATCCCAATGAATGGCAGATTGGTTTTTGCCACCACATTGATAGTAGGATTGTCCAACAGCCATATGCACGGTTCCTCCAATTTTCTCGTCAAATAAAATATTGCGGGTGGCGCGGCTGATATTGGTATTGGTGCCAATTGCAACTTCCCCAAATTTTCTGGCACCCTCGATGGCAAATACTTTATCCAGAATATCCTGACCTTGTTCTGCGGACCATTCTGAAATCACGCCATCGGAAACATGAAGCTTTACCCCTTTCACATCCTTTCCCATCATAAAAGAGGGGTAGTCAAAAAATATTTCACCGGAGACGCTGTCTTCATGAGGACTGGTAAAAACTTCTCCCGATGGCATGTTGGATTTACCATCTGAATTTATCCAGGTACGTCCCGCTACCCTGAAATTAATTTTCCAATTGCGATGCTCATAACTCATATGATCACAAGAATTCAGTACATCCACATATTTCTGCTGAATGTTACTCAGTGTTTTCCAGTGTTCAGCAGGCAATTCGCGATCCAGAAAACAAGCTTTGAGAATAAATTGTGTGTATTCCTCCAAGGTCATCTCCGCCTGCTTCGCGCCAAATTCTGTGGGATATTGGCATAAACTTCTCTTAAGACTCCCATCGCCCAAACGCTTGAAATAAATCTCACTGAATTCAGCCTGGGCTTTCGTCCGCAACTTCACTTTCTCAGCATCCGGCTCAGGCATATTCATGGGTATATAGGGTGCTCTGATCAGTAAATACGCATTGCAATTTTTGATCAATTCAATTGAATTTTGATTGATACGTTTTAACTGCTCTTCTTGACCATATTGTAATAGCAATTCTTCCTGACCTTCGAAACCAAGCTCTACTTCCACATGTGCACCACGACTGACCGCTTCTTTATAAAATGCCTTTATCAATGGCTCGGCAAGAGTATTACTTCGCACATAAACTAATTCACCGGGTTTTAGATACAAGGAATAATCTGCAAGCAGCTTTCCGTATTTTTCAATCCAACTCATATCAAATTTTATTCAATGACTACCATTGTTTGCTTCGGTAAGGATAGCGGATCAGGTATTGTTTGGAAATAAGTTCTTTGAGTAGTTTTCTCAGGAGTTCAATATTCTCCATGGACTTCGCAGAAATAAATTCCATAGGAACAGGAAATTTATTTTTAAGGGATTGTTTCAATTCCTCCTCCAGTTCATTTTTAGTTTGTCGGTCAAGCATTGAATCATAATTCATTTCCCGGTAAGCATCCATTTTATTAAAAACCATCACTACAGGTTTGTCTTCAAGTCCAAGACTTTTAAGCGTTTCATTGACAGTCTTGATCTGATCCAAATAGACAGGATGGGAAATATCAATTACATGGACCATGATGTCACTTTCTCTGACTTCATCCAAGGTAGATTTAAAACTTTCGATAAGGTGATGGGGTAATTTTCGAATAAATCCCACAGTATCCGACAACAAAAATGGCATGGAATCCCAAACCACTTTTCTTACTGTGGTGTCCAAGGTAGCAAATAATTTATTTTCCGCAAATACATCTGACTTTGAGATGAGGTTCATCAAAGTAGATTTCCCAACATTGGTATAACCGATGAGAGACACTCGAATCATCTCGTCACGATTCTTGCGTTGGGTCACATTCTGCAAATCAATTTTCTCCAGTTTCTTTTTGAGTAAAGCGATTTTTTCTTTTACTATCCTTCGGTCAGTTTCAATTTCCTGCTCTCCCGGACCACGCATCCCGATCCCCCCGCGCTGACGCTCAAGATGCGTCCACATCCCTCGGAGTTTTGGATAAATATACTGAAGCTGTGCCAACTCAACCTGTGTTTTGGCTTGCGCTGTTTGCGCCCTGCTGGCAAAAATGTCCAGGATTAAAAAACTTCTGTCGATGATTTTTACTTTCAGGATTTCTTCCAGAATATTCTGTTGCTTTCCACTCAGGTCATCATCAAAAATAACCATGTCTGCCGGGAAAATCTCCATGTATTTTAGAATTTCCTCTACCTTTCCTTTACCAATATACGTCCTTGAATCCGGACCGTTCAGTTTCTGCACAAATCGCTTTATGGTCACGGCACCTGCAGTGCTTGCTAAAAACTCGAGTTCGTCAAGATGTTCCTTGATCAGCGCTTCGTTCTGATCAGGTAAGATGATGCCTACCAGAATAGCCTTTTCAGGTTCTGTAGGATTTACTTTCTTTTTAGATTCTGTATTCCAACTGGAATTCATGCGATAGTTTGAACAGATGACATTTTCCTAAACAGGAAAAAATAGTATGGATCACTTAAAAAATAGATGGTCTATTTTAGGTTATTGTAACCACCTAGATTTACAACATTCTTAAAACCTGATTTCTTTAAAAATTCTGCCGCCTGACCGCTCCTGCCACCGGAGGCACAATAGAGATAATATGTTTTGTTCTTATCAAAATCCGCAGAGGCCTTTTTAAATTCACCATTATTCCAATCCAGATGCCGAGCAAGTTCATGATGACCACCATTCCATTCCTCCATGGTGCGAACATCGATAAGAATGCCAGGTTTTTTGGCCATTAAATCTTTAACTTTAACAGGGCCTGACTGGCTGCTCAGGCATGAAATCCCTGCAAACATCAACATCACAAACAATAAATATATGCGGTGCAAGTGCTTCATATTAACTTATTTACAATTTATAAGAAAGGTTTAATGAAGAATGTGGGTGTTGGCAGGCTCGAACTGCCGACCTCCGCCCTGTCAAGGCGGCGCTCTGAACCAACTGAGCTAAACACCCAAGGAGGGCAAAGGTAATTAATTTGCTTAGGACTAATGGGTAGATTTGAAAAATTTAGGATAACTATCGGGATGATCCATTTTTGTCAAATCAAAAGAGAAAATTAATTAACAACTTCATACAACACCATTTCCCTTGAAATATTTTTCAATTGGAAGCTACCTAATTTGTTGCAATGAAAAGATTGCTTGACCATTTTATAACAGTCTTCATGAATGATAATCTGATTGACACCGGCTACACTTTGTAACCGTTGTGCGGTATTGACCGTATCACCTATCACAGTATAATCCAGTCTACGTAAAGTAGCCGACCCAATATTTCCCGAAACCATCTCCCCGGAATTAATTCCTATCGAAACTTTTGGTATAAAATCTCCGGCTATTCCGGCATGAGGCAACTCATCCACTTTATTTCTAATTTCCAGACATGCATCTATTGCACGATCCAAATGGAATGGACCTTTGAAAACCGCCATCACACAATCCCCCATAAACTTATCCACAATTCCGCCTTGTGCTATAATTTCAGCCACCATTAAATCAAAATAATTATTCAACAGTTTGACGACTACATCAGGCTTTTCCTGCTCACTAATGGCAGTAAATCCACAAATGTCAATAAATGCAACTGAGGCCTCAATGTTTTCACTTTTTAAAAGACTTCCTTCAAATTCTTTGCCTCCCATAAAATTCAAAACATTTTCATCCACATACATCCTTAAGATGTTATTCTCTTTGATGGCTTTGACGGTGTCCCTTAATTGATGCACATGCTGAATAGTTTTCTCCATGGTTAATTCCAAATCTTCAAAATTGATAGGTTTGGTTATAAAGTCAAATGCCCCTCTGTTCATTGCGGTACGGATGTTATCCATATCTCCGTAAGCAGACACGATCACAGACTTAAGCAAATTATTCTGCTCATTCAATCTAGACAACAAGGTGAGTCCATCCATCTCAGGCATGTTGATGTCGCTTAACACAATATCTACATCTGGATGTACTGCCAATTGTTCCAAGGCATGAACACCATTTAATGCAAATACAAACTCATATTTTTGTTCACGAATCTTTTGCCGGAATTTTTGTTTGATCAAAACTTCCAAATCCGATTCATCATCAACTACTAAAATCTTCGCCATTATTTCACTTCTTTTAGCTTATCCTTCAATAATACAAAATCCAAAGGCTTGGTCAGGAAGCCATCTGCTCCTAATGACATCGCAATATTATAATTTTCATCATCGCCATAAGCAGTAATCATCATAACAACTGGTGGGGATTCATGGTGTTTTTGTTTGATGTGCTTCAACAAGTCCAGACCGCTCATTCCAGGCATGTTGATATCTGACAATATTAATACTGCTTCATGTGTATGCGAATTTAAATAACCTACAGCCTCTTCACTTGAAAACGCAAATAAGAATTCAATTTCATTATTCTTTATTTCCTTACGAAATTTTTGTTCGAATAAAACTTGAACATCTCTTTCATCGTCCACTACAAGTATCTTCATTTAGGTACATTAAACTATGGGTAAAATTATTATAAATTCTGTATATTCCCCTTCTTTAGTATGCACGCTAAGTTCTCCCCCATGTGCCTTCACAATATCATAACTTAAAGATAATCCCAACCCAGTGCCTTGACCGGTTGGTTTGGTAGTAAAGAAAGGCTGAAATATTTTATCTAAAATTTTGGAAGGAATACCAGAACCATTATCACTCACTACTATTTCGACTTTATTGTTCTGAATCCGGGTGGAAACAGTAACTATTGGAATATACCCATTTAAACCTTTCTTCTTCTTTTCTTCCGTTGCATAAAATGCGTTGGTAATTAAATTCAAAACGACTCTTCCTATTTCCTGCGGAACTATATTTATCTTATCAAGATTGGTATCAAAGTTAGTACGCAAAGTTACGTTGAAAGATTTATCCTTTGCCCTCAATCCATGATATGCTAATCTCAAATACTCATCTACCAATGCATTTATATCCACCAATTCCTTTTGTGAATTGCTGCTTCGACTGTGTTGCAACATCCCCTTTACTATGGCATCGGCTCGCTTACTATGAAAATGTATTTTTTCTTCATTCTCAAAAACATCCTGAGCAATAGATTTTGCATTTTTCAGATTTCCCTGATCGATTTCTTCCTTCATTTCGGTAAGTAACTCTTTGTTGATCTCTGCAAAATTTTTTACAAAATTCAAGGGATTTTGGATTTCATGCGCAATGCCCGCCATAAGCTCACCGAGGCTTGCCATCTTTTCAGATTGAATTAGTTGGGATTGGGTGGATCTAAGTTCATTATGCGCTTTTTCCAGAGCAATAAATGCCTGTTTCAATTCTTCTGCTTTTTGCAATTCCAACTCCTTTTTGGAGTTTTCAAATTCAAGTTTTAAATTATTAACTAATTGGTATTCCAGATCCCGGTTTGTATTTGCAACTTGCCTGGACAAATATACAGACATCGAAATAAGTACAGGTAAAATGCCGGTAAGATAAATCAGGATATACCACAGACTAAGACTAAAATAACTAGAACCAACAAGGAGTGCAACACTTATCAGACTCAAACTGAATAATCCAAATCCAAAACCTATTATCCAGAAGTCATTTATTCTTTTACGAATACCAACTATTACTATTCGAATCATTTCAAGAATAAGCACTAAAAATATGACCAATGATAGCCAAAGAATATATCCAAACCAGAAAATAATGGAAGCTACCAGGGTGATGAAAAATATATACCAAAACCGTTTGGGTAAGGATTTGTAAAATAATGAATATAGAAAAGCTACACCGGTCAAAGGAACTAATGCAAAATAAGGGATCCATAATCTTTTGCACAATATTACCACCGAAGCAATTTCGTTTCCAACTGACTCATGCTCCAGGACACCCCAACACGAAAGTGTAATGGTAAATATTGCAAAAAAAAGATTACTCTTCTGATTCCTGTAAAAAAGAAACAATATCAGATGAATTAAAGCAAAGGTTAATGGTATGGCAATAACAAGTGATTCTAAAGGTCGAAAAAATTTTGCATTGCTCATGACAATCGGATGTACGATTTCTGGCTTTCCGATGGCCATTGAAAATCCCAGATTACGGATTAGAAAATTTTTATTTTTTAAAAGATAACTACCTGAATATCGAACAGCAATTACATGTTGGGTTTTAGTAAAAACAATAAATTTAGGTATTAAGGTGGTAGCATTAAAACCTTTTTCCATCTCTGGGTTTTCGCTTATTTCGCCATACTTCAAAAATAATTTTCCATCCAAATATACTTCAGAAGCGCCGAGGTGAAAAATATTTAAGACCAATGGTTTTCCAATCAGCATGGAATCAACTTGTAGATGTAATCGAAATAAACCGATTCCATCCCATCCGGTTTTTGGCAAAGAATCAAGATAAAACAATGAATTTACTGTTTCCCAATGATTATCGTTAAAATAATCATTGGTCCAATCATTACCCATTAAATCAGATTCTCCGGAATGGTATTTCCATTTATGCTCAATCTTGAGGTAGCCCCTTTCAGTTCTGGAGACTGAAGCATTTGACAGCAAACTATCAGAAATATAAAAAACATCATGGTTCGATTGAGCGAACAAATAAAAATTAAAAAAAGAGAAGGCAAAAAATGTTAAAATATTTCTCATTTCAAAATTTTAAAAATACCATTGCAATCATTCTATGCTTCACCGATTGTCAAAAAAAATCTTCCATCCTTGGAACAATTCACTTTTTAATTTTATTCCGCGAATCAGCCTTTTTGCAGCACAACTGTAAATATAACATAATTCACATTGACGATATGTCCGCTTTTTGAGGAAGTAAAACCCCTCTCTCAACTAAAAAGAATCCAATAAAACCCTCTAACTTACTAAAACAGATGCCCTTAAGGTCAGGTAAATTATCAGACTGATTCTTGCTATTGTATCCATGCAAAAAATTCAATAGGAAAAAATCAAATACGATCACCCAAAAAAATAAAGTTAAAAATTTTAACCCATTGAATTTTAAGACTAATTACATTATAATTATTTATAATATATTTTTAAAACTCCTCAATCGCGAAAACTATGCATTGCAAAATTGAATCATTCGCAGGAATCCATTTGTATCCATGCTCCATTATCCCATGAAATGACTAATATTGCCACCATAAAAATCAAATATGTACGATTTTCCAAATTTCGCCAGTGGTGAAGTCATCATGAGTTTTCTCACATTGACTTTTCTTGAAATAGTCCTTGGGGTGGACAACATCATTTTTATTTCCATAACTTCAGGAAAATTACCAATTGAAGACCGGAGAAAAGCTACTAACCTTGGGCTCATCATGGCCATGGTTTTAAGAATTATTCTGTTGTTTGGATTGGTGTTTCTTGCTTCCCTCCAAGAACCTTTATTCCACATTTCGGGTAGCTGGATCGAGGGTGGATTTTCCATTCAAAGTCTGATCCTCATAATAGGAGGTCTATTTTTACTTTACAAATCCGTGACCGAAATTCATCATAAACTAGAGCAGGATGATCTCGAACAAAGCAATAAATCTTCTAAACAAGGTAATCTGTTCAAAGCTATTTTGCAAATTACCTTAATCAATCTCATTTTTAGTCTGGATTCTATACTAACTGCAGTAGGCATGACAAATGGTTTGCACGGAGCGCTTTGGATCATGATTCTTGCAGTTGTAGTTTCCATTATTATCATGGTTGCTTTTGCTCACCCGGTAGGCAGATTCGTCAATGAACATCCTACGATCCAAATGCTCGGACTTGCATTTCTTCTATTGATAGGGTTTATGCTGATTACAGAAGGTGCACACCTAAGTCACTTCAAAGTATATGGTCAGGAAGTTGGCGCCGTTCCTAAAGGTTATCTTTACTTTGCCATTGCATTTGGCTTACTCGTAGAAATGCTCAATATGGGTACCAGAAAAAATAAAAAACCTGTACAACTCCATGGCATCTCCGAAGAAGCAAAAACAGCCGGATATTTTAAAAAAGAAAATGAATGATTTGCCACAATTAGATAAAAACCAATTTTGCACTTGCTTGTTAAGTAATTAGTTGTCAGTCCTACATTTTAAACCAACTCTGGTTTAAAAAATCTACAGCTTTGAAAAATTATGCAACATCCGACGCTCGATTCCATTTTAGAAGAACTCAACCATGCCACTAACCCAATTGCGAAAGTAATTCTTCAGGGGAAAGCTTGCAAGGTTTTAGTTCTGGCCATGAAAAAAGGCATGAAGCTAAAAGAGCATACCGCCAAAATGCCATCAGATCTGCTTATACTTTATGGAAGCGTGCAATACATGGCGAATGATGAAATTATAAAATTAAAGACTTTAGAACATGTTTCCATTCCTGTCGGATTAAAACATGAACTTTATGCAGCGGAGAGTGATTGTGTCTGCATACTTTCCCAATCAGAAAAAAATAATTCATGAAAAAAATAATATCATCCCGTGATGACATCGAAGTTCTTGTCAGGAATTTTTACAAAAAATTATTGCCCAATCCGGTCGTTGGGCATTACTTTACACAAGTAGTATCCCTGGATTTAGAAACGCATTTTCCAAAATTAATTGACTTCTGGGAATCTGTACTGTTCGGTCAATCCGCATACAGAGGAAATCCGATGATTGTACATTTTGCATTACATGACAAATCTCCTTTTGAAAAAAAACATTTTGATGAATGGTTGAAACTTTGGAAAGAAAGTCTGGATGAACTATATGAAGGGGAAGCCGCTGAAGTTGCCTTGACACGTGCAGAAAGTATAGCAGGATTAATGAAATACAAAATGGGCATATCCTGACATTTAACACACCAATTGAAAAATAAAATTATCGATCACAAAAAAATCTATTTTCTTATTTTATTAAAATAAAATGAACCGCACAATTTTAAATTAAAAAATAACTAAGCTAACAAATCATCATTATGGATCAGAATTTCTGGGAATCAAGATGGGAACAAAATCAGACAGGATGGGACATTGGACACGATTCTCCAGCGCTTATAAAATACATGCTTCAAGTACCGGATAAAACCATCAAAGTTCTCATACCGGGATGTGGGAGCGCTCATGAAACTAATATTCTCCTTAATCTGGGATTTAAAGATATACACCTGATGGATATTGCAAAAATTCCTGCCGAAAAACTCCGAAAGAAATTTGAAAATAACCCGGAAGTCTCGGTGCATTGTGAAGATTTTTTTAAACATAATGGATCTTATGATCTAATTCTGGAACAAACTTTTTTTTGTGCCATTGATCCCACACTCCGCAAAAATTATGCAGAGCATTGTCACAAATTATTAAAACCGGGTGGCAAACTGGTAGGTGTGCTTTTTAATAAAATATTTGATGCTCCCGGACCACCATTCGGGGGAACAGAAAAGGAGTATCGAGTCATTTTTAAAGAATTATTCAACATCCACACCATGGAACCCTGCCGGAACAGCATACTGCCACGACAAAATTCAGAGCTATTTTTCATTTTGACAAAAAAAGAAATTAATCTGTGATTACAAATTTTTAAATAATATTATTGGCATTTTATTACTTATTTGAAATAATGATTTGAAATTATTGTCCAACAACATATATTATAACTTTCCATTGCAACCACTACTTTCCTTAATCACATAATTCCTTTCAATTATCCTCCGAATTAAATTTCTCTCCTCATCATTTGTTATAGATTTGCAGCAAATATTTTGAATATGCAATTATTACAAGGAAAAACTGCAGTAATCACAGGTGGTGCTGCGGGAATTGGAAAAGCAGCGTCGATAAAATTTTTAGAGGAAGGTGCCAATGTAGCGGTATGGGATTTTGATGAAACCAAAGCAATGGCGTGGATGGAAAACCACCCGGCATATAATTCTTCCCTCATATTTTGTAAAGTGGATACTTCCAACGTCCAAATGGTAGAAGCAGCAACGGCAGATACCATGTCAAAATTTGGCAGCATTGAAATTCTATTGAACAATGCGGGAATAACTCGTGATTCTACACTACTCAAAATGAGTTTTGAACAATGGCAACAAGTCATCAATGTAAATCTGACTGGGGTGTACAATTGTGCAAGAATCATCGCACCCATCATGGCGGAAAAAGGTTATGGACGAATCATATCTGCTGCTTCAGTAGTGGCTCTTTACGGAAATTTTGGTCAAACAAATTATGCTGCTGCAAAAGCAGGTGTAGTGGGCATGACAAAAACCTGGGCGAAAGAACTTGGCAAAAAAGGAATCACCGCCAATGCCATTGCCCCAGGCTTCATCATGACTGAAATGGTGGCCGGAATGCCGGAAGAAAGAATACAAGCGGTTCGTGAAAAAGTACCGGTGGCAAGATTAGGCAAGGTGGAAGAAGTTGCAGATTTGTATGCATTTCTTGCCAGTGACAAAGCTGCCTACATCAATGGTGCGACCATCAGCATAGATGGAGGTGTTATGCTTTAAGAGTAGATCGTTGGTTTAATTTTTCAAAAATGTTTTTGTTAATCTGAAAGCATTTAAATTTCTGGCATCTACTTGCTGCCTGCTATTCCCTATTGTAATAGAGTAATTATTTTTTTTAAAAAAGGCACCAAATACAAATCGGTACATCGATAAACAAAATTCATCTATTGCAGAATTGGACCCAACCATTTTTTTCCTACACTTAATTCCCAGTTTTTTCTTGCACAATAATCTGTCAATTGATCTTCATGAATTTCCGAAATGCCAAAATATTTGGATTCCGGATGTGCAAAATACCATCCACTGACTGAGGCTGCAGGATACATGGCCATACTTTCCGTAAGCCGGATTCCAATTCTATTCCCTACATCCAGCAAGGACCATAATATTTCTTTTTCGGTATGGTCAGGACATGCAGGATATCCGGGAGCAGGTCGGATTCCTACGTATTTTTCTTTTATGAGCGAATCATTGTCCAGCATTTCACCGGATACATAGCCCCAGATTTCTTTTCTGACTTTAGCGTGCATATACTCAGCAGCCGCTTCTGCAAAACGATCTGCCAAGGCTTTTACCATGATGGCATGATAATCATCGTGCGCACTTTCATACGCAGCCACCAATTCATCCACACCAAATCCTGCCGAAACTGCAAAGGCCCCAACAAAATCTTTCTTTCCGGATTCTACCGGTGCAACAAAATCGGATAAACACAAATTGGCTTGACCACTTGCCTTCTTTACCTGCTGACGCAAATGATGCAATCTATGATGTTCTATTTCTCGCTTATCGGAAGTATATAAAATTAAATCATCGCCTTCTGCATTTGCAGGAAAAATACCTACGATTGCCTTAGCTTGAAATAATTTTTCTGATACTATTTTATTCAACAGTGCTTTTGCATCATTGAATAGTTTTTGGGCCTCCGCACCTACGATTTCATCCTGTAAAATAGTCGGGTATTTTCCTGCTAGTTCCCAGGATTGAAAAAATGGGGTCCAATCAATATAGGTTTGTAATATTTCCAGATCCAAATCATAACTATTTATTCCTTGCTGCACAGGTGGACATGGATCATATTTATTCCAATCAATTTTAAATTTATTTTTCCTTGCTTCCTCTATACTTATTTTCTCTTTCTCTGCATTTCTTTTTAATCGTTGCTGACGAACGGCTTCATAATCTTTCCTGATGTCCTCCAGGTATTTCGATTTGAAGGTAAGATCATCAGATAATAAATTGGATACCACCGTCACCGCCCTTGAAGCATCTAGTACGTGCACCACAGGAGCATCATATTCAGGTTCTATTCTTAATGCTGTATGCAGTTTGGAAGTAGTAGCTCCACCAATCAATAAAGGAATATTCATATTCCTCTTTTTCATTTCAGAAGCTACATATACCATTTCATCCAGTGAGGGTGTTATCAATCCACTTAATCCGATTGCGTCTGCCCCAATTTCAATCGCTTTGTCAAGTATTTTATTACATGGAACCATTACCCCAAGATCATGTATCTCGTATGAGTTACAAGCCAACACTACACCCACAATATTTTTACCAATATCATGTACATCTCCTTTCACCGTAGCCATCAGAATCTTGCCCTTTGCCTTTTGGGCATCCTCTTTATCTTGTTCCATATAGGGCGTGAGGTAAGCAACTGCCTGCTTCATCACCCTTGCACTTTTTACCACTTGCGGCAGAAACATTTTTCCAGCTCCAAACAAATCTCCAACCTCATTCATACCATCCATCAAAGGACCTTCAATGACAAATAAAGGTCTCCTTAATTTTATTCTGGCTTCTTCGGCATCCTGGACTACAAATTCAGAAATTCCTTTTACTAAAGCATATTTCAATCTTTCTTCAACACTCCTTTGCCTCCACTCTTCCTCCGCTTTTTGTATTCGCTTGTCTCCCTTTTTTAAAGTCTCTGCATATTGTGTCAATCTCTCCGTTGCATCTGGTCTTCTGTTAAAAAGTACATCTTCTACCAGTACGAGCAAATCCTTTGGGATCTCATCATACACATCAATCATCCCCGCATTTACAATACCCATATCCATGCCTGCCTGAATCGCATGATACAGGAATGCTGAGTGCATGGCCTGCCTGATAATTTCATTTCCCCGATAAGAAAAAGAAAGATTACTAACCCCTCCACTTATTTTTGATCCGGGACATTGCTCCTTGATCTGCCTCGTCGCTTCAATATAATTTATTGCATACTCATTATGCTCGTCTATTCCGGTTGCAACTGCAAAAATGTTGGGATCAAAAATGATGTCCTCAGGTGGAAAACCCACACGCTGAATCAAGAGATCATAAGCCCTTTTACAAATGGACACTTTACGTTCAATGGTATCTGCCTGTCCCTCTTCATCAAATGCCATCACCACTACGGCAGCTCCGTAATTCCTAACTTTTTGTGCCTGATACAAAAAGGATTCTTCGCCTTCCTTCAGGGAAATGGAGTTGACTACTGATTTACCTTGCAGACATTTTAATCCTGCTTCGATCACCTTCCACTTGGAGGAATCTACCATCACGGGAACTTTGACTATATCTGGTTCTGATCCTATTAAATGAAGAAACTCAACCATGGCTTTTTCTCCATCCAAAAGTCCTTCATCCATGTTCACATCTATGATCTGAGCACCCGCCTCTACTTGCTGATAGGCCACACTGATTGCCTCTTCCATTTTATTCCCCAAAATCATTTTGGCAAATGCTTTGGAGCCTGTTACATTGGTGCGCTCTCCAATGTTTACAAAATTTAGTTCGGGCCTAAAAATTAAGGGCTCTAAACCTGACAATGTTGTATACCTTTCTCTCTTCTCAGGAATTACTCTTGGCGCCATACCCTTCATGGCTTCTGCCATTTGTCGGATGTGATCAGGGGTAGTACCACAACATCCTCCAACAATGTTTACCAAACCTTCGTTTGCAAAATTTCTCAAAAAGTCTTTCATCTCTTCCGGACTCTGATCATATCCCCCTAATTCATTAGGCAGTCCCGCATTGGGATATGAACTAATTCTGCAATTGGCAATTTTACTTAATGCTGCAAGATGAGGTTTCATTTCTTTTGCTCCGAGTGCGCAGTTTAATCCAATGGCAAACATGTCCACATGTGACATTGAAATGTAAAATGCTTCCACCGTTTGACCGCTTAAAGTACGGCCACTTGCATCGGTTATGGTACCGGACACGATTACCGGCCATTTTCTTTTTTTGAATTCAAATAATTCACTCAAAGCAAATAATGCTGCTTTTGCATTAAGGGTATCAAAAATGGTTTCCACCATCAGGATATCCGCACCTCCATCCACCAATCCTAAAGCCTGCTCGTAATATGCCTCCTTCAATTCGTCAAAACCTATGGCTCTGAATCCAGGTCTGTTGACATCTGGGGAAAGACTTGCTGTTCGATTGGTAGGCCCAAAGGCTCCCGCCACAAAACGCGGACCTGGGTCATTTCCTTTTTGCTTCTCATCCTCTAAAAATTCTACTATTGCCTGTTTGGCAATTTTGGCAGAAGCTACATTTAGTTCATAGGAATATTCAGACAGGTGATAGTCCGCTTGCGAAATCGCATTGGCACTAAAAGTATTGGTCTCAATGATATCTGCTCCGGCTTCAAGATATGCTTTGTGAATTTCAACAATAACATCCGGCCTGGTAATGGATAATAATTCATTATTCCCCTTTAAGTCAAGTCCATGATTTTTGAATTTCTCCCCTCTAAAATCTTCTTCCGTCAATGGATATCGCTGAATCATAGTCCCCATGGCGCCATCCAATATCAATATTCTCTTGGAAGCCTCCTGGTTTAGTAAATGAATTGTTTCTTCGTATGTTGTCATCACATGCAAAAATAGAACATATCAGGAAGATAATAATCAAACTTCGTGTTGAATGCTGAAATCTATCATCCCGCATATAATTTAGAAAGAAATGAGAATTATAAATTCAACCGGAATGAAGTATTAATAGATCTATGCTTAGGATTGTTCAATTTTAATTTCCAAAGTTTAACATAAATAAATTCCAGAAACCATAATATCTTAAATCTTAAGAGAAAACATCTGCTCAGTTAAGAACTTTGCAAATAAGTATATAAACTTACTTAAGAAATCATCTATTGGATTTGGCTTACGATGCGTCTCACTACATCGCTGTCCCCCATAGTGTAATAATGAATGCAGGGCACACCGGCCTTTTTTAATTCGCGGGATTGTTCCACACACCATTCTATACCAACTTCTATAACAGCTTCATCCGTTTTTGCTTTTTGTATCGCACGCACTAACTCATAAGGAAGATCTATATAAAAATTCCTCGGAATGGAATTGAGCTGATATTTTTTAGTAAGCGGTTTGATGCCCGGCACAATAGGAACCTCTATACCTTCTTTTTTACATTGTTCTGCATAGTTGAAAAATTTGGCGTTGTCAAAAAACATCTGTGTCACAATGTAATCCGCCCCTGCTTCAATTTTCTTTTTGGTAAATCGCATATCTGACTTTAGACTCGGCGCTTCAAAATGTTTTTCCGGATAACCCGCTACACCAATACAGAAATCCATCGGACTGCCATTTTCTATATTACTATCCTGATAAATTCCATGATTCAATCCATCAATTTGCTTAACCAAATCCAATGCATTGTCATGTCCCCCAGGTTCCGGAATAAATTTTTCATCAAACTTCCTGGCATCACCCCTCAGTGCCAATACATTTTTAATTTGTAAAAAATGCAAATCAATCAATGCGTTTTCTGTGTCCTCCTTTGTAAATCCTCCACAAATTAAATGTGGAACCGCTTCAATTTTATATCTGTTCATTAAAGCCGCACAAATACCTACAGTTCCCGGTCGCTTCCTGATGGCAGTTTTTTCATAATATCCACTGGGTTTTTGATTATATATAAATTCTTCCCGGTGATACGTAACATCAATAAATGGAGGATTGAATTCCATCAATGGATCTAATTGCTCAAACAATGAATGTATACTTCCACCTTTGAGTGGAGGCAAGACTTCAAAAGATACAAAAGTATTTTCCGGATGCTGTGTGAAGTATTCTGTAACCTTCATAAATTTTTACACTAATATTTGATCAAACTCTGATGACCTTGGAATTTATTTAAACCCAATGATCAGAGATAATTGACATCAGATTATTTTTTTCTTCCAAAAATAAGTAATTCCAACAATCCCTGTCAAAATCAATAACAAGGCAATAAATTGAGAAAGCGATGGATGAAATCCCATCACATCGTACCGCGGATTCACACGAATGGTTTCAATAAAAAACCGCTCTATTCCATTCAATAAACAATAAATAAAAAACAGAACACCTCCGTATGGTATTTTCTTGCGCAAGAACCAAAGTATCCCTGCAATCATAAATGCAAGTATGGATTCATATAATGGGGTTGGAAATACTTTTGGTATGAGCTGCTTGCAGTGTATCCAACTACAATTCTCTAATTGAATTCCTTCGTTCAGCACATTGTGCGGATAACTGTACGCCCACCAGTTGTCCGGAAAAATAAACCATGAAGGTTTTGCCATTTCGTTGATTATGCCCCAATCTCCATCACCAGATAAATGACAGCCCATTCTTCCAACAGCATAACCAATCATAAGGGTGGGTGCAATGGCATCAATCATGTGGATAGGACGCAATTCTTTTGCGGATAGATAACGATAGACCACGATAAATGCAAGGATTAATCCACCGTATATCGTTAAGCCGCTACCGGAAAAAAAACTTCCAATCGGATCTCTTACAAAATCACCAAAGTTTTCTAAAACGGAAAATAGTTTTGAG
The DNA here is from genome assembly GCA_016713905.1 of Candidatus Vicinibacter proximus. Taxonomy (NCBI): domain Bacteria; kingdom Pseudomonadati; phylum Bacteroidota; class Saprospiria; order Saprospirales; family Saprospiraceae; genus Candidatus Vicinibacter; species Candidatus Vicinibacter proximus. The sequence goes on from JADJOE010000003.1 coordinate 2,224,181, forward strand.
CCCACTATCCCTGACAAAGCCGCGAGCCCGGTAATGTCATATAGTCTCGACACAGGTCTCACGAATACTTCTGCAGTACGAGCTTCTTTATCCGTCTGCTGGGTCATTTTATAATACCAATAAGCCATGGTCAACAAACCGAAACCAAGTCCAAAATATAGATTTCCCTGTTGGGAGAATACTGCTGCGGCAGGATCTGCCTGAAAGGTCTTAAAATCTAAAATGGCAAAACCAAGTTTATAGCCTAAAATAAAATTGATCAAACTTTGAATAAAAATCTCCTTCCATTCTATTGGTTGATAAACTACCACTTTTTCTAAGCGACCTTTTATTTGCCCATTGGCTTCTTTTCGGATCAACTCGTAGTAAAGCATCCACCCACTGCATACAATTGCAATGCCCAATAAAAGTCCAAAAGTCTTTACAATGGAAAATACATTGTCTGGATCAGTCCCAAAGAGGGCATGTAAAATATATGATAAATCCGGATACATTTCTGCCTGTGTATTAAAAGGGCTAAGGTAGAGATTTTTAGGCTTTAGGCTGCATAAAACTGGCTACCCGGATAAGATAAAATTGCTTTACTTTGTCATATGAAAAATCTAATCACGCTTTTCCTTTTAGCCTTCACACTTTCAGGATTCAATGTTCAGGCCCAAAGTGGAGCTGTTGCCTCAATAGGTCTCAGCCTGATGCAAACCGATAATCCGGATGTGTCCAGTGATGGAAATTTTAATCATGGCTTCCATTTAAGCCTTACTACGCGTTTGGGTAAAGATTTTTGGTATCTCCGTACCGGTGCAGAAGTCCATAAAATTGAACTAAAAGCCAATTCAAAGGTGGTCCTGTTTCCGCAGGATCCAAGTGCATTTTTCTTAAAGATACCTGCACAAATAGGTGCAAGAATTCTCAATACCTCTCTGCTTAAAATTAGGCTCTTAGCTGGGGGACAACTGACTTATTTACTTCATGTGGAAGACAATAATTTCGATTTAAACTATGATACCATGACTGACTTTCAGGGTGGATTGTTGTTTGGAGGGGGAATTGATCTTGGACCTTTTACCTTTGATGTTAATTATGAAAGAGCCCTTACAAAACTGTACAAGCCTCGAAGTAATAAGGCCGATTTTATCATTTTTTCAGCCGGATTTTTCTTTTAAGCCTTAACAGGATATTTGGCATCGTATTGCCCTTTTTGGATTTTTGCCAGCTTTCGCATGAGCAATTGTCTCCTTACCGGGGCTACCCTTTCCACAAACAATATGCCGTCAATATGGTCATATTCATGCTGAATTACCCTGGCGTTGATTTCATCAAAGACTTCTTCGTGGGGAACAAAATTTTCATCCAGATATTTGATTCTTACATGTGTGGGGCGCTTAACCTCTGCGTGGATTTTTGGAATACTTAGACAGCCTTCTTCAAAAGCCCACTCTTGTCCGAATTCTTCTAATATTTCTGCATTGATGAAGACTTTTTTGATGCCCTTTTGCTCTGGTTTATCCTCGTAATATGGAGTCGAGTCTACTACAAATAATCTTATGGGAAGACCTATTTGAGGTGCTGCAATCCCCACACCACTGGCGTAATACATGGTTTCCCACATATCTTCAATCAGCTTGTTCAGTGCAGGAAAATCAGGATCAATATCCTTGCCCTTCTGCTTGAGAACCTTATTTCCGTATAGGTAAATGGGTAAAACCATGAATTATTTTATTGTAGAAAACCCTTTAATGGTCATTTTGTTCCTGCAAAAGTAAGCGTTTAAATGCTCTTTCCGTACCCCGGCAAAACCTAAGTAATGCTATATTTTGTGAATAAATTCAAAATATAGATTCCCCTGCATAGTATTGTGATGTGGAAATTCTGGGTTATATCTGCATTCTGCTGATGGGCACACTCCTCAGTATGCTCAGGGCCGGTGGAGCTATCCTGACCCTACATAGCCTGTTTTAATTATAAAATCTTAGGGGACACTGCCCTTGCTTGTTACATGGTTATTGGTGGGGAATCCCGCAGCTTTGGGATTTCTTGATATATCGAAAAAAAATCAATAGCTTTCTTCACCTTTCATTTTTGACGAATCGCATTCTTACTAAAACTTTTATTGGCCGGAAAGTGATAATAACATTAATTCCTGATTCATACTTTTTATGAATTTTTTGATTTTGATTTCAAAAAGAGAGTACATTAGAACTTGATTACGCTTTTTAGTGTTTTCTGCTTCCAAATAATTGTCTTTATGGACAAACATATAAAACATAAATTGTGGGATTAGAATCTGCAGGTATTCGGTGGTTAGCCATTACGTTAGCTTACCTTTTCCATTGTTTGTACCTTGGCGCACAGAATTTACCAAAAATTTGCCCTACTCCCTCTTACATGACACCTACCTGTATAGAAGCATGTCTGATTTGTGATATCCATGGTTTCACCGGTAGGAATACAAGTACCCTACCCGGTGAACTCCCTCCCGATTTTTGTACTACAGTCAAACACAATGGCCAATGGATCGCATTTATGGCCAGTTCCTCAAATTTGAAACTTAATCTCGCAGTGACTAATTGTGTAAGATCCGATGGATTGGAAGTGGGATTATATGAAAGCACAGATTGCAAAAAATTCACCCGTATCTCCAATTGTGACGGGGATGTTTTGGAAAACACATCCACTACATTAACCATCACCAAAAATCTGGTTATCGGAAATTATTATTATCTGGTCATTGATGGTAACAGAGGGGATATCTGTGATTATAAAGTCACCATTATTGAAGGAAGTACGAAGGTTTCTCCGCTGAGTTTCTCAGGAGACATCACGGGGCCTTTAGAAATTTGTCAGGGGGAGAATCTCGATTATCAGGTGAGTCCTGTAAGCGGAGCCGCATGGCAACAATGGACATTGGATGGCGTTGCGCTGGGAACCGGTTCTACGAAAAAAATATTTTGGGACATTGCCGGAACTTTTGAGTTGTGTGTAAAAGCCATCAATGCATGTGATGAAGGTGATCCCACCTGCGTAAAAGTAAAAGTAAATCCCAAAAAAGATACCTTACTTAACCAGTCTGTTTGTGACGGGGATTCCCTTACCATAAACGGCATCACCTATGCAAAAGCCGGACTATACGATATTTTGTTATCCTCTAAATCAGGATGTGACAGCACTGTCCATCTGGCATTGAAAGTGAACCCAATACAAGAACATCATGCAGATTTTTCGATATGCGAAGGAGACACCTTAAAGCTGAATGGAAAATCTTATTGGGCAGCCGGAATATTCACGGATCTCCTGACAAATATTTATGGTTGTGACAGTTTGCTACACGTAAATGTAAAATTGATTCAATGCAATATTCAGGGAGAACTCTTTGCAAAAAATGTACTCTGTCATGGTGGTAATAACGGTGGTTTGGATTTCTTAATCGCCCGGGGCACTCCTCCATTTACTTTTAATTACCATAAAATTTCCGATCCCACTATCAACGGTATGGGCTTCATCCAGAACATTGGAGACAGCATCCACCTTAACAATTTATCCGCCGGAGATTACATCATTACGGTCACCGATAACTATGGCAATCAAAGGGTTTTCTTTGGAAATGTAAATGAACCTGAAGTTGTTCAAATAGAAACTGCATGGTCAAATTACCAAGGATTTCAGATATCCTGTAATGGAAATTCAACAGGCTGGTTAGAAGCTAAAGGAATTGGGGGAAACAGCCCATATAACTTCCTTTGGAGCACTAAAGACACTACTGCCAAAATTACCAATTTAAAAGCAGGCAACTATCAGCTTACGATTACAGATCGCAATGGTTGTATCCAAATTGCAAATTATGAATTAAAGGAACCACCACCTTTAAATCTAACCACCAGTTTCCAAAACCCAAGCTGTGAAGATAGTTTCAGTGGAAAAATAGAAATTACGCAATTGAGTGGAGGTACTGAACCCTACAAAAAGTACCTTGATGGTGGAAATGCAACGGACAAAAATGTTTATACAGGCCTGGATGGAGGAAAACATTTTCTAATTGTCGAAGATGCCAACAATTGCAGGGACTCCATGGAAATCAACCTGCATAATCCCGAGCACAACAACATCCAGTCAAAATCAGAATTCACCATTGAGTTGGGAGATTCTGTCCAACTTTTTGTAAATCGAGATCACGAACCATCAAGGTGGAATTGGTCTCCTGACGAATACCTTTCGTGTAAGGATTGTCCGGATCCCTTTGCCAAACCCATTAACGACATTAATTATCAATTGAAGACTGTGTCTGTGGATGGATGTGAGGACAGTCTTACCATTAGAATAAAAGTATTAAAAAATAGAAATGTGTTCGCCCCAAATGTTTTCAGTCCAAATGATGATCAGATAAATGATTGGTTCAAGCTATTTGGTTCGGGGCAAATCAAGATGGTAGACTATCTTAAAATTTTTGATCGATGGGGAGGGATGGTTTTCCAAAATAAGCATTTCGATTTTTACCAGGAATCACAATGGTGGAATGGCAAGGTCAATGAGCAGGCTGTTTTACCTGGTGTCTATGTGTGGATCGCAGAGGTGGAATTTCTAGATGGGGAGCATCTGATTTTGAGCGGAGATCTCTCCCTTGTTAAATAATTTACCTTCCTAAGTAAACCAACAAAACAGAAATATCTGCCGGAGAAACGCCACTGATTCTGCTTGCCTGACCAATGGTGACAGGTTTGATTTTGCTTAGTTTGGTTTTTGCTTCATTGGAAAGCGCGCTGATTCCATGATAATCATATTCGGGATTTATTTTGAGTGACTCAAGCCTGGACATTTTATCAACCATTTCCTGTTCTTTCCTGATATAACCTTCGTACTTCAAATTGATCTGGATACTTTCCAACGATTCTTCATCCATTCCCGAAGTCGCCTCTTTCAATATGGCATGATGAGATATGAGATCTATTAAGGTTACATTTGGGCGTGTCAACAACAAACCTAATTTTGATTTTTGCTCGATTTTTGCAGATCCTATACTTTCCAAATAAGGATTTATTTCTTCCGGAAGTGCACTTAATTCTTGCAACAATTTGTTCACCCTCACAAAAAAATCAGTTTTCTCTGCGAGCCTAATCATTCTCTCTTCTAAATTCTGCATCCCTTTCTGAGCAGCAATTGGGGTCAAGCGTTGATCTGCATTATCCTGTCGGAGCAAGATTCTGTATTCTGCCCGTGAAGTAAACATCCTGTAAGGTTCTTCCGTACCCTTGTTGACCAAATCATCGATTAACACACCGATGTAAGCCTCTGATCGTTTAAGGATGAGGGGTTCACTTTCCTTTACGCGCAATGCTGCATTCATTCCTGCCATGAATCCCTGACACGCTGCTTCTTCATAACCGGTGGTACCGTTTATTTGACCGGCAAAAAATAAATTGCTTATCACATGGGTCTCCAAACTTAAGCCAAGTTGCGTAGGAGGGAAATAATCGTATTCAATAGCATATCCGGGTCTGAACATCCTTACATTCTCTAAACCCGGAATTTTTGTCAAGGCTTTATATTGTACCTCTTCGGGTAGGGAAGAAGAAAATCCGTTTAAATAAATTTCATGCGTCTCCCATCCTTCCGGTTCTACAAACAACTGATGTCTGTCCCGTTCTGCAAAACGATCTATCTTATCTTCTATAGACGGACAATACCTGGGACCAAGACCTTTTATCCTTCCCGCAAACATAGGACTCTGGTCAAATCCTGTCCTGAGAATATCGTGGACTTCCTGATTGGTATAAGTGATGTGACAACATAGTTGTTTTTCCGGAGTAGGCGTGTCGGTATAGGAAAACTTACCCGGAATTTGATCGCCTTCCTGAACTTCCATCTTACTGTAATCCAAAGACCTTCCGTCCAATCTGGGTGGTGTACCTGTTTTCATGCGGCCTGCTTCAAAACCTAATGCAACCAATTGTTCTGTAATCCCCTTGGCCGGACTCTCTCCTGCACGTCCGCCACCAAATTGTTTTTCGCCAATATGGATGATTCCATTGAGAAATGTCCCATTGGTCAGTACCACACAAGTAGACTCAATCTCCAACCCCATGCCGGTAATGACTCCTTTGACCCTTTTGTCTTTAATCAAAAGTCCTGCGACCATATCCTGCCAAAAATCTACCAAAGGATGATCTTCCAGCATTTGCCGCCATTTCTTGGCAAACAACATGCGGTCACTTTGTGCTCTGGGGCTCCACATCGCCGGCCCTTTCGACCTGTTCAACATTCTGAATTGAACCATGGTATGATCTGTCACAATGCCACTGTATCCACCCATAGCATCAATCTCTCGTACGATTTGGCCTTTGGCCACACCACCCATGGCAGGATTGCAGGACATTTGTGCTATGGTCTGCATATTCATCGTTACCAACAAAACTTTACATCCCATATTGGCTGCAGCTGCTGCTGCCTCACAACCAGCATGACCGGCACCGACCACAATCACATCGTACTTAGGAAACATAGACATAAGTGGTGCAAAGTTATAGAAATGTAATCGAACGGATTACTTTAGCACTACTTCTAGGACAAAATGCCTGATTTAGGGGGAATGATCTACATTTGTTTTTGATTTATATTGGCCAATTGTTATTGAATACCGTATTTAAAATTTAACCTGACTTGAACTCCTCCAAGATAAATTCCTACCAGACCCAAAAGCTGTTACTTGCGGTTTCCTTCGCTTTATTGGTAATAAAATTGACTGCATACTACCTTACGGGCTCTGTCGCAGTGTTGACAGACGCATTGGAAAGCATCGTAAACGTGATCGCTGCAATGATCGGCTTGTATAGTTTAAGCTTATCCGCCTTGCCAAAGGATGCAAACCACCCTTATGGCCATGGCAAAGTGGAATTTCTCTCCGCAGGAATAGAAGGCAGTCTGATTATCCTTGCAGGCTTGTGGATCATTTATGAATGTGTACACAGAATATTTCATTTTACCCCCTTACAACACCTGGACAACGGGATGATCCTATTGGGGATTTCTGCCGTCATTAATTTGGCAGTTGGACAATACAGTGTCAAAAATGGGAAAAAAAATAATTCATTGGCCCTTATTTCCAGTGGCACACATTTAAAAACTGATGCACTCACCACTTTTGGTTTGATTTTAGGACTTGCCATGGTATGGGTAACTGAATGGCAATTTTTAGATTCGTTAGTGGCGATAGTTTTTGCATTGGTGATCATATATTCAGGATTCAGAATTGTACGCAGCGCACTTTCCGGAATTATGGATGAGGCAGACGAACAACTTATCAATCAAATCCTGCAAGTACTTAAAGATCATCGGACAGAAAACTGGCTGGACATCCATAACCTTCGAGTCGTTAATTACGCCGGATTTTTCCATATTGACGGACACATCACGGTGCCCAGATATTTTACGGTGGACGAAGCACATACCGAATTGGATCGAATCACCGCAGTTCTGGCAGCGCATTTTGAGGAACGGGTAGAATTTTCTATCCATACAGATGGTTGCATTCCTGTCCAATGTAGTTTATGCAACAAACAATCTTGTCAGGTCAGATCAGAGCCTTTTATCCGTACATTGGATTGGAATTATGAATTGGTCATCCAAAATAAGAAACATCGACTTCCCCTGGAATAACCTACGCCCAATAGGGTGCTAAAAATCTACATAATTTAACGGATTCACCGGATTGCCCATGTACCATAATTCAAAATGCAAATGCGGCCCTTCCGTTAGGGTACCGGTATTACCAATTATAGCTATCGCTTCCCCTGCTTTAACATGCGTACCCGTTTTTTTCAGCAAGGCTGAATTGTGTTTATAGACAGAGATCAGATTGTTGGAGTGTTGGATAGAAATGGTGTGTCCATTTTCCAGGGTCCAGTCGGATTGGATTACAGAACCGCTCAAAACCGCCCGGATAGGTGTATTCTCCGGCGCAATAATATCAATCCCGAAATGATCTTTTTCCGGTTTGTAGTTGGCGCCCATTGTTCCTCGCAAAGGTGGAAGAAAGCGCATCTCCGATAAATCCACATTAGTTACAGGCTGGGATCTAACACTTCGCAGAGGACTGGATTGAGATCGGATTACTGTGGATTTGTTGTCTTCATACGCCACCCTGAGAAGAGAATCTTCCTTTACTCTAGGTATAGGCACTGCAGCCTCCTGTTTTATACTGACATCTTTAGTGACATCTGAACTGGTCTGAGGGTTACCGGTCAACACCCTTTGGATGCTGTTGATGTACACTTCCCTGGCTGAAATTTCCTGCTCCAGAGCTTCGATTTTCTTCTCCAAATAAATGTATTCCGCCGTAGAGCGTACATTGCCGTAGCCGGGGATAAAAGTCTTTAAAGGCGTTGCAATGAGCAACATGAGCAATAGAAATCCTACCGCAAAAACTACTGTACTCAACAACAGATAAACATTCAGGAGGGTAAGCTTATAGCTGGCCACCTCTTCGAAAGTGTCTTCCTCCCGCAGAATAAACAGAAACCTCTTGGCTAAGTGAGCCTTTACCTGTTGTTTGGTCTTTTTATAGTCAAAAGCCATTTATTAAGCTTTTTTAAAATAAATTTGCGCGAATTATAGTTATATACCGTCTAATTGAGGAAGATCTACCATTAATGAAATTTATCCACAAATACCTTTTCTACAGTTTTCTACTGGTTTTAGCCTTAAGCGCCTGCGTCAGCCGGAAGAAAAAAGGAGAAACTTCAGCTTTGGGAAGATTCTACCACAACACCACGGCCAAATATAACGGTTACTTCAATGCTAACGAAATATTACAAAACAGTATTTCAAATCTTGAACGCGCTCACAAAGATAATTACTCCGAGATATTGCCTATTTTTCCTTACAATGCAGTTGCCAACGCAGACCCTGAAAAAGCGAATCTGGATAAAGCCATTCAAAAAGTTTCTGTAGACATCAGCTTACACCGTCCCAGTCACTGGATGGATGATTGCTACTTAATTCTAGCCAAAGCGCAATACCTCAAAAAAGATTTTGAAACAGCAGAAAATTCTTTCAAGTTTATACTGGATGAATTCAAACCTGCCAACCTCATAAAAAACAACAAACGACTCAGAGAAAAATCGGTAAAGGAAAAGACCAAAGAAAAAGAAAAAGTCAAAGAAGAAAAAAAACAAACCGCAGAAGAAAAAAAGAAGCTGGCAAAAAAAACAGCAAAGGAAAAAGCAAAGGCCAAAGAAAGGGCTAAGAAAAATGCGAAAAAGAAAAAAGGATCTTCCTCTAAGTCCGCTCCAAAAAAATCTGTAGAAAAAACAAAGGAGCCTAGTAATGGGGAAATAAAAACCAATCCATCCGGACCTGAAGTTTATGTGCCGGTCGTTGCACCAAAAAAAACCAAAACACCTAATGTTACCAATGTAGGCTCAAAGTTAGTTCCGCACAGACCCGCATTTTGGGAAGCAAGCATCTGGTCTGCTAAAAATCTTACCGAAAGGGGTAAATATTATGAAGCAAGGGATATTCTCAAATCCCTTCTTGAGGATCCCAATACGCCGGAAAAACTTAAAGGAGATTTATACGCAACCTACGCGCATATTTATCTTCGGGAAAAAAATTATGACAATGCAATCGTTGCATTAAAAAGTGCTGTAGAGGGCACCAAAAATAAAAAGAAAAGAGCGCGGTATGCATACATACTTGCTCAACTCTATCAAAAACAAAATCGCCCGGCAAGTTCTGATGAATATTATACCCAGGTTGTTAAATTAAAACCTTCTTATGATTTGAGTTTTCATGCTAAAATGAACATGCTCATCAATAAAGGCATCAGTGGGGAAGAACCTGCCCAGGTGGAAAAAGATCTGAGCAAATTGCTGAAGGATCCGAAAAATGCTGAATACGCTCCTGAACTATATTTTGCATTGGCACAAATAGCCATTAAAGATAATCGCAAGGAAGAAGGAATACATTACCTCGAATTATGTGTCTGGGATAAAACTCCGGAGAATAATCAAAAAGCATCGGCCTACCATATGCTTGCGGATTTGTTTTTTGAAGATCAGAAATATCAAAAATCAAAATACTACTTTGACAGTACGTTAATGTCCCTGTCAAAAAATGATGAGCGCAGGAATTATGTTACCAAAATGGTATCCAACCTAAAAGACATTGCAGAACAATTGGAAATTATTGCGCTTCAAGACAGCCTGATCAAAATTTCAAAATTAAGCGTTAAAGAAAAACGTGCCTTGGCCATCCAAATCAAAAACAGAGATAAGGCCAAATTAGTACAACCGGAAATAGACAGGCAGGCCATGGGAATGGATCGTCTTCAAATGGGATCCAACAGTCCTTTTGACCGCAGCATGGTGCAGAATCAAGATAACCTGCCAAGTGTTGGGGGAGATAAATCTTCTGGTGGTAAACCAAGTGGTTTTTTTGCTTACGATCAGAAAAATATGAATCGTGGTAAAAGTGGTTATGAACAAATTTGGGGTAACCGGATTTTAGAAGACAACTGGAGAAGATCCAACAAAACTTCATTCACTTTTCAGGAAGAAAAAACAGCGGACCAAAAAGAAAATGAAACAGACAATCTGGAAGAAGATCTTGCCGCTATCCTGAAGGGAATTCCAAGCAACGATAAAGAAATTCTTGAGGCCCACCTGAAGATTCAGGACGCCATGTTTTATTTAGGTGTTTACTACAGAGAAAAAATCGAACAATACCAAAAATCCAAGGAATCGCACATTGCTTTACTGGATCGTTATCCGGATTATGAGCGCAGGGCAGATGCTTTATATTACTTATATCTCAATTGCCTTGACCTGAATGATCAAGGTTGTGCCGCCAGTTACAGTGATCAGCTGAAAGACCGTTTTCCGGATTCCAAATATGCAAAAGTCATCAATGACCCGGAATATGCAAAATCACTGGTCGTAAAACAAGATGAAGTAACGGTGGCTTATACCAAAGCTTATGAACTGTACAGTGCAAAAAATTTCACTTTGGCGAATGAAGTTTTGCAAGCAACAAAAACAAAAGCCGTGAACAATCACCCACTGCAGGCCAAAATTGCCATGCTAAGTGCAATGTGCTCTGCACAGACAGGTGGCAAAGAAATGTACATGAATGCGCTGAGAGACCTTGTGGCGAATTTTCCTGGCACTCCGGAAGAAAGTAAGGCTAAAGAAATTTTACGCTTTCTTAAAGGCGATAATGAAGCCTTTACCGAAATCACCACACAGCAGATTGAAGAATTTCAATTCAAACTCGAGGACGATAAAAACCATTATGCCATCGTGGTGTTTTTTGATCCTCCGGAAAAACAATTGGACAAAGCAAAAATTGCCATCTCCGATTATCATGCAAAATATCACCGCACCGAAAACTTAAAAATGTCCAGTGTGGTTCTGGACATCGATAAAAACATCTCGATCATTCTCATCCGTAAATTTGATGACCGAAACAGAGCCATGAAATATTATGAAGGCGTACAACGCAACATCAGCGAATACATTCCAGGATTTCAGAATTATGAGACCTATCCACTTACACCAAACAATTATCGAAAAATTCTCGAACTAAAATCAGTAAAAGAATACCAGGCTTTCTTTAAAGCAAATTACTTCAAATAGTTTTGATATTATTCTAACTAAAACTGGATTGATAACAACCATGACTTAAAAATGGAATTGTTTGAAAAACTTCATGAACCTAAAGAGAATTTATTGCCTTTTGACGGAACGGTCCACAACCTGGGCATTTTATTCAATGAAGAGGAAAGTCAACACTATTTCAATCGTCTGTTGAATGAAGTCGACTGGAAACACGATGAAGCCATTATTTTTGGTAAACACATCCTCACCAAAAGAAAAGTGGCGTGGTATGGTGATAAAAATTTCAGCTACACATATTCAAAAATCACTAAGTCCGCATTATTGTGGAACGAAACTTTGCTGGAATTAAAAAATCTGGTAGAAAAAAATTCAGGCGAGACTTTTAATTCCTGTTTGCTCAATTTATACCATGATGGGAACGAAGGAGTTTCCTGGCACAGTGATGACGAGACTGCCTTAAAAAAAAATGGAGCCATTGCCTCCCTGAGTCTAGGTGCTTCCAGAAAATTTTCATTCAGACACAAACAGACTAAAGAAGAAGTACATTGCATCCTTCATCCCGGAAGCCTGCTGGTCATGAAAAATAATACCCAGACGTACTGGCTGCACGCCCTTCCTAAAACTAAAAAATGTACACAAGCCAGAATCAGCTTGACCTTCAGAACCATTGTAGACATTTAATTGAGTTATTGGAAAAATCCAATCCGGATTAATAATTTTTCCACCTCCTGATCTCATCCATCCCATGCATCCCAAAAATCATGGTTCAGACAGTTGGGCTAAAAATCATCGTAACTTTTTAGGCATTGGAAATATCAATATGATTTCCTCTTTATAAATGTAGTGATTAGAACCATTTACAATTTTAAAAATTCTTTGATCTCAGCACCTTTGGAGGTAGTTACCTTGACAAAATACGCTCCCGGAAGAAGCCCTGCAACATTTATTTTCTGAACTCCATTTTTAATATAGCCTGACGCTATGATGTTTCCTTGAATATTTAAGATTTCATAATTACCCTCCCTGTCTATTGAATTAAATTTTACCTCCACAAACTCGCTCGCAGGATTTGGGCTTAACATGAGTTCAGCACTTTTCTTGTTCTGAAATGCAACTACATTGCTTTCTATCAATTCAGTTTCATTCAAATAAACAACTTTATAATAAATCAAATCTGACTTGTTTACTTCTACATCCTCAAACCAAAATTCATTTTTATTTTCATCAATTACTGGGTGATGGATTGCTGACCAATTACCATCATATTTCAATAATTTCATCAGACCCTTGTTAAAATCGCCATTTATCTTCCAATGCAATTTGCACACACCGCCATGCTCAATTTCTGATTCCAATTTAATTTCCTGTATGGACAATACTGAACTCAACACCAATCCTGCATCCAGATCTGACAATACATCACCTTCGAAGAGCTGCACCACATCGGTAGTACCGTAGCCATGACTGTGATTCACATCACTGTTTACATCTTGGGCTACAAATCCATTCATACTCGTATACCCATAAAATGGAGGTGCTTCAAATTTTAGATAATATGAACCGGTATGTGCACGCAGATTAAAATGTCCTTCTTCATCACTATATACCTCATCCACCATTACATCTTGCTCATTGTATAATTTCACCTTGACCTCAGGTATGCCCCCTTCTCCGGCATCCTGAATTCCATCCCTATCTACGTCCAGCCAAATAAAATTACCCACAGTCGATTTCTTCAAGATCCCCAAATCCAGATCGTCTCTTTGAGCATTTGATTTTACCTCAAAATCAACGGTCCTAAATTGACTACCTACCTTGTCAAAATCTGAATCAAGCAAGCTATCAATACCGGATCTATATGCAGTAATGGAAACGGAATCCGGAAAGCCTACACTCAAATAATGCATTCCTTCCGGAGCATGATCAAATCTATAATAACCTGGATTACCCAGTGAATCCAACTTACTGATAGTACTTCTAATTAACCTGCCTGTACTGGCCTCAATCAAATCTATAGCAATTCCGTTAACTCCTATCTCATTGCCTTGCTGGATTCCATCACCATTACTGTCCTCCCATACATAATCCCCAATCATACCATAAGGTCTTATCATTCCGGCATCTACAACAGTGATCATTTTTCCGGGAAATACACTAAAATATAATTCACCCATTTGATTTACATCGCTGTCCAGATCTTCATCAACTCCCTGATCTTGGGGACTAAAACTAAAATTCTTGTCTTCGTTCACAAATTTAATCTGATAGTCTCCCGGAGCAAATTGAAGAAATTCATATTGACCAATTGTATCTGTCATCACACTGTCCAAAAGGTTGTTCTGATCATCATACAAAAACACTTTGACCCTTTCTATTTCCGTCTCACCGGAATTGCGAATTCCGTTTTTATCAAAATCTTCCCAAACAATTCCCTCGATTTTTCTACAGTTGTATAATTCAAAGAATGCAGGACGCTCACTAAGAGCATGACATTTAGCCGTTGATTTTAAATATTGCAATACTTCATTTAAGTGGGTACCCAAAGTAAGAAAGCTGGTTGCATCAAAATAATCCGGACTCAGCGGATCATTTTGATAGACCAACTCATAAACATAAAATCTTCCGGATCTCATTATGTCAGTATAAAGACTGTCACTTGTCTTCAAAATTTCTTGTCCGGAATCTGATATTAAAATAAACTTTCTGCTAAAGCCTGGAGGTAGAAACTCAATACCATTCAAGGCATATCTGACGCGAACCGGATTTCCTGTGTAACACGGAGAAGACATAGATAAATCATATAAATCAGGAGCTTTTGCCAAACACTCTTCATAAATTCCTGCATCAATTTTTGCCTGCCCTCCTCCCGGCAAACTCAACAATTCACTCCAACCGGAAGAATCAACATCACTGTCAACATCCGGCATATTCCCACTTCCCTTTTTTGAAAAAACATATCCTGCCATTGGCGACAAAAATATCCTGTACTCCAATGCAGGCGTTTTCTTTTCAAAAAAATAATGTCCGTTAAAATCTGTCTTTATCGAATCAATTATTTTTCTTGATTTATCTGTGAGGTAAATCAAATAATCCTTAAATCCTTGTTCTCCCAAATCCTGAATGCCATTTTTATTGGCATCCCGCCAAACCAAACCACGCATGCCGATACATTCATCCACGACAAAAGATACGCCTTTTGCAGAAATAGAAGCACATTTTTGCTCCCGCAAAATCAAATTCCCTAGATCCACTAAAGTGGTAGTTCCCGGAATCAGTATAGTCAGATCTAAAAAATTAAACCCATCTTGCTTTTCTTCAAAACACAAAATATAAATACTGTACACACCCGGCTTATCAATCTTGAATTCAGGACTGTCGGAAATTTCTGAAATTTTTTGTGTTACACCTGTAACCAATAAATATTTCACAACATAGTCGACCGGATACTGATGCGTGCCAATGGTCGTTGCACGGATGCTCTGAACTCCTCCTGAATAACATTCAAATTCCATTGGCAAGGTTTTTAAACTTGCTAAAGAAATATTGCAATTCAAAAACAATCCTGCATCTACATGCATATTATTTCCCATCGCGGGTGTAAATATATCTGTCTCTCCGGTTTTATTTACATCGGAGTCGGTTTGCTCAAAACCGGAAGCATCTTTCAGAGTATAACTATAATCCTGTAAATATTTGAATGCAACACTATACTTATGGGTAGGATTCAATTTTACAAATGCATATTTACCCATAGAATCTGTTCTCACAGAATCTATTGCAATTCCAAATTCATCCTTTAAACAAACCAATACATCCGGAATACTTCTGTCCTTCTGATCCTGAATACCATCTTGCCCGTAATCATACCATGCCCTTCCACTTATACTACTGCACTCCCTGATCGTCACCACTGTGGAAGCTGCTGATATATTGTAACATAATTGCAGTGAATCCAAGTCATTGATAAGCCTCAGCACATAGGTGATCCCTACCTGTATAGTGTTAACATCAAAATAATTAAACGACCCCTTTGTTCCATCATAAATCATAGATCTGCAATAATAATTGCCCGGCTGATCCACCTGAAAAAATGGAAATGAATTGATGGAAACAATTACACCATCCGAAGCTCGAACAAGAAAATATGTTTTCTCAAATCCGGGATTGAGCGGAGGAGTAGAGGCGGGGGCAAACAAAATTTGAATGGGTTCTTGATCCAAACATTCTGGACTGGATTGAATAAAAATTAATTCTGGAGCCTGATCCTTGCAATCAATTAAAAATCCGGCATCCAATTTGGTACTTTGCCCTTGTGCTAATGTAAAATAATCTGTAAAATGATCTAAGTTAAAATCATTGTCCGTACTATCCGGACCTGAATCCTTTTTACTCAGTATGAATTCATCTGATAAAAATATTCTCAAGCGATATTTTCCTGAAGATTGTGAAATATTCAAACAATAATTTCCATTATCAGCACTCCTGGTAGAATCTAAAATCTGTGAAACAGAATCAAGTAAATAAATCAACGCATCCTTTACCAAAGTTTCCTTCACATCACGTTGACCATCCTGATTGCGGTCATACCAAATCTTACCACACACTGAGGAGGATTTGGTCAAACCTAAATCAACATCGCTTCGCATTTGTTGGAATCCTACACTAAAAATTTCAGATGTAAAATTTCCCAAAAAATCATTGTCTTTGGCAGCATTATTTCCCGCACGAAATTGAGTGACTGCATACGGATCTGATGAATAAACCCGTATGTAATAATCCCCCGGCAAAACCTTGCTGAAAGAATACCTACCATTCAAATCACTCACTACCGAATCCAATAGGACTCCTGAAGTATTAAGCAAATAAAATTTAATTCCTGATATGCCACGCTCATGAGCATCCTGAATGCCATCAGCATCCACATCTTCCCAAACAAAATCTCCTATGGATGAATATTGAAAAAAACCTGCATCTACATCCGTTTTTCGTTGCCCGGGTGCCAGAAAAAACATGGGCGTACTGCCTGTTCCAAAAACATTTTCCAAATCACTGTCAAGAGAGGAATTGTTTCCTTTGAAAGACGAAGTGGAAATTAAATTTCCAGGCGTAATAAATTTTAAATAATAATATCCGGAGACTAAACTATCAAATTTAAAATATCCGGAAATATCTGTCAGCACCGATCTAATATACTTTTTTGTCTGTCCGTCATAAAGTAGAACTTGAGTGGATGAAATTCCGGGTTCATTAGGATCCTGAATTCCATTTGCATTATCATCTCGCCACACCCTGTCGCCAACAGATGCTGTTGAACAGTCGCTGTTTAAAAAACTAAGACAACAAAGTTCAGAAAGCCCTGCAGCGGATTCTGTTTGCACACACACTTCGTGTATTCCGTATGGTAACCTTCCGATGTTCAATCCTATAAAAGACTGATTGACTTCATTCGAAATCACCTCTGCACCTGTAGGAATTTTCCAGTGATATTGGGTAGCATTCTTAACCGGATCTACATAAAAAAAACTACAATCTTTCATACACATGGCTGGCATGGCCTGATAATAAATGACCAGACGCACACGATCCAGATTAAGTTTGACCTCTGTGTTCCCAACGTTTTTTACCTGCAACTTAAAACCAAAATTAGAGGAATTTACATCCTGAAGTGATGGTTTAAGATTCCACACATCATTCACTCCACCATGTTTCCATAAGGAATCTGCATTTGGCCTTGTAGCATTCCATTGCAGGGCCGGTAAAATAGCAGCCTTGTTTTCTCCATAGTTTTTACCATTGCGGTCAGTAAGTTGAAGTTGTACAAGATTCAATTTTCCTCCTGTTACATTTCCTTCAAACTCAATTGCTATTCCATAAATTTTTGATCCTTCCGGCAGGTTAAGATTAAAATCCCTAAACCATAAACTAGAAGACAGCTCACCACTCTTTAATATCAGTTGACAATATTCCTGGTCATTATAAGCCACATTTGATGCTTGACTGAAACCCACCTGGCCTGTGAAAGGATTGGATTCTACAACCTGCGGTCGAAGAACAATACTGCCGGTAGTGGTTTGGTGTCCATTTTTCACCGGGCATGCTTTTGGAAGTCCGGGGTTTTGTGCGGTAAGTGGAAGGAATAAGGAGGTCAGTACTGTTGTAAATACACTGCACAACAATAACTTATGTCCAAAATTTAGGCATTTGGAGAGCATGAATTCGGTTTTGGCTTTTAAATTAAATCTTTTTTTAAGATATTAAAGATTGATTTTAATGCAAATATATATATTTTATAATCATTATATATATTTTAATTTAGAATAATATCACATATTTAATAAAATGTATATCAATTATTTAAATTAATTTGATAGACAATTTTGGATTATTTCTAATCCTTTTTTATTCCATAAAACACTTTTATACCTGGCTTTTTGTATAATCCATACCCACATGGACCCATACTTTTCACTTGTAGAATGCACTATTTGCTCATATTAGGATCAGGAAAATCAAAAATGAATTACATTCAACCCATGAAAAAATTAAAGCACACTATTTGTATAGGTTTGTTATCTCTCCTCCATTTTACACCTAACCTATTCAGTCAAGTTTCTGCAGGCATTCGATCAGGAATTCACATCTCCCGATTCAGTTTTAACAGTGAGGAGGAGGATGCAGTTAAATATTTAAGCACACCCTATGTTTCTTTGTCTGGAGAGGTATTTATTACGGAATCTTTTTCCTTGCAAACTGAACTGATCTATCTTCAAAAAGCGGTACGTCTATATTCACAGGATGCCATAGATTACAGTGACTTTAGAATGCGTTTGAATGCATTGGAAATACCCTTGCTTGCCAAAAAGAATTTCGTGGATTGGTCTACTAAATTGTGTTTATATGCTGGTCCTTCTGTAGCCTATGCATTTGGTGGGAAGATCAATCAGGATTTCACCGAACAAAAAGTAAAATACACCATAAAAGAAAGCATCGATTTTGAAGATATGCAGTTAAAAAAATGGGACGTTTGTCTACACTTAGGAGGCAACCTTGGCATACCGGCTGGTAATGGAGAATTTATACTCGACGCCCGCTACATTTTTGGCTTATTGGACATCGATGGTTTTGCAGAAGAAAGTACGAAAAAAGTACATACCAGAGGAATTGGACTTTCTATAGGTTATGCATTTCATTTATCTGAATAAACTTTTTCGAACACAACCATTCTTCGTTTTATCGGGAGTATTCATAACTAAAGTCAATTTAATAATTATTAATATTTTAAGCCCCCATTCAACATAAATAATTCTTAACCCGCGGACCTCAACTTCACGATTTTTATTTATGACCTTGCTAACTTTTCTATGAATCAGAACTCAATTTTATTTCTAACAAAATCAAATAAATGAACGGGCTTAAAAATAAATTAAGTTATTTTAACCCATTTATGCTTTGTGCATTTTCTTTTTTGAATGCTCAGGATTATAAATCAATTTCACTCAATTTTATTCCGGTTTTTGACAATCATAAAATCTCTCTTCATAAAAATGTATACGGTGAAAAATCTGCAGATACCTTGATTTTTGAAACCATCAAATTCTATCTTTCTTCATTTAAATTGTGGGATGGTAACACGCTTGCTTGGGAAGAAAGTAACAGCTTCCATTTATTGGATTTAGCTAAAGAAAACACATTATCTCTTTCCATAAACATCCCTCAAGAAACAAACTACAAAACCCTATGCTTTAATTTGGGTATTGACAGCATGACCAATATTTCGGGAGTCTTTGGTGGAGATTTAGACCCCACCACCGGAATGTATTGGACCTGGCAAAGTGGATACATCAACATCAAAATGGAGGGTAAATCTCAACGTTGTACAACACGCAATCACGAATTTCAATTTCATTTGGGTGGGTACCAATCACCCTTCAATGCGTGTCAGAATATTTGTCTGGATTTGCAAAAGAATGATGCGCACAACATCTTAATCAATTTCCAGAATTTATTTGATAAAATTGATCTCGCCAAACTGAATCAGATCATGTCACCGGGTAAAAATGCTTATACTTTGAGTCAATACTTTAGTGAAATTTTTTCTGTAATTCCCAAATGAAATATATCATCATTTCATATTGCCTCCTTTTGCTAATGCTGTTAACCTCTGGCGGCATTCCGGAACCTTTCTTTAAGGTCCCCAAAGGATGGCCAAAACCCAATTATTCATTTACTCAAAACCAACTCTCGCAAACAAAAATTGATTTAGGAAGAGCTTTGTTTTACGATCCCATTTTATCCAAAGACAGTACAATCTCTTGTGCAAGCTGCCACAATCCCTACACTTCCTTTGCCCATACAGATCACGCACTTAGCCATGGAATCCATGATTCGATTGGCAATCGGAACGCACCTGCATTATTAAACTTAGCTTGGCAAAAATCATTTATGTGGGATGGCGCCATCCATCATTTGGACATGCAGGCACTTTCCCCCATTACCAATCCAATAGAAATGAATGAGGACTTCGCTCACGTCATTGGGAAACTCCAAAAAAAACATTTATACCCTGGATTATTTTACACTGCATTTGGTGATAGTTTGATTACCGGAGCAAACACCTTGAAAGCTTTTTCTGCTTTTTTGTTAACTCTGGTAAGTGACAATACAAAATACGACAGCGTGTATCGCAAACAGTCTACATTTACTGATCAGGAAAAAAACGGCCTGAAACTCTTCAGAAAACATTGCGCACAATGTCATACTGAACCATTGTTCTCCAACCAAGCTTTTGAAAATAATGGTTTACTACAGGATTCTACGCTAAATGACATTGGAAGGATGAAAATCACAGGGCTTACATCCGATTCACTAAAATTCAAAGTGCCTACTTTAAGAAATATTGAATTTACCGCTCCATACATGCACGATGGTCGCTTCAAAAATCTAAGTGAGGTTCTAAAACACTATACCTCCGGGATTCACCAAAGTAAAACATTGTCCGAAAAATTGAAAAATTCAATTGCACTAAAATCAAATGAAAAAGTTGATCTGATTGCATTTCTTTTGACCCTCTCCGATAAATCCTTTTTATTTGATCCCAAAAATTCATTTCCAAAATTTATATTTTTCAAAAAATAAGGAATTTTATTTATTGACTTTGGTTTGATCAGAAGTAGATATAAACCATGCATCCTTAATCAAATTAAATCTTAGGAATGGTCCCGCACAGACTACCTGAACATTAGGTTATGAGAGATCACATTGCCCGGTTAAAGAATCCACTCAAATGACAACCTACATAAACGACACAAGCATTAAGCCATCCATAATTTTTCTTAGACTACAGTACAGAGTTAGTTTTTCTCCCTTCTACACGTGGACTTGGTCGTTTTTTTTCAGATGGTACTCAATTTAAAGGGCATTCCTTAAAACAATGGCATTAGATTGATTAACTTTGATTGATTTATTTACCTCAACTTAGTAAATATTTTTTTAACCATTAAATTTTTCTTTTCCTCATTCATGTATTAAATAGTTAAAAATATTAATCGCCGGATAAGAGAAGATGATAACAAATCAGGTCAAAATTTAAAAATTCTATTATTGTCATTCATAATGCCTCATTTTAAAATATTACTCACTGCGCTTCTGTCCATTTGGACCATCCACCTATGCCAGGCACAAAGGAATGTGCTGGTTATTATTGCAGATGATTTAGGCACTGATTATCTTGGTTTTTACAAAGATCACAAAGACACAGTAGAAGTTCCCAATCTCCGAAAACTGGTAAGCCGTGGTGTGCTTTTTCAGAATGCAGCTTCTAATCCGGTATGCTCCTCCACCAGATCAGGTATTTTAACAGGAAGATACAGTTTCAGAACAGGAGTAGGCGGCATTGTGGGTGGAGCAGGTGGATCCATGCCTCTGGATACTGCTGAAAATACCATACCGAGAATACTAAAAATTTTGAATCCCGAAATTGCAACAGCCAACATTGGTAAATGGCATCTTCAACAAGCCATGCCTGTCAGCAATTTGAAATTCCCAAACATCATGGGTTATGATCATTTTGAAGGGCCCTTTATCGGACAATTGTCAAGTTTTACCAATTGGACAAAATACATCAATGGTGTAGCCACCAACGTAACCAACTATGCCACTTCTGAAAATGTCAACAATGCGGTAGCCTGGCTTAAAAATCAAAATAAAAAACCATTCTTTTTGTGGCTCGCATTTAATGCTCCTCATGAACCACTGCATTTGCCACCTGCCGATTTACATCATTACAAAAACTTAAGCGGCACCGCACAGGATATTAGGGCTAATCCAAAAAGCTATTTTAAAGCGATGATCCAGGCCTTAGATCATGAAATGGGTCGACTGTTTGATTCTCTGCAAGTAATGGGCAAATTAGACAATACAGACATTATTTTTATTGGAGACAACGGAAATACTCAAAAGACTGATCAGAGCACCGATACCGCGAGAGCAAAAGGCACTGTTTACCAAAATGGAATTCATGTACCGTTTATGATTGCAGGACCCTCTGTCAAAAACCCGGGCCAAATAACGGACGCATTAGTGAATACAACAGATATCTTTGCCAGCGTTTTTGAATTATTTGGATTTACCAATTGGTCATCTCTGATTGATCCGAAAAAACCGGTGGACAGCAAAAGTATTTTGCCTTTTATCAGGGAAGAAAGTAATCAGATCAGACCCTGGTCATTTAGTGAAATATTTAAATTAACCCCGGATGCCAGCGAAGCCAAATCAATTCGTAATCCGGATTTTAAACTGATTAAATTCAATTCCGGAAAAGAAGAATTCTATAATCTTAAAACAGACCCTGAAGAAAAAGTAAATTTACTCGAGTCCAACATGACAACAGAAGAGATCACCCAATACTACTATTTGTGTAATGAAATGGAAAATCTTCTGGGTGTTGGAAATATTTGTCTTACAACTGTTGATTCCAAAGATCACGCTGGATCGTATTCGACTTCGATAGTTTACCCAAATCCATTTAATTCAAAAATAAAAATCAAGCAATTTTCCAATTCAACCATTGCAGAACTCTACAACATAATGGGCGAAAGAATTTACGCAGGATCCCAAATCGAAAACATGGATTTCTCTTTCTTACCTTCCGGCACCTACGTACTTAAAATTTTAGTTAAACCTGTACAAATAATTAGAATCACCAAAGAATAAATCTTCGCACCTTTATGTACAAATCAATATCCGGTCACATGAAATTAATTATTTATTGTTTACTACTCATTACCTGTCACCTAAACTTGCAGGCACAATTAAATCCTTCTATAACTTCCTGGTTACAAAATACAACAAACATCATGGGAAGGCATTATGTAAAAGGAAATCCTACACCCATAATGGATGCCGTTCCCGCCAATGTCCAAAGTGTAAAATATTCCAATGATTGGGTATACATCAATGCGACCGGAATTCCCGCATACATCACAGGCCCTTTTCTGGATGGAAATCCTTCCATCGCCACCAATCAAAACGCACTGTTCCGATTTTCCCTCCATCCAACAAAGAATACCGGAACACCAACCAGTACGACCGGAGGAAACATTGGACTCTTTATCAATGGAGTGGCCCTGTTTGACTATCGGGATGGAGTATCCTGGTCAAATGCTTCCAATTCCCTCAAGGGAGGACCCTTGGGTGGTATGGGTGACATGAAATGGAACAGAGATGCCGTAGTTGCCGAAAGGGTTGGTTTCGATTGTTCCAAAGCACACCCTGCCATGGGCAACTATCATCACCATCAAAATCCAAGTGCTTTTAAATTAGACCTGAATGTTATTTCAACAATTTGCAATCTGTACGATTCTGACGGACTGTATGTAATAGACAGTACTAAACATTCACCTTTGTTGGGATTTGCTTATGACGGTTTCCCCATTTATGGCGCTTATGCATTTAGAAATACAGATGGTACAGGTGGAATTGTCCGGATGAATTCCAGCTACAAACTAAGAGACATTTCTATACGCACCACTTATGCAGATGGCTCAACAGTTACCCCGGGTCCACCTGTAAATGCCAATTACCCTTTAGGTTATTTCAGAGAGGATTATATGTACCAGCCAACATCTTCTGCCACCCCTGATTATTTAGACGAACACAATGGAAGATTTTGCATTACCCCGGAATATCCCATAGGTATCTACTGCTATTTTGCAACTGTCGACAAACAATGGAATTCCGCCTATCCATATGTGGTTGGACCAACCTTCTATGGCGTGAGAAATGCCATGAAAGTTCAGGGAATCAACGAACCGGTCACTACTTATGTACCTACATCAACAGCTACCCAAAATGGTCCATCAACTTTTCAAGATGTACTTGTATTTCCGAATCCTGCCAATGATCTGATCGCCATTCAATGTAATGATCTGAACAGGGAAGATATAAAAGTAGAACTGCTGAATGAATCCGGCGTAACCATCAAGACTACAACAATGCACCAGGGAAGCACCATAGTCTATTTTGAAACAAGTACGCTGTACAGCGGAACCTACTTTATCAAAATTTCAAGTGCCAATTTCCATACGGTCAGAAAAATTGTGCTGATTAAATAAAGTGAATGCTGATTTATTTAAAATGCTGAAAATAAAAACTACTGCTTAGTAACTTATTTTAACTCTTCGAACAGTACAAATGATACGTCGAATTCCTCATTGAAACATGAAGTAAATATTTCTAAAAAAATAAAGTTGCATTAATTTTTCTATAAATAAAAAACGCAGGCCCTGACCGACCTGCGTATAAAAAAATACATATAAATTCAACAATAATAAATCCTCGGTAATTATTTAATTTCCAAAAGGCTTAGAAAATAACTTCTATCCAAACGCTCTCCAAAATGGGGTTCTATTGACTCTTTCAGCAATTAATGAATCCAGATGTATTCTGTTCCAATTTAGCCCCATTGCATACTTTTGAACATCGTGTCGCAGAACTTCCCTGCAACTAAACACAAATTTAATGGGTCAGGCACTATCAATCAAACTGATATTTTATATATTCGCATAGATTTTATCTATATTATGAATTTAAATCAACTTGAATACATCATTGCCGTCGATACCCACCGCCACTTTGTAAAGGCTGCGGAAAAATGCTACATCACCCAGGCCACCCTAAGCATGATGATTAAGAAATTGGAAGAGGAGTTGGACCTGGTTATTTTTGACCGGAGTAAAAAACCCGTAGTACCCACTCAATTGGGAAAAAAGATCATTGCGCAAGCAAAAATAATCGTCCAGGAAAGCCAAAAACTAAAAGAAATTGTGTCCGCTGAACATGATTCACTGAGCGGAGAATTGCACATCGGAATTATTCCAACGCTTGCACCATATCTGCTACCACTCTTTCTAAATTCCTTTCTAAAAAAGCACCCTTTAATTAAACTAAACATCAGCGAATTAAGTACAGATGAAATCATACACAAACTCAAACAAAATGATCTGGATGCGGGGATTCTAGCTACTCCGCTAAACGATTCATCACTCAAAGAAGAACTGCTTTTCTATGAAGAATTTATAGTACATGCATCTTCAAAAGAAAAATTGCTGAAGAAAAAATACCTGCTCGCTCAGGATATTGATGTCAACAGGCTTTGGCTCTTGCAGGAAGGTCATTGCCTGCGATCCCAGATCATCAACCTGTGTGAACTCAAAAAGAAAGACGATGCCACTCAGCAGTTCAACTTTGCATCCGGCAGCATAGAGACACTCAAAAGAATCGTTGAAACCAATGAAGGCATCACCATCCTCCCTAAACTGGCACTCAGAGACATGAACGCAAAGCAAAAAAACAATACACGCCATTTCAAGACCCCCGCCCCGGTGAGGGAAATTGGCTTGGTGACCTACCGCTATTTTGTTAAAGAGAAACTAATCGAAGCCATCAAAAAAGAAATACTGCTCTCCATCCCCGATGAAATGCAATCTATCCTTAAAAAAGAAATCATACCAGTCTTCACACCATAGCCTAAACGGCACAATTAAACCAGTCTTATTAAGACTTATCCTTCACTCGCCTTGACTCCTTTTACATAGGTCGTATAGAGATACACCGGCACCTCAAGTTGGCCAAGATATTTATGTATACTACTCAGCACTTCTTCCCACTTCAATCCTCCTACCCCGGTTGCAAGTTTGGGTAACGCGACACTCTTGACCTCATCGTGCTCGATAAGTTTAGCCAACTTTTTCAAAGCATGCTCGAGATTACTGATGGAAGCCTTGCCTGGATTTGCATGTCCGTGCGCAGAAGGTGGAGGTTCCTGAGCCATAAGACTCACAATATGCTTGCCATCGGTTCCTATCCAGTTAAATATTTCTCCAGGTGATGGATGATGAACCCGGCAATGATGCCTGAACTCCTTAACCATCTCCGGATACTGATCCCGCAAACTCAATGCAAGTCCCGTATCAAAATGATCCATAGGCGCCACGCTGTGTACCAACAATGCAGCATCAGACAACAAGATATCCCCTTTCACTTCTTTGATCATACTTAATAATTTTTAACAATGTTCTGTATATATTCTTACCTCAGAAATGATGGAAATCATGCATACAAATGATTTTTTGTCAAGAAATAATTTCAAAATCAATAGTCAAATCTTAATACATTCTTTCCACTTCATATCCTTTGCTATTTGAATGGTAATCATGCCAATATAAGACTTAAAATTTCCTTTAAATACATCTGGATGATTTTCTTTCCATCATTCCTTGTTTTATAAATAATTTCAAAATAAAACTTATATATTTAAAAGGGATGAAAGCTATAAAATAATCTCATCAATTGACCCATATCAATTTATACAATTCAATCCTATTTATAGTGATTACACATTTAGTCACCTTGGATTTGATCTGAATTAAATTTCTGATCAAAAGACTGAATTACAGAAACAAGTCTAGCTTTTATGCACAAAAATTTGTACAGAAGCTTGTTCTTTTCCACTCTGTAATTGAAGAAAATAAACCCCGGTTTGAATTGAAGGATGCAGCTTGAATTTAAGCGCATGATCTCCTGTTTTTTCAATATCTGTAGTACTTATTTCCTGGAGTACATTTCCTTTTAAATCCAACAATTTTAGGTGGACAATTCCAGAATTAATTAATTTGTATTCTAAACTTACTTCATCTGATACTGGATTTGGGTAGACCATTAATTTGTTAGCTAACTTCCTTTCACCAAGCACACCAACATTTAATTTATTCAGCAACCTCATTACATACAATTCTGTTTTGTTTGCAGTATAGACATTCCCTGCTAAAACAATTTTTCCATCTACCTGCAGTGCCAAAGCATTTACCAAACTAGGACCTTGCAATCCGATTCTTAAAATGCCCATGAATGCAAAATTCTTATCTATACTACCATCAGAATTATACCTTACAAGGAAAGATCCTGAATTTCCTGCCCCGAATCTTCCGCCACAAATAATTTTTCCGTCTTCCTGCACTACCATGTCATTTAAAATATTGAAAAAACTATCTACTGAAATGATTAACATACCACTGTTTCCAAAATTTTTATCTAAACTTCCATCTGCATTTAATCTCACCAAACCGCCGTATTTTCCACCGGTGGTGATATTATTTATTTCGCCCGACAGTAAAAGCTTTCCATCCTTTTGAACCCTGATGGTATATACAGTGCCCTGTCTAAAATCATTTCCAAAATCAACAATTACCTTTCCAGTGCCATTGAAACTTTGGTCAAGCGAACCATTGTTATCATATCGCACCAAGGCATAATGATATATATTCGGTGTGTCGACTACACTCAATCCTCCTACAACTATTTTCCCATCTGCTTGTATGGCCATCGCATAAGCAACATCATTCCCACTTCCAATGGCTGTGGTTAATTTTCCACCAACTCCAAACCCGGAATCCAGATTACCATCAGGCAAATATCTCACCAATCCAAAATCCCAATCCTGACCATTAAAGACAAAGCCCGAACACACAATCTTAAAATCAGTCTGAACAGAAACCGAAATTCCTCTATCAAATGTGGAATCAAAATCTGTTTGCACTATGCCATTTTTACCAAAACTACTGTCAATCCTGCCATCTGAATGTAGCCGTATGAGCTGGTAATTGTCCCTCTCATTGATGGTGGAATAAGTGATGCCGAACAATAGAATTTTACCATCCTGTTGAACGGTCATATCCGTTGTCAATTCATCCCCGCATGCTGGACATGTTTGATTGAGAAATTTTCCCCCTTCGGCAAAATCATCATCCAATGTACCATTCTCATTAAATCTTGCCAATGCGAATCTACTGAACAGGGCGTCATTTGCAATTGCTCCTGCCAGAATCTTTCCATCCATCTGTATGGATAAACTTGTAGCCTCCGTCCTGGTTAAATTGTATGCGACATAAACCAGACCTTTATTCCCAAAGCTTATATCCGGACTTCCGTCAGTATTTAATCGCGCGATTACGCCATCTGTATTTTGGTGCAAACTTGAATATCCACAAACAAGAGCCTTTCTATCTGATAAAATAACAACACCTCTGAGACCTCCTGTCCCTCCACCAAGATCCTGTATATTAATACCGGCCTTACCATAAGAATTATCCGGGACCCCATATGCACTGTATCTTACTGTACAAAATTTACCACTTAATGTGTTACCTGCCAACACAATTTTATCATCACTTTGAATATTCATATCATATGGAGAAGATGACTCACCATTAACCGTTGTCATCACTTTGCCATCTTTATCAAATGAAATATCCAAAATACCACTGTTTGAATATTTCGCAAGGGCAAACTTGGATATACCTGCCTCTGTTGCATACCCACCTACTATTATTCCTCCATTGCTTAATACCAAAACCGAATATGCAGCATCGTCCTGTCCCGCAAAATCTGTTGTCACTTTTCCATCACTACTAAATGTATTATCCAATCGACCATACGAATTAAACCTGGCCATCGCAAAATCATAGTTTAAAACTGCAGGAGTCACTTGTCGGGTTGAACCCACCATCAATATGCCACCATTGGTAAGTAAAATCATGTCATTTGCAAAATCCGCCGTGCCACTTCCAATGTCTGTCAAAGAAATCCCACCTGTACCAAAATCTGCATCTAAAGTTCCTTCAGGCTTTAAACGGATCATGGCGAAATTATAGTGTTGGCCATTCACCCAAGCGTACCCTCCGACAACTATCTTTCCATCGGAGGCAACAACAACCCTATATGCCAAGGCAGCGCCCAGATCACCAACCGGCTGTGTCAAATACCCCTTTCCGGCAAAACTTTTATCCAAGTTTCCATTAGATTCCAATCTTGCTACTAGAAAATTATTTTGATTACCCTGCGTGGCCACACCAGAGATTACTAACTTCCCATCTTTTTGCACAACCACAGAATAAAACGTAGAAGGGAAATTATAAAATATGAACTTCCCTCCATCTCCAAAACTTAAGTCTTCTGCTCCATCGCTCATATATCTTGCAACGAAAGCATTTCTGGTTTGACCAACCGATAAATAACCCACCACAATTATTTTTCCATCTGCTTGTCTGGTCATGTGCTGAGTCCTTTCAAAGGACTTCCCTATAGAAAGAGAATGGTAAGAATTCCCATTAAAACTCTTATCAAAACCTCCATCCTGGGCAGAAACCCACTGAACTAGAAAAAGACTCAATACGAAAATTAAAATTTTAAAATTTCTCATGATTGCCATTTAAATTTATTAATAATCAACACTTCAATTTAAACTTAAAGCATTCATTTTAATTGACATTTATCATTGGCAATAGTGATATATTACCATGTTCCTAACCCAACTAATAAAATTCCACCCTCTTGAATCTCATCCATCCCATACACCCCAAAAATCATGGTACAGACAGTTGATGGGGATTTTGTCTGAACTGGGATTGATGGGAATATTGGGAATGGTGGGAATATTGTCTGAACTGGGATTTATGGGATTGTTGGGAGTTTTGGGATGGAATATGATTTTTTTTTTGAAAAGATTATAGATGAACCATTAAAATCATTTAATAAAATTCCATCCTCTCGATCTCATTAATCCCATGCATCCCAAAAATCATGGTTCAGACAGTTAATGGGGATTGTATAACCAACCCACTTACATGATAATAATCATGACTGACATTGATTCCCATCAAGTACTCACTTTTAATAATTTCTTTCCTTCGTGCAAAGAATTGGAACAAGTATGTCTGTATATCATTCTCAGGGAAAGATTCCGCACAAAAGACATGTAGTCTATCGGCAAAAAACGGGTGAGTTGTATCACGAAGAACTTTTCGGCACGGAGGGTTTTTCTTCTACATCTTCTTTGGTCTATCATCTAAGACCGCCGACTCGTGTACGTCAGATTGGTAAACCGTGGTCCATCAAGCCGGAGTTGGCCATTGAGGATAATTTACAGGCACTGAGTTTTTCTGGATTCAAGGCCACTCCAAAAGCCGATTACATCGAGAGTCGAAGGACTTTGTTTCTCAATGCAGACATGTCTGTAAGTCTTGCTGCTCCGACCGAATCCCTTCGAGATTATTTTTTCAAAAATGCCGATGCTGATGAGATGATTTTCATCCATGAGGGCGCTGGTGTGTTGCGTACCAGTTATGGCAATGTACGTTTTGAGTATGGCGATTATCTGGTCATACCACGGGGAACTGTTTACCAAATTGAATTTGATTCAGGCCTTAACCGTCACCTGATTGTGGAGTCTCATGGACCTATCCGAACGCCTGGTCGTTACCGCAACAACATGGGACAATATTTGGAACATTCCCCTTTTTGTGAGCGCGATTTTAAACTACCCCAGAATCTGGAGACTTTTGATCGGGAGGGAGAGTTTCACCTTCGCATTAAAAAACGTGGGATGATCTACCCTTTTGTCTACACCAACCATCCTTTTGATGTCGTTGGTTGGGATGGCTACAATTATCCATACGGTATTTCCATATTTGATTTCGAACCAATTACCGGACGAGTACACATGCCTCCACCCATACATCAGCAATTCGAAGGTAGGGGTTTTGTCATTTGCTCTTTTGTCCCGAGAATGTATGATTATCATCCGGACGCCATCCCTGCTCCTTATCACCACAGCAATATTGATTCTGACGAAATTCTTTACTATGTGGATGGAGATTTTATGAGCAGGAACAATATCCAAAAAGGTCAGCTGACCTTACATCCCGCAGGCATTCCACATGGGCCTCATCCCGGTGCAATTGAAAGAAGCATTGGACAAAAAGATACAAAAGAACTCGCAGTCATGATTGATCCGTTTAGTCCGGTAAGCATCACAAAAGATGCTATGGAGATTGAGGTAAAGGATTATTATAAATCCTGGCTAGAGGAACCAATAGGCGCTAATTGATTCAATTTTTATTTAAATTATTAAAATTTTACCCGATTATGAAAGATCTTACCACCGTACAAAATTACAGCTACAGCGGAGAAAAGATTTTTGAAAAAGCACAGGATTTTCTACCCATCAACGGTACTGATTTTGTTGAACTATACGTAGGGAATGCCAAGCAGGCAGCCCATTTTTATAAGACTGCCTTTGGCTTTCAGTCCTTGGCCTATTCCGGATTAGAAACAGGCAATAAGGAAAAATGCTCCTATGTCATCCAACAAGGCAAAATACGTCTGGTATTAACCTCTCCATTCAATCCGGACAGTGAAATTTCACAACACATTAGACTGCACGGCGATGGCGTTAAGTACATTGCACTGTGGGTAGATGATGCTAGAAAAGCATTTGAGGAAACTGTGTCGCGAGGCGCAAAATCATTCCTCGAACCGGTAAGTGTTTCAGACGAATTTGGCGAAATTGTTAAATCGGGAATACATACCTACGGTGATACCGTTCACCTGTTCATAGAAAGAAAAAATTATCACGGCCCTTTTATGCCTGGATACATAGCCTGGCATTCAGATTATCAACCTTCTGAAACAGGACTCAAATACATCGATCACATGGTGGGTAATGTCGAACTTGGTGGAATGGACAAGTGGGCAAGATTCTATGCAGAAGTGATGGGTTTTGCCAATCTGATTACCTTCGACGACAAAGACATTTCTACCAAATACACCGCTTTGATGAGCAAAGTGATGACCAATGGCAATGGTAGAATTAAGTTTCCTATCAACGAACCCGCACAAGGTCTGAAGAAGTCTCAGATAGAGGAATATCTGGATTTTTATAAAGGCCCTGGATGTCAGCACATCGCGGTTGCAACAGATAACATCATCTTCACCATCAGCGAAATGAGAAAGAGGGGTGTTGAATTTCTTCATGTCCCCGGTGATTACTATGATACAGTCAAATCAAGGGTGGGCATCATAGAAGAAGACATGGATGAGTTGAGAAAACTCGGCATCATGGTGGATCGAGATGAAGACGGTTACCTCCTGCAGATATTTACCAAACCGGTAGAAGATCGTCCTACCCTGTTCTTTGAAATCATTCAACGCAAGGGAGCAAAGTCATTCGGAAAAGGTAACTTTCAGGCTTTGTTTGAAAGTATTGAAGCAGAACAGGCTCGCCGTGGAACCTTATAACTGTCCAAGACCTAAGAGGCTCACTTTTGAGTAATTTTGCTTTTATACTCTCTCTTAATGTTTGAAATGTAAGTTTCCGGATGTTGCAATGTCCTTTATTCGGGGTCGGTTTGCATTGACCAGACTTGTCTGGCACGCCAATGACATGTTAAATAAGTAAATTTATTCTTAATTTCAGTCCAAAACTCAGTCAAAATCAGGCAATTATAAAATTACCTGTCATTTATGGAATATTATGCGTATCTTTGCAACACTTTGTCTGAAGATTGTATCTCAATCTACTGGTAAACATCAATTACCGTCGGTTTCATCTTACATTTTTCTTTAAAGTGCCTAACATTAAAAACTTTTAATGACGTTTACTGATTTGAAATTAATTAAGCCGCTACTTTCGGCTTTAGATAAAAAAAATTACCTAAAACCATCCCCCATCCAGGCTAAAAGTATCCCGCACCTGCTCGAAGGAAAGGACATCTTTGGTTGTGCCCAGACAGGGACAGGAAAAACTGCTGCCTTCACGCTTCCGATTTTACAAATGATGGAAGCCAAAAAAACCGATCAACCCAGAAGAACCATAAAAGCCCTGATCCTTGCACCTACACGCGAACTGGCAACCCAGATCAGCGAAAATGTCAGAGATTACGGAGCTAACCTTTCTTTTACACATGCCACTGTTTTTGGCGGTGTGTCTCAGACCCAACAAGTCAATGCACTAAGAAGAGGAATTGATATCTTGATTGCTACGCCCGGCAGATTGCTGGATTTGATGCAACAGGGGTTTGTCAATCTGAATTATGTGGAATATTTTGTTTTGGATGAAGCAGACCGTATGCTGGATATGGGTTTCATTAATGACATGAGAAAGGTTATTGCCAAGTTACCTGCAAAAAAACAAACCATGTTTTTTTCAGCAACTGCTGCACCAAATATTATGCAACTTGCCAATACGATTTTAAAAAATCCGGTGAGCGTTTCTGTTAACCCTGTTTCTTCTACTGCTCCTGCGATCAAACAAAGTGTTTATTTTGTGCAACGACCACAAAAAAGTGCATTGTTGAAACATATTCTGAAAACGGATAAAATCGATCACGTATTGATTTTTACCAGAACCAAAAGAGGTGCAGATAAAGTAGCCAAGGACCTTAAAGGAATCAATATAAAAGCAGAGGCCATCCACGGAAATAAATCCCAGACCGCCCGAGAAAAAGCTTTGAAAGGATTTAAAGACAGAACGGTTAGTGTGTTGGTAGCCACGGACATTGCATCCCGAGGAATTGACGTCGACAAACTCACACATGTTATCAATTATGAAATTCCTGAACAAGCTGAGAATTATGTACACCGGATCGGTCGTACCGGCAGAGCAGGAGAAACTGGAGAAGCAGTATCTCTTTGCAGTACAGAAGAATTGGCTTACTTTAGAGGCATACAAAAATTAATAAAAAAAGATATTGAAGTCATCAAAAAGCACCCCTACCTGTAGGAATTTTTCTTCAAGATCTATTACAAGAATAATTATATTAAACAATCATTAAATTAAAAGCATGAAAAACGGTGTAGTAAAATTTTACAACGAAGCCAAAGGATTTGGATTTATTAAAGAAGATAATGGACAAGAAATTTTTGTTCATGCTTCTGGATTAAAAGAAGAGATTCGCGAAAACGATAAGGTTACCTTTGACGTTCAGGATGGAAAGAAAGGTCTTAACGCGGTTAACGTAAAGTTAGCTTAATTTAAGTTCTTCCATTCCAACAGACGTCCTATAGATTTGCCTCCTGATTCTTCAGAAATAAAGATGGTTTTCCTGTCAGAATTTTTTAAGCATCAGACACCTGGCCTCGGTCAAGGTGGACAGCAGAATCGATGAAATTCATCCAAAATCAATAGAAGTCTTAACTAAATCAAGGGGTACAAAGTACTCCTTGATTTCTTTTTTGCCTACATTGCCATTTGTAGCCATTGGTTTTGTATTTTTTAAAGCAACACATTCTTTGATGCCCCAAATTCAGGTGTTCGCGTCTCACCAATTTTAAAGTCAGGAATTCCCCATAGCGCATTGCTTGATTTATCCTTTCCCATAACCAAGTTTTATCTTAAATTTGGCATGTGATTCAGTCTTTTTAATACGAATGGATTTTCCCATGTCGATGCGGCAGTTCCGTTTTGTCTTATGTCAACTTATCAGATTCTGCATTTATGAAAGAAAATATTTACTCCGTTATCGCAGGCACGGGAAGTTTTATTCCTGAGAATGTAATACTCAACAGTGATTTCATGCAAAGCACTTTTTACGATCAGGATAAAAAGAATATTGATACACCCAATGAAGATTTAATCAGCAAGTTTCAAAAAATAACCACCATCAGTGAAAGACGCTATGCGGACGATCACATGGTCACTTCGGATATGGCATTTCTCGCTGCAAAGGATGCCCTCGAATCCTCCGACATCGATCCGGAAAGTCTCGATCTAATCATTGTAGCCCATAATTTTGGCAATGTTAAAAAGAATAACCGCAAGTCTGATCTTGTTCCCAGTCTTGCTGCCAGAGTAAAATATCACCTTGGCATAAAAAATCCCAATACAGTGGCTTTTGATCTCATTTTTGGCTGTCCCGGATGGCTACAAGGTATGATTCAGGCCGATTATCAGATAAAATCAGGCAATGCTCAACGAATTATGGTTATTGGCGCAGAAATGCTCTCCAGAGTCTCTGATCCGCACGACAGAGACAGCATGATCTATTCTGATGGCGCTGGCGCTACCATCCTCCAGGCAGTCCACAGTGAAGTCCCATTGGGTATGATCGCACATGCTGTCCGTACAGATGCCTTTAACGAAGCGCATTACCTCGAAATGAAGGAATCCAACAGTCCCGATTATTCCGGCTCCGAACTGTATCTTAAAATGCAGGGACGCAAATTGTATGAATACGCACTTAACCAGGTCCCTCAATTGGTAAAAGATTGCATCACAAAATCCAATCTTGAATTCGATCAAATCAGTAAAGTCCTCATTCACCAGGCAAATGGCAAAATGGATGAGGCCATACTCCATAGAATCTGTCAGCTGTTTGGAAAAAAATCCGATCCTGCTAAACTGATGCCCATGACCATTGATAAATTAGGCAATAGCTCGACGGCTACTCTTCCTACTTTACTTGACCTGATTCTTAAAAATAAAATGAAGGACCACGATCTGAATAAAGACGACTACGCTGTTTTTGCATCTGTAGGCGCAGGAATGAACATCAATGCGTTTACCTATAAATTTGCTTGATGACTACTCAATTTTAGGCGTTCTTCCATAGATCATGTAATAAAAAAAAGAAACAAACAAACTACCACCAGCAAGATTTCCTAAAATTACAGGAACCAGGTTTTTTATAAATCCTGCAAGGTTGATCGACTCTGCATCAGGAACTAAAAGATTTGCTTCCTTCAACAAAAAACCCATCGGAATCAGATACATGTTTGCGATGCTGTGCTCAAATCCACATGCAACAAATGCAGTGATAGGGAAAATAATCACCACCACCTTATCCACCACACTCCTGCCTGCCTGCGCCATCCAAACCGCCAAACAAACCAACACATTGCACAACATGCCACTGAAAAAACACTGCTGAAAGGATAAATTACATTTCATTGCAGCAATCTTAACATAAGTCATTCCAACCGCACCACCATTCATGTCTGGATGTCCGGAAAAGTAAACCAATAATGCAATGCCTGCAGCACCTATAAAATTTGCGTTAGCTACCACAATCCAGTTGCGCAATACTTCTGAAAACTTCAACTTACCATCTGCCCAGGCCATCACCAGTAAATTGTTTCCGGTAAAAAGTTCAGCACCGGCTATGACCACTAAAATCAATCCCAATGAAAATACTAACCCTCCAATAAACCTTCCTGCAACAAAACCTAATCCTGATTCTGATTGAACCAAAACAAAACACATCGCACCCAATCCAATAAATGCCCCAGCAAGAATGCCCAACATAAACATGGGTAGCAAAGGAAGTCTCGCTTTAACAACACCGACATTTTCTACCCGTTCTGCAATTTCCTTTGGTGAAAAAGCATCAAATCCAAAAATTTCCTGCATAAAATGGCTTTATATTCTTTTCAAATGTAATACAAAACCAGAAGAGAAGTTTTAACTTTCCAAATTGAAATATCGGGTCAGATAAATTTTATGGGGATTAATTAGAAATTAAGCTGGATTAAATAGATTCCGATACTTCATCATATAGTTATCGATTTAGAAATTCAGATCGGCCTTTTTCATTTTAGCTAAAACTGATCTAACCCATATAATGCATTAGGGTTTCGTAATGAAAGGCAAAAGACCAATAAAGACAAGCACTACCATGAATGAACGATCTTTGATTACCATCAAAGTAATGAACGGCAGTTCATTAAGTGAATGAACATCGTAAGATGGTGGGTGGGCTTTTGACAAGCCATAGTGGATTCTATGGTGCTGGATGACTGACCGATTTCCGCAATGCGGAATGAAGCACGACAGTGCTTCAAGGGAAGGAACCGCGAAAGCGGCATGAGGAAAATGGAGAATTAGAGAATTTGAAAATTAGTTAATTAGCTAATGGATGACTGACCGATTTCCGCAATGCGGAATGAAGCACGACAGTGCTTCAAGGGAAGGAACCGCGAAAGCGGCATGAGGAAAATAGAGAATTAGAGAATTTGAAAATTAGTTAATTAGCTAATGGATGACTGACCGATTTCCGCAATGCGGAATGAAGCACGACAGTGCTTCAAGGGGAAGGAACCGCGAAAGCGGCATGAGGAAAATAGAGAATTAGAGAATTTGAAAATTAGTTAATTAGCTAATGGATGACTGACCGATTTCCGCAATGCGGAATGAAGCACGACAGTGCTTCAAAGGGAAGGAACCGCGAAAGCGGCATGAGGAAAATAGAGAATTAGAGAATTTGAAAATTAGTTAATTAGCTAATGGATGACTGACCGATTTCCGCAATGCGGAATGAAGCACGACAGTGCTTCAAGGGAAGGAACCGCGAAAGCGGCATGAGGAAAATAGAGAATTAGAGAATTTGAAAATTAGTTAATTAGCTAATGGATGACTGACCGATTTCCGCAATGCGGAATGAAGCACGACAGTGCTTCAAGGGGAAGGAACCGCGAAAGCGGCATGAGGAAAATAGAGAATTAGAGAATTTGAAAATTAGTTAATTAGCTAATGGATGACTGACCGATTTCCGCAATGCGGAATGAAGCACGACAGTGCTTCAAGGGAAGGAACCGCGAAAGCGGCATGAGGAAATACTTGTATTTAACGAAACAGCGAAAGCTAAAATTCTTTGACTTGGAATAGAAATTCTAATGCATTATATGGGTTACAAAGCGTTAAGAACAAAATACTGTTTGAGCTCGCAGGCAAATAATCTAACATATAGATGACAGTAAGGCCCAGAGCCATTGTCGCTGCTTAAAGCGAGTTTATTTTGTTTAGCTTTTTAAAACAGTTTTAGCGTTAAGAAATGAAAACAGCCTTGATTTTTTTTATCCAAACAAAAAAGAACAATGATACCTGGATGGAATTCAGGACAACTTTAGTGAATAACTGGGTCCGCAAAACTGGTTTCTCCTTAAAAATCTTGACTTGACCCGAAATATCTCAAAACTTCAATCTTCTTGTTCAAATTTTAAAAAGTAAAGCCAATTAAATCAGCAAACAATAATTTTTAAAATGCATTATCGTACAAATACAGATCCCGATAATATTTTTCACTTTAATGACCCAACCACCTCAAGGATTCATCAATAACCTCTGTCATGTGATTGCCTACAAAAACGCTCTTTCCTTCTGCCTCTTTTTTCCATTCAGAAAAAGAATGATCATACGGATAAACTTTGAATGTGATGTTCTTCTTGCCTTTCCTTAGCGCTTCAAGTTGTATGAAATCAGAACTCAGAACAGATGTATTTCTGTCCTGTGAGGAAGAAACCAAATAGACCGGTATGTTTAAGGAGAGGATATCTTCCACCGGCTGATGCTTACAAAAACTGCTCCAGCGTAAATAGGTATGGCCAAACCATTTTTTGTCGGTCGCATCACCATAAGTATAAATATCCTGATAAATTTTATGAAGTGAGTCTATATTTTGTTGCGCGTCGTGATCGGATATAATGCCACATGCTGCATCTATTCTGTTCTGAATGATAAAATCATAAAATTGATTCAACCCATTCCCAACCAACAACAAACAATGGGTCACTTTCTTACATTCCGCTGCCAACTTAGCGCCCACCTGAAAACCTTCGGAAATACCCATCACAGCTATCTTTCTACGATCCACCCGATATTGTTTGATCACTTTTTCAAGCACTACTTTTGCTGCATCCACTCTCCAGTCTAGCGACAATCTTTTGTTGTATTCCTCAGGTTCAGGATACATAGGATAACCGTGTTCAGGATCTCTTCGGACACTGTCCGCAAAGGGAATTCCGGGTTTACTGATGAGTACAATATGGAAATGCTCTGATAATTTTTTGTAATCGAATGGAACTGTCCCCGCCATCCCTCTTTCCATTAAATGAAAAAGTGGTAAAGAACCTGAACCATCTATATAGAGCAACATTGGCTTCTGTTGAGCCGATTTGTTTATGGTCACATAATAATTTACCTCGCCGAGTTTCTTTGACTGAATGCTATGATGCTTAAATCCAAACTTCTCCGAACCTACAACTTGTGAAAATCCGCATTGAATAGCTAAATTAAAAATTGCACCAAAAAATAAAAGAGTTTTCAAATACATATTTTAAAATTCTACTCAAAAATAAGATTTATTGGGTGATCATAAAAACCTTTGAAGGATTTCTAATTTTCCAAATCCAAAATCAAGGCTTTCAATTTTTTATTCTCAGGAATCATTTCTGCCTCCATTTTGTAATATTTTAATGCATTGGCCTTATCTCCTTTTACTAAATAGGCTTCCGCCAAACTGTCATAGGTATTGGGTACTTTCGGAAATAGAGAGACATTGATTTCAAATAAATTTAATGCCAGATCTATTTTATTAGCCTTCAAAAACTGGTAGCCAAAATAATTTAAAAAACGATCGTCATAAGGCAGTCTTGCTTGCATGGCTAATTTTTCTACATTATTTTTAACATAGTCTATTCCCCTTTCCCGAACTATTTTGTACAACAATAAATTAAATGGCAACTCAACAGGTGGAATAGGTTCTCCTTTTAGAATCGAATTTATTCTGGGTGCTAATTCATCCGCAATATCTCCGGTATTGGCAAGAACCACAAAACAAAATCCACTTTTCTCGTGAAAAAAAATGCTTGAATTCCAAACTTCCGTTCCCCCGGCGAACATTCCACTTCCATATTTTTTTCCGGATGGAAGATTGCCTTGCCTCTTCGCTTCTACAAATTTCAACAAACTTCCGATATTCATGTATAACCCGCCAGCCGGAGTACTACAACTAATGTCATCCATACTTTCTTTATTACCATCAAAGTCAATCCAATGTCCATGTGCACGATTGATTTGTTTAGACTTTTGTGCCATGGTGTAATATACATTACCCAAACCCACTGGTTTGAAAATCCTTTCCTTTAGGTTCTCCTCATAACTCTTTCCACTTATCTTTTCTATGAGTGCACCCAAAACCACATAACCCGAATTGGAATACTCCTGACCTGTACCCGGCTCATACAAGAGCGGTTCATCTTTAATAATGTCAACCAGTTGCGATACAGAAAAATCATTCTCTGACAGCATCCGGAATTTTGGATTTCTTAAATAATCGCCCAATCCTGCCCTCATGTCAAGAAGCTGCTGTATGGTTATTTTATTGCCTGTTTCTGCATGAAACAGGTCTAGATATTTACTTATTTTATCCTGGTAGTTGAGTTTGTGTTCTTCCACCAACTGATGAATAATTTCTTCTGTGAATTGCTTGTTCAATGATCCAATGTTGAACAGGGTATTCTTGTCCATCGTTCTGCTTGTGTTCCAGTCCGCGTAACCGTGTTGTTTATAATATACTTCTTCCCCTTGGTGCGAAATAATTACTTGTCCGGTAAATATTCCTTTGTCATATGCATCACTCAAAAGTGAATCCAGCTTTTGAAACATGACCGTACTCACCTCTTGAGCGAAAACATTTGCGCTCACCATTATGACCCCAATGATTAGAAATTGAATTTTCATTGCAATTAATTTTATGTCTTATTATTTTTTAAACGATCAAGAGCAATTCAATCATCAACCAATTAACTAATTAGCTCATTTTCAAATTTCCTAATTCTCTCGTTAGCCGCTTTCGCGGTTCCTTCACTTATCGTGCTGTCGCACGATACTCTGCCGAACCAAAGATCGTTCAGTCACTCATTAGCACATTAACTCATTATCACATTTGCTAATTATCACATTAGCTCATTCATTTATCCTCCCCGCCTCTTCCTCCATTCCCGTTTTTCTTTTACTTGATTTCACGTTTTGGTTTCCAAACAAGTAGCTGACGCTGATGCTTGCCCTTCTGGTATCATAACGGCCGCTTCCTTCAGATTCCAGTCCGTCGAAACTCGACACACCGTCCCATCCGGATTCATAAAACAAATCAGAGATGCCCAAACGCACATTCATGCGATCGTTTAAGAATTTACGCTGCAAGCCAAGATCAAGACTCCAACTGGACTCATAAACAAAAACACCACCCCAGACTCCTGGCCCTGAATAGTACCCGGAGACTTCCCCTTAAAGCTTCCAGGGAAGTTCGAAGGTATGTTGCTGGTAAATGGTGTAGGTAAAAGCCTGCACATCCACGACAGCGCCTTCACCATAATCAGCCTGATTGTCGATGTGGGAACCACTGAGGTTGAAATAGGCATTCCAGAATTTTAAAATTTTTACCGGAATGCTTACGCTGGTGCTCCAAATTTTTTGAGTGGCAAGATTGTCCCAGGAGATGAAACTGGCGCGTGGATCAGAATCATCCGGTCCGATCAGGCGGGTAATTTGATTTTCAGTAAGGCTGTAGCCTGCTTTGAAATTATATCTTGAACCCAGCGTATAACCTAATTCTATGTTGTTAACGATTTCAGGTCGGAGGAATGGATTTCCCTTTTCGAAAGAAAGCTGGCTGAGCTGATTGTTGAATGGATTAAGTACGTTGTAATCCGGACGATTGATTCTCTTGCCATAATTCAGATTAAAGGAATGTTTGGAAGAGGGAGACCAGTTTAGACCTGCACTTGGAAACCAGCTTAAATAATCTAGGATTACCGGAGGCTCTTGCAATTCTGGCAGAAAGGCCTGCAGGTCTCCGGTGGCATTGGTTTGCTCTGTGCGAAGCCCTGCACTTGCAGACCAGTTTTTGGATAATGGCCTTTGATAATTTACATAGGCGGCATACACATTTTCGTCGTATTTGAAAAGATTGGATCTTTTGTCATCCCGTACTTGGAGACCTGAAAGTTCATCAAAAACCAGGAAAGTATTGTCTGACACAACCTTGCTGAACTTAGTACCCAAACTGATGGCTCCACCAAAGAGGTTTTGCTCATAATCCGCTTTGAAAGTGTAAATTTTAATGTCCGTCGGAGTCTCAAAATTATTGATGACTCTGCTCAACACAGAATCCTCTGTGGCATTCAAATAAGCATTAGGTTGTGATCTCCTGCCGTCATTGGTAAAATGCCCATAATCAAGGTCTACATTGAAATTTCTCCCTTTTCTTGAATCGTAGCGATAGTTAAGGTTGTAGGTATTCTGATGTCGGGTATTTTTACTTACCGTCTGGGCCACCAGTATGCTGTCCACCACCGATTGGCTGGATGCATCAGCGATGGTAATGCGATTGGATCCAAGCTGGCGTCCCATGTGCAAGCCCGGGGAATACAGAAATCCAATAGTTTGATTTTTATCCAGATAATAATCCGCACCGAGTCGGAGATTTGCAAATCGTCCACGGTTGCGCAACACATTTAACTCTTCAAGGTAAAGTCCATTTTGGTAACTGATGAAATCGAGGGTATTGAATCCCTTTTGTTGCCCAATTCCCAATTGTCCAAAAAAATTAAATTTTTTGTTTCGATAATTACCATTGCTACTCAAGTTGGTCCGGTTGTATTTTCCCTGACCGCTGGTCACAGTCACCGTACCATTGGCGCCAAGACTTTTATCTCTTTTCAGACGAATGTCCAGAATACCTGCATTCCCCTCCGCCTCGTATTTGGCACCGGGATTGGAGATGATGTCTATTCGATCAATTTGTTCTGCGGGAAGGCTTTGAAGATAATTACTCAGTTCCTCTCCATTCAGCGGAAGGCGTTTTCCATCCACGTAAACCAATACACCGGTACGCCCCAGTACGCTGATGTTGTCATTGTTGTCTACTGTAACGCTCGGAGCTTTGCGTAGCAATGACAAGGCATCGGAGCCTACACTGTTGATGGTTCCCTGTACGTTAAAGACTGTTCGGTCAGGTTTGATCTCAATTAATGCACGGGTGGCTTTTACGGTAGCTGCTTCCAGGGCAATACTGCCGGACTGCATGGTCAGGGTACCCAGATCTAGGGCTTGTCCTGGCTGTAATGACAACTTACTGATCTTTAGATTGTCCATGCCAAGAAAACTCGCCATCACCTCATAAACCCCCTCCTTCAAACCCGCAAAAGCAAATTTACCTGCTGCATCACTGGGCTCCACTTTTACGATCGAACTGTCCACAGACTGATACAAGACTACATTGGCAAACTCTACCGGGTCGCCCTCAGGACTCTTTAAAGCTCCGTAAATACGACCTTCCTGGGCCATCAAGCTTCCAGTTACAAACAGTGCCATCGACCAAAACCAAACTCTCTTCATAATCTTATAAAATTGCGTCATTTTAAAACTTGCGTCAGCCCATGCAGGAATATAGAATTCCCCCCGGCCTCTTCGCCCAACAAAAGTAAACATTTTGACTAACATATACGAAAGCTTTCGTACTTTAAGAACAATTTAACATTTGCCAATGATTGGGTCATTGCAATCCCTTTTTTTTTATTGGTCAGTCATTTTGAAAACACATTCATAATTTGCAAAGCCTGTTCCTCCTATTGTATCCAATAAAAATTTAAATCTTCCTTTGATACCTCATGTCAATCAAAATAAATGTCCAAAAATTTGGAATTCTCAATCAGCCTTTACTATATTCACTTAATTTTTATTACACCACATTTTTTTAGACACCGATTTAACACTAGTTGGTTACTTATTTTTTTAACTAAATTATTTTCTATGAAAACTCAAATTATTGCCTCAAAATTGGCAAAATTAAATTCCACCGCCCCCCCATTTTTCTTCACTGAAATTTGGTTTTCTTAAACCCTTCATCGCCTCCATCATGGCTACAATCTTGACACTTGGTTTGCCTGGAATTGTGGTTGGACAGGATCCATTAGACATCAGTGGTATTAGTCTGTTTAGAACTGCAGGTTATGGCGTTGAGAACCACGATTTTTCAATCTGGGTAATCCATCCGGATGATAACGGGGCTCAATGGAATTTTCAAGGAGCTTTTACTACTCAATCTTGTGGGGATGAAATATACGAGGGAACAATTTACTTATTAGGCCAAAACAGTGATAATAATACTATCAAAGTTCTGCCCTCCAGCGAAAATGATTATACGGATTATACCAACGGAGTTACTGCTTACGATATGGCCAGAATTTCCCTCACCTCAACAGTTTGGAAAATATTTCTTGCCCTTATAAAATAATTTCTGCCGATGCAGATGGTGACCAGACTATAGATTGGGATGACTATGATCAATTGAGTGATTTAATTCTTGGTTATATTGATGAATTTAACCGTCAAAGTTGGGAATGGGTTAATCCATACATGATTTCATTATCTACCTATGGAAGTTTTAGTACATATCCTTTTAGGTATGTCATTTCAGATCAGTGGCCGGGTGGTGTGATTTTCCCTCGACTTACTTATTCAGAAGTTGATAATAATCAATATAAATATTTTGATTACAGATCCACCAAAGTTGGGGACATTGACAAAACCGAAAATGGAGGTTCTATAAATACCTGGGTGTGTGGAGCTGGAAGCTATCCAAGTTGTTTTAATTGCAATGAAAAAATTAGTTCAAGAAGCAACACCAGCAACATAAGTAACATCAAAATTCATAAAGGGGATTTATTGGAATTTTATGTGGTCCCTGATCAAAACATTTCTATAAATGGTTTAGAATTACCTGTTTTCATAGATGACAAGTATCTTGAAATTTTAACTATTGAAACCATACCAGAACTAAATGTTAAAACAAACTTCCAGCAAAAAATAAGCGATTAACTGCTCTTGGTCTGGATTCTAACCTGGAAAAGCACAACTATGAAGCACAAACTCCCTTATTGAAATTTACCTTAAAAGCCAAATCTGATCACTTGCATCTGGGCAAAATAGTAGCCTGGGATCAAAACCGAAATCCTGAACTCATCAGTTTTCCGGACCTTTTAACTTCCAACGATTTATCACTGATTTTAATTAAGCATACG
Source organism: Candidatus Vicinibacter proximus (assembly GCA_016713905.1). Classification (NCBI taxonomy): domain Bacteria; kingdom Pseudomonadati; phylum Bacteroidota; class Saprospiria; order Saprospirales; family Saprospiraceae; genus Candidatus Vicinibacter; species Candidatus Vicinibacter proximus. The sequence continues at coordinate 2,268,976 of JADJOE010000003.1, forward strand.
CCGGATAATTTTGATTTTGGACAAATAGGAAATACAAGCAGAATTTCCTTTGCCAGCGATATTCAAAGAACGGTTTCTTATGATCTTTTTGATGCTTTGGGAAATAGAATTATTTCCGGAAAGTTATCTTTGGAGGCTGGATATCAGGAAGTGAATTTTGATGTGCAATTAACCCCGGGATTATTCCATTTGGTCATCCAAAAGGAACAACAAATCTTAACAAAAAAAATTATCAAAATTTAATTATACCGTTACCGGTCATGGATTTTATCTGTGACCGGTTATTTTAATTATGAAGAATTTAATTTCTTTGACCATCATTTTAATTTTTATTCAGACTGTATATAGTCAGGAAAGACTTGCTGTTACAAGATTATACATTGACCGTAAGCATGCTTTTCTACACACGAATTTTGATTGCAAGGATACTTTAATTATCTGCGATAATTTGAACATTGCTATTGACCAAATTTGTTATCATCCCAATGGAGATCTGATCGGAATTTGGCAGCAATGTCTTGGTCCCGTATCTAACTGTCCAAAAGACTCCATAGTCCTATTTAAGATTGATCCATTAAATTGCGAGGCAAAAGTAATCAGATCCTTTTCACAAGATAATTTTTCTATAGTTCCTGATTTATTTTATATTGATTACTTAGGCAGAATTATTTCAAAAGGAGGCATAGGAATGCTTGACAAGTTGCTGCTTGCAGAAAGCTTGATGGACACTTTCAAAATCATTGGTACCCTGCCTAACAAAAAATTAATTTTAGAGATTTTACTTTTATTAAAGGAAGTTTAATCAGTTATGATTTTATTTCCGGTGAAATTTATCAATTTGATAAAAATTTTAATATTGTTAATATTATTAATTATCCGAAACATGCCTTAGGAAGTTTTACAAATATCTATTACAATTGTGACAGTTTCAATACTTTCTGCTTTGGGTCTAGAAGAGATTTAAAAACACTTAATGATAAACCTTGGGATTTAGGAATTTATCAGTTCCGTTTTGATTTGGAAAATGGCATTTTATTGGACAGCCTGTGTTACACTCCTGCTTTTGACACAAATGTAATCGGGTGGAGAGGAAATCTAACCAGTAAGTATGAATACCTTGGTTCCGATCCGGAATGTGATCTCCTGCTCGATCTGGACCGCAACAATTCTTCCGGTCTTTATCCCTATGATTTTGATATTCCTTTCGCGCTTTGTGCACCCTATGATTCCGCTACTCTTTGCGACGACGATCTTTATCTCCACACTTCTTTTCCTCTGGACAGCATCTCCATCCTCCTTTCCAATGCTCTTAATCTGCCGCTGGAATTTATTGCTTCCACAGGTCTCCCGCCGGGATTTTCTTTGCTTAAGCGTTCTGATTCTACCTGGACTTTGTCCGGATCATCCGCATCCGATGCAGAATACACCCTGGCGCTTAAATCACTCCGATATATCAACAATGCTCCCTTCAGAATTTCAGGTTCCAGACAGATCTCCTTTCAGGGTCACAATTCCCTGAAATCAGGTTCTCTGGCCCGTGCTTTCCTCCGTCTGGGCAACAAGCCTTACAGTGGTCCCGATACCAGCATTCACATCTGCTTGCCGGCTCTTGATCCCGTTGATCTTCTTCCTCTCCTCTCCAACGCAGATTCAGATGGACTTTTTTATCCTCCATTGAAGTCCACCAACAAGGTCTTTGTGCCCGGCTCTGATTCCTATGGCCTCTACCGGTACATCACTACCGATCTCTTCTGCGGTGCCGATACGGCACAGATACTCCTCTCTGAAGCCCTTTCCATTCCCGCTGATCTGGGACCCGATCTGGAGTTTTGCAACGGCGATTCCTTTTCCCTCCTGCTCAACCACCCGGCATTGGACAGCCTGTGGATCAATGGATCTCCTGCCTCTCCTCATATCATTCTCCGCAATCCCGGATCCTACTTCCTGACGCTCAAGTCTAAGGACGGGTGCCTGTCCTACGACACCCTCCTCATTCAAAAGTCCTCCAGGCTCCTCTCACGTGTTGACTCTTTGACGGTGTGTCGCAACGGTTCCCTGGTCTACAAAAATAAAACTTACTTCCCGGGTCAAACTATTCTCGATACCCTGCATGCTGCTCTTTCCTGTGACACCCTCCTCTCCATCTCGCTCATCCCCTCTGATCTGAACTTTACCAAAGTTACCAGACCTCTTTGTCTGAATGAAAAATATATCTACAAAAACGTCTCCTATCCTCCCGGTTCTCTCATCAAAGATACACTCTACGCTGCCTCCGGCTGCGATACTTTACTGGAATTGTGGCTACAACCTCTTCCTCTGCCCGCTGTAAGCATTTTGGGAGATACCCTCCTCTGTGAAGGGGATACTGCTTTGCTCAGCACCTCAGCCTCCGGAAGCCTCCTGTGGTCCACCGGCGATACCACTAGAGCCATTTCCGCAGCACCGGGAAATTATTCCCTCACCGTCACGGATGCCAACAATTGCTCCGCAAGCTCTTCCTTCCGCGTGGACCAGGCACCGCCACTTTCTTACGTCATCACTTCCTACGACCCTCTTTGCAGCGAGGAGTTGGGAAGCGTCCTCCTCAAGGTTTCTTCAGGTGGCATTCCTCCCATTCAATATGCTCTCAACGGGATGACCAATCTTTCCGGAATCTTTTCTTCTCTGCCTCCGGGATCTTACATTGCCACTTTTTCAGATGCGCTGGGTTGTACCCGCTCTGACACAGTCCTCATCCTGCCTCCGCCACTCTTTGAAGTCGACATGACAGACTCCATTACCCTCGATGCAGGGTCTTCCGTCCTGGTGCAATACAGACTCCGCCAGGGCTCCATTCAAAACATCTTGTTCCGGCCCGGTGAAGGAATCGCTCTGGATCAGGGTGGGCTCCGCATTTCCGCAACCACCGACCAAATTTATACCCTCACCTTCATCGACGACAATGGCTGTGAGATTACCAAAACACTCAAAGTCTCCGTCAGACAAAACAATGAATTCTTTGCCCCATTGATCTTCTCCCCAAACAACGATGGCATCAACGACTTTTGGTTGCCTTCCTGGGGCAGTTCCTGGACCCGGGCAGAAATCAAAATCTATGACCGGTGGGGTGCACTCATGGCTTCCCCTCCCACAGCTCAGGGCTGGGATGGCAATCACCATGGAATGCCTTGCATCCCGGGTGTGTATCTGTTCCACATCGTTCTCTATGATGCGCAAGGTAACTCTACTTCTTTCTCTGGAGATCTTACTTTGGTGAGGTAGGAGATTGTTCTGATTAGAAATTTTTAAATGAGCCCACAAAATAATTTGCAAAAAAATTTGGAAATTTCATTTTAGTATTATTATATTCACCACAGGAAATTCCACATTCGTCTGACACCGATTTAACACTAGTTGGTTACTTATTTTTTTAACTAAATTATTTTCTATGAAAACTCAAATTATTGCCTCAAAATTGGCAAAATTAAATTCCGCCCCCCCCCATTTTTCTTCACTGAAATTTGGTTTTCTTAAACCCTTCATCGCCTCCATCATGGCTATACTCTTGACACTTGGTTTGCCTGGAATTGTGGTTGGACAGGATCCATTAGACATCAGTGGTATTAGTCTGTTTAGAACTGCAGGTTATGGCGTTGAGAATCACGATTTTTCAATCTGGGTAATCCATCCGGATGATAACGGGGCTCAATGGAATTTTCAAGGAACTTTTACTACTCAATCTTGTGGGGATGAAATTTACGAGGGAACAATTTACCTATTAGGCCAAAACAGTGATAATAATACTATCAAAGTTCTGCCCTCCAGCGAAAATGATTATGCGGATTATACCAACGGAGTTACTGCTTACGATATGGCCAGAATTTCCGCTCACCTCAATAGTTTGGAAAATATTTCTTGCCCTTATAAAATAATTTCTGCCGATGCAGATGGTGACCAGACTATAGATTGGGATGACTATGATCAATTGAGTGATTTAATTCTTGGTTATATTGATGAATTTAACCGTCAAAGTTGGGAATGGGTTAATCCATACATGATTTCATTATCTACCTATGGAAGTTTTAGTACATATCCTTTTAGGTATGTCATTTCAGATCAGTGGCCGGGTGGTGTGATTTTCCCTCGACTTACTTATTCAGAAGTTGATAATAATCAATATAAATATTTTGATTACAGATCCACCAAAGTTGGGGACATTGACAAAACCGAAAATGGAGGTTCTATAAATACCTGGGTGTGTGGAGCAGGAAGCTATCCAAGTTGTTTTAACTGCAATGAAAAAATTAGTTCAAGAAGCAACACCAGCAACATAAGTAACATCAAAATTCATAAAGGGGATTTATTGGAATTTTATGTGGTCCCTGATCAAAACATTTCTATAAATGGTTTAGAATTACCTGTTTTCATAGATGACAAGTATCTTGAAATTTTAACTATTGAAACCATACCAGAATTAAATGTTAAAACAAACTTCCAGCAAAAAAATAAGCGATTAACTGCTCTTGGTCTGGATTCTAAACTGGAGAAGCACAACTATGAAGCACAAACTCCCTTATTGAAATTTACCTTAAAAGCCAAATCTGATCACTTGCATCTGGGCAAAATAGTAGCCTGGGATCAAAACCGAAATCCTGAACTCATCAGTTTTCCGGACCTTTTAACTTCCAACGATTTATCACTGATTTTAATTAAGCATACGCCGGATAATTTTGATTTTGGACAAATAGGAAATACAAGCAGAATTTCCTTTGCCAGCGATATTCAAAGAACGGTTTCTTATGATCTTTTTGATGCTTTGGGAAATAGAATTATTTCCGGAAAGTTATCTTTGGAGGCTGGATATCAGGAAGTGAATTTTGATGTGCAATTAACCCCGGGATTATTCCATTTGGTCATCCAAAAGGAACAACAAATCTTAACAAAAAAAATTATCAAAATTTAATTATACCGTTACCGGTCATGGATTTTATCTGTGACCGGTTATTTTAATTATGAAGAATTTAATTTCTTTGACCATCATTTTAATTTTTATTCAGACTGTATATAGTCAGGAAAGACTTGCTGTTACAAGATTATACATTGACCGTAAGCATGCTTTTCTACACACGAATTTTGATTGCAAGGATACTTTAATTATCTGCGATAATTTGAACATTGCTATTGACCAAATTTGTTATCATCCCAATGGAGATCTGATCGGAATTTGGCAGCAATGTCTTGGTCCCGTATCTAACTGTCCAAAAGACTCCATAGTCCTATTTAAGATTGATCCATTAAATTGCGAGGTAAAAATAATCAGATCCTTTTCACAAGATAATTTTTCGCTGTATCCTCGTTTATTTTATATTGACTATTTAGGTCGTATTATATCAAGAGGTGGAATTGGGATGCATGAAAAATTGCTACTCGCGGAAAGTCTAAGAGATACTTTTAAAACTATTAGTATTCTACCAAACAAGGGGATTTATTTTGATGATTTTACTTACATAAAAGGCTTGCTTTTTGCTTATGACAATTTTTCTGGTGAAATCGACCAATTTGACCAAAATTTTAAATTCATTAAATCTTATAATTATCTATCGCATTCGTTAGGTAGTTTTACAAACATTTATTACGATTGTGACAGTTTTAATACTTTTTGTTTTGGAAGCAAAAAGGATATTAAAACATTAAATGATAAACCTTGGGATTTAGGTATTTATCAGTTCCGTTTTGATTTGGAAAATGGTATTTTATTGGACAGCATGTGCTACACTCCTGCTTTTGATACAAACGTTGTTGGGTGGGCTGGAAATCTCACCAGTAAGTATGAATACCTTGGTTCCGATCCGGAATGCGATCTCCTGCTCGATCTGGACCGCAATAATTCTTCCGGTCTTTATCCCTATGATTTTGATATTCCTTTCGCGCTTTGTGCGCCCTATGATTCCGCTACTCTTTGCGACGACGATCTTTATCTCCACACTTCTTTTCCTCTGGACAGCATCACCATCCTCCTTTCCAATGCACTTAATCTGCCGCTGGAATTCATTGCTTCCACAGGTCTCCCGCAGGGATTTTCTTTGCTTAGGCGTTCTGATTCTACCTGGACTTTGTCCGGATCATCCGCATCCGATGCAGAATACACCCTGGCGCTTAAATCACTCCGATATGTCAACAATGCTCCCTTCAGAATTTCTGGTTCCAGACAGATCTCCTTTCAGGGTCACAATTCCCTGAAATCAGGTTCTCTGGCCCGTGCTTTCCTCCGTCTGGGAAACAAGCCTTACAGTGGTCCCGATACCAGCATTCACATCTGCTTGCCGGCTCTTGATCCCGTTGATCTTCTTCCTCTCCTCTCCAACGCAGATTCAGATGGACTTTTTTATCCTCCATTGAAGTCCACCAACAAGGTCTTTGTGCCCGGCTCTGATTCCTATGGCCTCTACCGGTACATCACTACCGATCTCTTCTGTGGTACCGATACGGCACAGATACTCCTCTCTGAAGCCCATTCCATTCCCGCTGATCTGGGACCCGATCTGGAGTTTTGCAACGGCGATTCCTTTTCCCTCCTGCTCAACCACCCGGCATTGGACAGCCTGTGGATCAATGGATCTCCTGCCTCTCCTCATATCATTCTCCGCAATCCCGGATCCTACTTCCTGACGCTCAAGTCTAAGGACGGGTGCCTGTCCTACGACACCCTCCTCATTCAAAAGTCCTCCAGGCTCCTCTCACGTGTTGACTCTTTGACGGTGTGTCGCAACGGTTCCCTGGTCTACAAAAATAAAACTTACTTCCCGGGTCAAACTATTCTCGATACCCTGCATGCTGCTCTTTCCTGTGACACCCTCCTCTCCATCTCGCTCATCCCCTCTGATCTGAACTTTGCCAAAATTACCAGACCTCTTTGTCTGAATGAAAAATATATCTACAAAAACATCGTCTATCCTCCGGGTTCTCTCATCAGAGATACCCTCTACGCCGCCTCAGGTTGCGATACTTTACTGGAATTGTGGCTAAAACCGCTTCCTCTGCCCGCTGTAAGCATTTTGGGAGATACCCTCCTCTGTGAAGGAGACACTGCCTTGCTCAGCACCTCAGCCTCCGGAAGCCTCCTGTGGTCCACCGGCGATACCACTAGAGCCATTCCCGCAACCCCGGGAAATTATTCCCTCACCGTCACGGATGCCAACAATTGCTCCGCAAGCTCTTCCTTCCGCGTGGACCAGGCACCGCCACTTTCTTACGTCATCACTTCTTACGACCCCCTTTGCAGCGAGGAGCTGGGAAGCGTCCTCCTCAGGGTTTCTTCCGGTGGCATTCCTCCCATTCAATATGCTCTCAACGGGATGACCAATCTTTCCGGAATCTTTTCTTCTCTGCCTCCGGGATCTTACATTGCCACTTTTTCGGATGCACTGGGTTGTAACCGCTCTGACACAGTCCTCATCCTGCCTCCACCACTCTTTGAAGTCGACATGACAGACTCCCTTATCCTCGATGCAGGGTCTTCCGTCCTGGTGCAATACAGACTCCGCCAGGGCTCCATTCAAAACATCTTGTTCCGGCCCGGTGAAGGAATCGCTCTGAATCAGGGTGGGCTACGCATTTCCGCAACCACCGACCAAATTTATACCCTCACCTTCATCGACGACAACGGCTGTGAGATTACCAAAACGCTCAAGGTCTCCGTCAGGCAAAACAATGAATTCTTCACCCCACAGATCTTCTCTCCCAACAACGATGGCATCAACGACTTTTGGTTGCCTTCCTGGGGCAGTTCCTGGACCCGGGCAGAAATCAAAATCTATGACCGGTGGGGTGCACTCATGGCTTCCCCTCCCCCAGCTCAGGGCTGGGATGGCAATCACCATGGAATGCCTTGCATCCCGGGTGTGTATCTGTTCCACATCGTTCTCTATGATGCGCAAGGTATCTCTACTTCTTTCTCTGGAGATCTTACTTTGGTGAGGTAGGAGATTGTTATGATTAGAAATTTTTAAATGAGCCCACAAAATAATTTGCAAAAAAATTTGGAAATTTCATTTTAGTATTATTATATTCACCACAGGAAATTCCACATTCGTCTGACACCGATTTAACACTAGTTGGTTATTTATTTTTTTAACTAAATTATTTTCAATGAAAACTCAAATTATTGCCTCAAAATTGGCAAAATTAAATTCCGCCCCCCCCCCATTTTTCTTCACTGAAATTTGGTTTTCTTAAACCCTTCATCGCCTCCATCATGGCTACACTTTTGACACTCGGTTTGCCTGGAATTGTGGTTGGGCAATGCATTCCGTATGATTTGGCAGGTCATTGTTTATTTCGTAATTATAATTTTGGAGTCTCTAACCACTCTTTTAGTTTGTTGATTTATCAGGTAAGTGGTACGCCATGCGAACCGGAAACTTCTCATGCAAGCACCGGATGTGACGGCGGTGATTTTGAATTTGATGATTATGTTGAAATACCGTCCAGTTCAAATTCCAATCTAAGCGTAGCCGAGGTAACCCCTTACACGGATAATGATGTATATGATTATCAGGATGGCGTTACAGCCGCAGATGTGGCCGCCATTAATAAGCATGTATTGGGTATTGAATACATCACTGATCCTTATAAAATTGTTGCTGCTGATCCTACAGGAAATCAAATTATTGATTCCAATGATAGAGTTGCCATTTATAATCTCATTTTATACAATACCCTCTTTAATAGAACCAGCTGGGATTGGTTTAATGAATATCAGGTGGCAAATAATTCTTCTCACTTTAATTCCAATCCTTTTGCTTATTCAGTATGGGATCTATGGACTGATCAGATTATCATTTACCCAAGCATGAGTCACAGCACACTCGTAAATTATCAAAACAGATACCTCCATTACAGAACTACAAAAGTTGGTGAAATTGACAACACCACTGCCAATGCCTGGGTATGTGATACCTACACTTTTAAATCACCTGCTGTTTCTGCAAGATCCGGCACAGATATCCAAAATCTAAAAGTGCCCGCAAATTCAGAATTACGATTTAGTGTGGCCGTGGAAATCAATGAACCCATTGTTAGTTTAGAATTACCCATTAGAATTGATAAAAGTTTATTCACCATAAAAGACATCAGTTCCACCGGAAACTTCCCGATCAATTATGCTTACAGTGAGCTGACCAATCGCCTCACCATCTTATGGGTGGATGCTAATTTAAAAGAATTAAAAACAAATGGAGAATCAATAATTCTGAATTTTACTTTGATTGCAAATAAATCAATTGACAATTTAACCAATGAAATTATTTGGGATCCTAAAAGGCAGGTAGAAGCGACCAATATGAAAGGTCATCTTATAAGCACTAATGCACGGATAATTTTGGATGATGTAATTCAAGGTAATTTAAGCATGATTTATAATCATAATCTCCATGAAATTCAGATTCACAGCAACAATTCAGGCTTTGGAGAATTAATGTTTTTTAATTCAAATGGAAACAACTTGTACTCAGAAAAAATTAAATTAACGGAAGGAAAAATAATTTATCAAATTCCTCAAAATTTTATCCACGGAATATATTTTGCCCGGATAAAGGCAAATGAAAAGGTGTTGAGTATTAAGTTCATTGCTAAATAATACATTATCGACAGGTGGGTAATTGCTAATTACCCATCTGTCCTTTAATTATTTATGGATAATCGTATACAGAAGGCTGTTATTATCATTTGTCTTCTTCTTGCTACACAATTCGCTGGAAGTTCACAGAATGTTATCTTTTATGCTGGTCGTTATCACATTGAGTGGGATATTTCTAATTGTACTTTAACTACAAGCATCTGTCCGCCCAATACCTATAAAGCCTATGCATATCATCCAAATGGTAATATTGTTTGGATGAGAGCAACTCCACTTCCTGGTAACTTCCAAAGAGTGGCTTACTATATTAGAAATTTTAATACTTGTGACACTACACTTTTATACTCATTTATAAAATACAATTACTCACAAAGTGGTGCTCCTCTAAAAATTGATCATTTGGGTAAAATGTATGCTAAGAACGTTATTGACAGTAGCATTGTGGTGTCAAATTTCATCGGTGACTCGCTTCATTTTTTGTTTAAATGGAAGTTTAGTCCATGGAACATACTTTTCGAAAATGGGGAAATACTGCTAACTCATACAGCTGCTTATACTAGATTTACTCAAAATTATCAATTCATTCAAAATGTTCAATTTTCTGTACCAATTGTCAATTTGACAAAAATGATAATTGATTGTGACTCCAGCTATTACCTTGCTTTAGCTCTTGATATGCCAATGAACGTTTATTTGGATTCAGTAGCCAATCATCCATTTGAATTTTCATATAGTACAGAGTACACCAGAATTATTGCCTATGATCTGAAATCAAATATAGAAATTAAAGAATTCTGTAAAATAAAACTACCATTTACTCAAAACAATTTCATAGGTATTCTAAACCCTCTGGAATTTCTGGATTCAGAAAACGAATGTGATCTCCTGCTCGATCTGGACCGCAATAATTCTTCCGGTCTTTATCCCTATGATTTTGATATTCCCTTTGCACTTTGTGCGCCCAATGATTCCGCTACTCTTTGCGACGACGATCTTTATCTCCACACTTCTTTTCCTCTGGACAGCATCTCCATCCTCCTTTCCAATGCTCTTAATCTGCCGCTGGAATTCATTGCTTCCACAGGTCTCCCGCCGGGATTTTCTTTGCTTAAGCGTTCTGATTCTACCTGGACTTTGTCCGGATCATCCGCATCCGATGCAGAATACACCCTGGCGCTTAAATCACTCCGATATATCAACAATGCTCCCTTCAGAATTTCAGGTTCCAGACAGATCTCCTTTCAGGGTCACAATTCCCTGAAATCAGGTTCTCTGGCCCGTGCTTTCCTCCGTCTGGGAAACAAGCCTTACAGTGGTCCCGATACCAGCATTCACATCTGCTTGCCGGCTCTTGATCCCGTTGATCTTCTTCCTCTCCTCTCCAACGCAGATTCAGATGGACTTTTTTATCCTCCACTGAAGTCCGCCAACAAGGTCTTTGTGCCCGGCTCTGATTCCTTTGGCCTCTACCGGTACATCACTACCGATCTCTTCTGTGGTGCCGATACGGCACAGATACTCCTCTCTGAAGCCCATTCCATTCCCGCTGATCTGGGACCCGATCTGGAGTTTTGCAACGGCGATTCCTTTTCCCTCCTGCTCAACCACCCGGCATTGGACAGCCTGTGGATCAATGGATCTCCTGCCTCTCCTCATATCATTCTCCGCAATCCCGGATCCTACTTCCTGACGCTCAAGTCTAAGGACGGGTGCCTGTCCTACGACACCCTCCTCATTCAAAAGTCCTCCAGGCTCCTCTCACGTGTTGACTCTTTGACTGGGTGTCGCAACGGTTCCTTGGTCTACAAAAACAAAACTTACTTCCCGGGTCAAACTATTCTCGATACCCTGCATGCTGCTCTTTCCTGTGACACCCTCCTCTCCATCTCGCTCATCCCCTCTGATCTGAACTTTACCAAAGTTACCAGACCTCTTTGTCTGAATGAAAAATATATCTACAAAAACATCTCCTATCCTCCCGGTTCTCTCATCAAAGATACACTCTACGCTGCCTCCGGTTGCGATACTTTACTGGAATTGTGGCTAAAACCTCTTCCTTTGCCCGCTGTAAGCATTTTGGGAGATACCCTCCTCTGTGAAGGGGATACTGCTTTGCTCAGCACCTCAGCCTCCGGAAGCCTCCTGTGGTCCACCGGCGATACCACAAGAGCCATTTCCGCAGCACCGGGAAATTATTCCCTCACCGTCACGGATGCCAACAATTGCTCCGCAAGCTCTTCCTTCCGCGTGGACCAGGCACCGCCACTTTCTTACGTCATCACTTCCTACGACCCTCTTTGCAGCGAGGAGTTGGGAAGCGTCCTCCTCAAGGTTTCTTCAGGTGGCATTCCTCCCATTCAATATGCTCTCAACGGGATGACCAATCTTTCCGGCATCTTTTCTTCTCTGCCTCCGGGATCTTACATTGCCACTTTTTCAGATGCGCTGGGTTGTACCCGCTCTGACACAGTCCTCATCCTGCCTCCGCCACTCTTTGAAGTCAACATGACAGACTCCATTACCCTCGATGCAGGGTCTTCCGTCCTGGTGCAATACAGACTCCGCCAGGGCTCCATTCAAAACATCTTGTTCCGGCCCGGTGAAGGAATCGCTCTGGATCAGGGTGGGCTCCGCATTTCCGCAACCACCGACCAAATTTATACCCTCACCTTCATCGACGACAACGGCTGTGAGATTACCAAAACACTCAAAGTCTCCGTCAGACAAAACAATGAATTCTTTGCCCCATTGATCTTCTCCCCAAACAACGATGGCATCAACGACTTTTGGTTGCCTTCCTGGGGCAGTTCCTGGACCAGGGCAGAAATCAAAATCTATGACCGGTGGGGTGCACTCATGGCTTCCCCTCCCCCAGCTCAGGGCTGGGATGGCAATCACCATGGAATGCCTTGCATCCCGGGTGTGTATCTGTTCCACATCGTTCTCTATGATGCGCAAGGTATCTCTACTTCTTTCTCTGGAGATCTTACTTTGGTGAGGTAGGAGATTGTTATGATTCCTTCCATTCGAAGCTTGCAAAATCCATAAATCTCTTAAAATTGGTGTCATGTAAATTTAAGGGGATTAAGTAGAAATTAAACATCTTTATTAATTGAATTAAAAAGATTCAAATACCTCATCATATATTATCGTATATGAAATTCAGTTCGGCCTTTTTCATTTTAGCTAAAACTGATTTAAAAAGCGTTAAAAACAAAATACTGTTTGAACTCGCATGCAGATAAGCTAACAAATAGATGACAGTAAGGCCCAGAGCTATTCCGACTGCTTAATGCGAGTTTATTTTGTTTAGCTTTTTAAATCAGTTTTGGCGTTAAGAAATGAAAACAGCCTTGATTTTTTTTTGGTTCTTTTTTGTAGCAAGACAAAAAAGAACAATAACAAATGGATGGAACTTAGGACAACTTTAATGAATATCAGAATCCTACAAACTAGTTTCTCCCCAAATTTATGGCTTGACCCTAAATAAATTCCGACACTTCATCATATAGATACCGAATGAGAATTTCCGATCGGCCTTTTTCATTTTAGCTAAAACTGATTTAAAAAGCGTTTAGAACAAAATACTGTTTGAGCTTGCATGCAGAAAATCTAAAACATGTATGACAGTAAGGCCCAGAGCTATTGTTGCGGCTTATGGCGAGTTTATTTTGTTTAGCTTTTTAAATCAGTTTTAGCGTTAAAAAATGAAAACAGCCTTGATTTTTTTTGGTTCTTTTTTGTATCAAGTTTATAACAGCGGCTCCGCTCTCAATCCTTTAAAGTAACTTGCGAGATGTAAAGCAGTGTTTACAAAAACCGTTTTTTGTTATGGTGCTCGCAGCCCCTTATCAAGTTTGGTAGTGTTCTTTGAATGACAATCCATTTTGGTGGTTCGCCTTTGGCGATACCCCCGTTTAAGAGCTTATACGATAATTACTCAGAACCTTAACACTGCTTTCGTTTTATTCACTTTAAAATTTTAAGAAAATGAAAGAAAAAAAAAACAAAAGCATTTCCGATTATTTATCCTAACGCGGCAGGTATAGATATATCAAGCAAAGAACATTATGTAGCAGTTAATCCTGAATCCACTGAAAAACCAATAAGAGCCTTTGGCGCCTTTACTGAAGACTTACACGCCCTAGTTGTGTTTTTAAAAGAATGCAAAGTAGATACAGTTGCTATGGAGGCTACCGGTATTTACTGGGTAAGTTTATTTTTAGTATTAGAAGATGCGGGTTTTGATGTTGTATTAGTTACAGCTAAACATGTAAAAAATGTAAGAGGAAAGAAAACAGATGTTAGCGATGCTGATTGGATACGTCAATTACACAGTTGCGGATTATTATCTGCAAGTTTTCAACCCGATAAGTTTACTCGTAAATTAAGAGCATATATGCGTCATCGAAAAAATTTAATTGAAATGTCAGCTACACATATTCGCATGATGCATAAAGCTTTAGAACAAATGAATATTAAAATACAACATGTTATTGCGGATATTACAGGTAAATCTGGACAAGAGATCATAAAATCCATCATAGCTGGTGAACGAAACGCAGAGATATTAGCATCTTGTTGCGATAGTAGAATTAGAGCTCATAAAAAAGAGGGTATTATAAAATCCTTAACGGGGGTTTGGAAAGAAGAACACGTTTTTGAACTAGAGCAAAGTTATTCAATATATCAATTCTATCATGCTAAGCTAAAGGAATGCGATGCTAAAATAGAAGAGCATCTTCGTGAAAAATCCGGAGTAGATACATTTGTGGAGCCCCAAAAAAAAGAAAAGAGTAATAAAAATAATTTGAATTTTAACGGAAAGGAAATGTTGTACGAACTAACGGGGACGGATTTAGCAGAAATTTTTGGGATTACGGAAACAAATGCTATAGAAATTATAAGCGAAGTCGGATTAGATATGAGTAAATGGCCAACGGTAAAACACTTTACATCATGGTTAAACTTAGCCCCGAATAATAAAATATCAGGAGGGAAGGTATTAAGTAGCCGGATTCCAAAAAAGAAAAACCACGCAGGTCAAATATTTAGAATGGCGGCGTTTGCCATACAGCGTAGCAAAAATTGGTTAGCGATGTTTTATAATCGTATAAAAGCAAAAAATGGGGCGCCAAAAGCAATTGTTGCGACTGCAAGAAAAATTGCGGCTATTTTTTATAAAATGATAAAAGAAAGGGTTAAATTTAACCCAATACCAATCGAAAAATATATGGATGGGTTTAAAGAAAATCAAATTAAGAAGTTAAAACGACAAGCTAAAAACCTTGGTTTACAGATAGTTGAAATGTAGTTACTTAAGAGACAAAAAAGAACAATAACAAAAGGATGGAATATTGGACAACTTTAATGAATATCAGAATCCTACAAACTAGTTTCTCCCCAAATTTATGGCTTGACCACAGAAATTTTGTAACCATTCATTGTAGCTATGGAACCTCATTATTATTATTTTTGTTTTCAAATAACTATTATGGAACCACAAGTAACTATTCAAGAATTACAACAGCTCATCAAGGAGTTGGTCATCAGTCAGAAAGAAACTGAAAAACTTTTTAAGGAAACGGATCGAAAGTTTCAGGAGACCGACAGGCAATTTAAAGAAACCGATCGGAAATTCCAGGAGACCGACAGGCAATTTAAAGAGACCGATCGGAAAATCAATAAAACCATTCATCTCTTCGAAAGTCAATGGGGTAAGTTTGTGGAGAGTCTGGTCAACGGTAATCTGATCAGCATTCTCCGATCCAAAGGAATCGATGTACACGACACTACCCAAAGAAGAAAAGGAGAACACAACGGTCGCCAGTTTGAGTTTGACATCATTGCAAAAAATGATTCCGAAATTGTCATCGTAGAAGTTAAATCCACCTTAAACGTGCAGGCCGTTAAAGATTTTCTGGACGAACTCAGTCAGGTAAGAAATTGGCTGGAAGAATACAAGGACTTTAAACTTTACGGCGCAGTTGCTTTTCTGACCGCCGATGAAGAAAGCCCTCTTTTCTCAGAGCGTCAGGGTTTATTTGTGATCAAATCAACCGGTGATTCTGCCATTCTCGTAAACAAAGATGACTTCAGACCCAAGGAATGGTAATCTTTCCATTGTTAAAATTTAAGTTGACATTTAGAGTAGTTCGTGAATTTACTAGAACTATTTAACTTCATTAAACAAATAGTTTTATTCAATTAGTACTGCCGTCGGAACTGACTTTTTGATATTTTTGTTCTAAAATAACTATTATGGAACCACAAGTAACTATTCAGGAATTACAACAGCTCATCAAGGAGTTGGTCATCAGTCAAAAAGAAACTGAAAAACTTTTTAAGGAAACGGATCGAAAGTTTCGGGAAACTGACCGCAAAATCAATAAAACCATTCACCTCTTCGAAAGTCAATGGGGTAAGTTTGTGGAGAGTCTGGTCAACGGTAATCTGATCAGCATTCTCCGATCCAAAGGAATCGATGTACACGACACTACCCAAAGAAGAAAAGGAGAACACAACGGTCGCCAGTTTGAGTTTGACATCATTGCAAAAAATGGTTCCGAAATTGTCATCGTAGAAGTTAAATCCACCCTAAACGTGCAGGCCGTTAAAGATTTCCTGGACGAACTCAGTCAAGTCAGAGATTGGCTGGAAGAATACAAGGACTTTAAACTATACGGCGCAGTTGCTTTTCTGACCGCCGATGAAGAAAGCCCTCTTTTCTCAGAACGTCAGGGTTTATTTGTAATCAAAGCAACCGGCGATTCTGCCATTCTCGTAAACAAAGATGACTTCAGACCCAAGGAGTGGTGAAGCATTTGAGAAAAATAATTCTCCGAATAATAACAATATTTCTATTTCAGAAAAAAATATTTCTGAATCCCGATTCTGTATAAAGGATAAAAATGTACGTATGATTTTCCCAAAAGGGAGAATCCAAGTGAAACATCCACCCGCAGATTTGAATTAAAAATTCTTTGAATTCCGGGATAAATTTCTAAATAATGCCCTCTATTAAATGCGGGATTTTTATTTTCCAATTCTCGGTTATTATATAAGAATTGGGCACTTTGATATTGCTTTCCAAGGAATTCCACATATAGGTTTGTATTGGTCTCTTCATAGGTATTCATCTTGTTTCCTTGCAGCAAATAACCAAATGATAAATGATAGTAAATTGCATTTCCATAAATGAGTTTACGTTGAATTTCTTGTCCGTTGACCGGATCAGGTTCTGATTCTGAATAGGCCACCGGAAAAATCCCTCCGGCAGTTAAACTCAAAGCAAATCTTTTTTCCAACACACTTAATACTATTCCGGCACCAACTCCACTATTGTCATCCATCAGATTTGGTTCGGCTTCGTCGTGTGCTTGCTTTACATTTGACCACTCTCCTATAAGCGCACACCTCAGGTGCCTGTTTTTCCCATCCAAATTAAAAATTCTATATTTTGCAAGTGCATGAAAACCGTTCCAACTAAAAGGATAGGTGACTCCACGTTGCGGAAAATTCGTAAAATAATAGGTACCTGAACTTCCGGTATGCCTGTGCCCTATCAGATCCGGTGGTAATTTTTTTGCATGGTGATTGGAAATACTTCCTGTCAAGGCAATGCTGAAATTGGATGTCAGACCGTACATCAATTTAAAACCGGTCCATGCACGCACTGTTTTAATCTCATAATTTGCCTCGGCAAATCCACGTAATCCTATTACACCCTTTGGGACAGTATTGGCTGATTCTGCCAGTGGAAATAACTCTTGTCCCTGCACCAACGTAAAAAATAAAATAAATCCTGCGACCAGATTTGTTCTGAAAATCATAAAATCAAAATATAATGTCCAGCAGTCTGCATTTTTTTATCCGGATATGTTCTCGAAATGCTCTTCCAATCTTTAGAAGGTAGATATTTCTTTGAGATATACTGAATGTGCATTTGTGTTGCAGGCTTGTACGCTTCTGAATTCAACACTTTAAATGTAAGACTCCCTAATGAAATTTGAATTTCCTCTAACATTTTCCAATTTCTTCCCATCAAATTTCCCCTTACCATCCTTACTGAAAATCCTGCATTTATTACTGCTTTCACCAACTTATCCAAATCACTGACCGAATCTGTAATACGGACCGCAGCAACTGTATTGATTAAATCCATCCTTACATCTTTCACAAAATGGAGACGACGCATACTTTCTTCAACGGTCTTACAACACAGCGAACAGGTCAGACCATTAATGCCTATCTGGATTTCACTTTGTGCAAATAATTGGTTTCCGAAAAAATGTATAAGTAACAGATTCAGTAGGGTCCCTTTAACTGTGAATTTGAACCTTTTTGAATTAATAAATCTCAACTCCATGTTGTCTAATTAATCCGTCTTATCTTTTAATTAGTTATTGAACTTAAACATGCTCTGTAATGAATCAATATCCAAGCAGTATATTTATCATCGATTTTGATTCTTGAAAATTTCAATAAAAAGCAATTGCACGATAATCGGCAAAGCCAAATAAAAAAAATTTTTATTCCTTTACAGAATTCAAATTCTCAACAACTACCGCACAATGTTGATATCTCCTTTTCTCCATTTGGGTTCTTCATCCTGGGCTTCATACTGCAAAGCATAGACATAAACACCCGGATTCAAATCCCTGCCTTGAAATCTTCCATCCCATCTAACCGGCTCACCAATATTCGCTCCGGTTCGTTCAAAAAGCAAAGCACCCCAGCGGTCATAAATTCTCAAGATATTAATCTTGCTTCGATCAGGAAAACGAAAGACTACTTCAAAAAAATCATTTAGCCCATCTCCATTAGGACTAAATACATTCGGAATATATACATCTGATTCTTCAACTTTGACAGTGATGGTCATGTTGTCTTTTATCACACATCCATTTGCATCCTCAAGAGTCAACATATAACTGATGGTATTATCCGGTGCGGAAACCGGATTCAAACAATTGGTGCAAGACAAAAAGTCAACGGGATCCCAGGTAATTTTTGCAGGCACAAAACTTGCATTGGCAACAATATTGACTTGATTTCCTCTAAAAATAGTAGTATCCGCGGGAAGGTTGAGCGCCAACACTGCCGATGGATTAATGGTAAAATTATTGATTACATCACATCCAAAAGGATCTATTACCCTTAAGGTATGTGCGCCCAATGCAAGATTCTTCACCTCCAAATCAGGAGTAAAGTTAACAGGTGGTTTGTTGTCCACAGAAACCATGTATGGCCCAATTCCTGTACCTATGGTAGATATCCGCAAGACACCCGTATTCGCAACATTACATTTCAGGTCTTCCGTGATAAAATTTGCAACGATGGCGGGTGCAATATTTATACTCACAGTCACCACAGAATCACATCCTAAAGAAGAAGGTCTGTCAATGACCACTGTCCCATTTGGACGAGTCGCAGAAAAAAATTGGTTACCTACTTTGATGCTGTCTTTTGCACAAATAGTGGTGGTAAAATTTCCTTGCTTTTCAGGTATGAAATTTACTCTCACCATGATAAAACTGTCACAAAGCCGATGTGAAAATTTAGACACTTTTATGGTTCCGTTTGGTCTTCCAATGTTAAACACTTGTCCAAACAAAACTACAGAATCATTGATGCATGCTGAAGTATCTAATGTGCCCAATGCATCCGGTAGCACGGTAAGTTCAACCTGCACTACAGAGTCACATAAATTAGCAGAAGAGTTAGCCAACAAAATAGTTCCCTGAGTCCTGCCTGATGAAAATTTCTGGCCATGTAGTGTGATGGTATCTGTTCTGCAGATCTCTGCCTTATAAGTCCCCATTCCATTTGGAAGAACGGTCAAACTTACATTGATGATGCTGTCGCATTTTAAATAAGATCCGTTAGGCAATACCAATTTTCCGGACGGTTTGCGATCACTGAAATACATCCCTTGTCCACCTCCAACCAATACACTGTCTCCCGGACAAATAGTTGTTGAAAACGTACTGTTCGGATCTGCAATTAATACTTTCACATTGATCACACTGTCACAGCCCGTAGAAGATTGCCCGGTCAATGTTTGACGGGACATGGTTTTATTCTCATCAAATATTTCGCCATTCAATACAATACTTTGACCTAAACAAATGGCAGTATCTAAATTAAATTCTGCAAAATTCTTTATGGTAATGTTTACATTAATGATACTGTCGCAGCCAAAGACGGAACCGCCCGGAATGACCACCACTCCTTGTGTTCTGTTCTGATCAAAAACTTCTCCCCCAACTGTAATTTTGTCATTGGAACAAATGGTCCTGGAAAAATTGGACAAGCCTCTTTCTGTTCCAATCAATACAATGACACTGTCACAGCCGGCTGAAGTTTTTAAATTAAGGGAGTCCATTGGATTGAATTTATGGATAAGCTTACCCCCGACATTCAGCGTGTCGTCAAAACAAATATTTAATTGTCTTAGCTCTCTGGATCCACTTCCTACTTTCACATCAACAATAAATACAGAATCACAAATACTTACCCCATCTCCGTTGACATTAAAGGAATCTTTGGGGTTCGCAGCGCTGTAAATTTTATTTCTGAAACTGACCGTTTGATTTGCGCAAATGGTGGCAGTGAATAAAGTCCGTACACTTCCGGGGCAAACATAGCAAGGTGAAAATTCTGAATAAACATTGGATGTTGCTGCCGGATTACTCAAATATTGATACGCAGAAATAGTGTGTCTATTAGGATATGCTACATTCAAAGTCCAATTACCTGCACCATTAGCAACTGTCCTACCCAATTCAAACCCTCCCTGACAATTAAGTCCCGGGCAAACATTAGTTGGATTGGCATAGACAGCAATAGAATCATTTGGTCTTCCTGTTCCCTGGATTTGATTTCTGTTGACTTGTGTTATGGTAGGTACAGGAGGCTTAGGTGCACGTGCATTGTTTAGAAAAACCACCTGTCCGGAAATACAGGTCATTCGGTTGCTTGCATGCCTTGCCAAATTGATCAGGGGCTCAAGATTGTTGGTATAAAAATTACTATACTGATTGATGTTGTTTCCTTCAATTCGAAGGTTATAAGTACCCATGGTATTGACCGTGATGAAATCTGTTCCTGATCTACCTGTATTGTTCTGTATATTGAGATCGGTATTACTGGTGCCATTCAACTCAACATCCAAAACTCCTCCGTTGAACCTGTTGGATCTAATGGTAAGCGGTCTGCTGACGGAATTAGCCTGAATACTAAATACCTGTTGTCCAAAAAACCAATTCGTATGCACATTATAAACTCCGCCCCCACTCAAAGTAATCGCATTGGATGGATTCAAAAATGGAATTCCCTGAATAGTATCAAGACCCCCAAAAACGTTCCGGTTTATGGTACAATTTCCACTCTGTACATCGATACAAGTTCTGGTATTCACAAAAAAATTGGAATCAATGTTTACCGGACTTAAGCCTAATGTACCCATAAGTCTAATGGACCCGTTCGTCTGCTTGATGTTTCCCCCAAAATCAGCACCAAAGATATTTTTCCTTAGAATGATATCCATTCCCCGATTCACCTGAATATAGGTAGGATTAAATACCGGAGCTACAGGCTGATCCTCACTGAAAGCGCAATTATAAATTACAGAATTATCGGAGGCATTCGTTGCATCTCCAAATTCAAAAACATGGTCATTTGGAGATACAAAGTTGAAACGGTTGAAAAATATACCGCTGACACTGAACGTATCCCCTAAAATTTTCCAAAAGGTATTCCCAAGAAAATCACGGTTGTTAAAATTAATCACCACTGATCCTAATCCACCGGGTTGTGATTCTCCGATAATCCTGGTCTGCCCTTGATTGATGGTTGGGAATGGGCCTGAAGGGTTTATCACATGGGGCCCCGCGCCTGGAATGTTAAACTGTATCGTACTGGGCAAGCCATCAGCTTCGGCCGCATTTACGGCTTCTCTTAAACTGCAATGCACTGCATTACAAACGCCATCGTCTACATCATTGGCACTGTTGACGGTATAAATCTGTGCCATCAGGCCCTGATTAAATGAAAAAAAGAAAAAGATAAGCCCAAATATGACCATCCTCATATCATTCAAATTTTTGGAATTCCTAAACATTTGCAAAATGATTGCTTTTTTTTCGAAAAAACATCAGGGTATTACCTGATTTTATTTATTAAAGGGGCACAAAATAACCAAAAGATCTCAAATCCTAAGTCATTCTTAAAGCAAATGCCGCTCGGCATGATAAGAGGATCTGACCAATGGACCGCTTTCAACATACAGAAATCCTTTATTCATGCCCATTTCTCTGTATTCCGCAAAAGTGTCGGGATGAATAAATTCCGCCACTTCCAAATGCATTTTGGTAGGCTGGAGATATTGTCCTAAAGTTAAAATCTCGCACCCATGGTTAAGCAAATCGTCCATTGCCAGGGACAATTCATCTTTTGTTTCCCCAAGTCCCAGCATAATACCTGTCTTCGTGCGCTTCCCATATTCCTTTGTTCGCTTAATTTGTTCCAAACTACGGGCATACTTTGCCTGTGGCCGAACCAGCCTATACAGCCTTTCAACAGTTTCCATATTGTGGGAGACAACCTCCTGACCTGCACTGATCATCCGCTCAAGTGCCTGCCAATTGGCCTTCACATCAGGGATCAGGCTTTCTATCGTGGTAGATGGGCAGAGGAACTTAATGCTTGTAATAGTCTGATGCCAAATTTCCGCGCCTCTGTCCGGCAACTCATCTCTGTTGACTGAAGTAAGAACAGCATGCTTAACACCCATTAAACGGATTGCTTCGGCAACTCTAAGCGGCTCATCGGTATCGTATTCTTTTGGTTTGCCCGTTTTGACTGCACAGAAACTGCAAGATCTGGTGCACACATCTCCCAGTATCATAAAAGTTGCCGTCCCAGCCCCCCAACATTCTCCCATATTTGGACAATTACCGCTCTGACAAATCGTGTGTAATTTGTATTCATCCACCAATTGTCTCACCTTACGGTATTCTTCACCAATGGGCAATTTCACCCTCAACCATTCAGGTTTTCTGGGTCTGGGCTCTGGTTTGGACACTAAAGGTAAATCTATCATCTGGTAAAAAAGGGTTGCAATGAAACTTGAGAAAGAAGGCAAAATGTAAAGCTAAATTGAGGAGAATATTGACTCCCAAAACAAACTACTTCCTGCTTCCAAACTGCAAATTTAAGTAAAAGTTCAGGTAGGCAAAAGGATTCTCTCGGGAGGCCATTATAGGCACTCTTTTGGGATAAAGGTCTAATTGAAGTCCAAAATTCAGAGCTCTGACATACTTTTCAAAAGCGCCGGGATCTATCATTATACCCATTCTGCCATAAGCACCGGGAGCAAAACTTAATTCAGTCAACCCTACCCCAAACGAAGAGGCACCTACTATAGAATTCAAGTCCAGAAAAACATCCCTGGTGGCCTCTGAATATTTAATGTTTTCAATATAAAGGATTCCATCCTGATTCTTTATAACCCTTAGGTAATAAGGTTTTAATATCCCCATAAGTACACCTCCTTCCAGTCTCACACCCAAGGCAACGCCTTTTTTCCTGTCCTTTTCTGAAAAATAACGCACAAAGCCTCTTCCGGCTCTAAAATTCCACAAAGAATTTCGCTTACCATAGGTAAAACTGCTAAAAAAACCTCCTCCCTGGTTAAAATTTTTATTCAACTTCACTTCTCTGGGATGCTCCAGGAGACCAAAATCCAGATGAAAATAATTTGTGAGATAATATGTCCTGAGCTTACCGGAATTATACCCAACAAAAAAACCATTGGTCTGAATGGCGAAGTCTACGGACCTTTCTTTATTGTAAATAACCCCTTTCCGTACAGATTTTTGCACAACTGTCCCCTGACCATGTGCATCTACACACATCATAAAAACGCAAAACAGACATAGATTTAACCCTGACCTGCTCATATCAAGCAACAAAATAAGGTTTTTACTCAATTTGAAATGTTTATTTTTACCCTAATTATGACAGACATCCCCATATTAACAGAACGACCCTCCAGGAGGTTGAATTATGTTCTTGATTTTATCAATAGCCAATATAAAGGTCTTAGATTATACAATGTCCAGATACCTATAATCTCTATCCCTGGTGAACCCCTGCTGATCTATTCTTCCCTTCCTCCCACCGAAGGCGTGTTTATAGCCAGTTGTGGCTATTTGGAAGATGGTGCTGCTATGCCAAAATCTAAATTGGTAAAAAGTTTTCCGATGCCCTATATCTTTCCTGCGAAACACAAAGATCTTTTTGGTTTTGATATTTTCGCAGCTATATTCTGGATGCTTTCCAGAACAGAAGAATATGGTCCCATTAAAACTGATGAACATGGGAGATTTGAGGCCAGTAATTCTGCCGCTCACCTGGCTGGAATTCTAAAACTTCCCATAGTAGATCATTGGGTGGGTGAATTGGTCAAAAGCCTCCATAAATTATTTGGAAAAGATTTTCAAAGAATTCCGCAAAAGCAAACTTTTAAATTGACGGTAGATGTTGATCAGGCTTATAAATTCATCCATAAACCGGTCTGGAAAAATCTTGGAGCTTTATTAATGGATTTCCTGACTTTTGAATGGGATGAATTGGCAAACAGATTTTCGATTTTATCACAAAAAAAAATTGATCCATTTGACAGCTACGATCAAATACTAAATTTTGACTTGCCAAAAGATTCTTTATTCTTCTTTTTCCTTTGTGGTGGAACGAGTAAATTTGATACACACCTGGATATACGGACAAGGCCCATTCAAAAGCTGATTGAAAAAATTAAGGCAAAGGCCCTGATTGGTATTCATCCATCCTATTCAGCCTCTACCAATCAAACGGAACTTTCTAATGAAAAGAAAATACTTGAAAAAGTGGGCGGTGAAAAAATTACCCGCAGCAGACAACACTATCTCAAGCTCACCCTTCCGGAAACTTATCGCATGCTCATTGGTGCCGGAATTAATGAAGACTACACCATGGGGTTCTCAGATCAAACAGGATTCCGAGCCGGGACTTGTCACAGTTTCCTATGGTATGATCTAATTAAAGATGAAGTCAGTAATTTAAGAATTCATCCTTTGATAGCTATGGACAGAACTTATCTCAACTATATGAAACTCCGTCCTCAGGAAGCAATCGAAGACATGATTTTACTTTATCAGAACTGTAAACACTTTGGTGGCACTTTTCAACTCTTGTGGCACAACAGCAGCTTTGATTTTGAAGGAGAATGGAATGGCTGGGAAAATGTCCTGGATGAAATAATGAGATTCCATTTTTCTGAAGAACATTAATAAACTTTTGTTTTTCATATTTACAACACCCCATTTAGTTATTTAAAAAGATTATCAAATCTCAGCTTTAAAATTTCTTTCCAAATCAAAAACTATAAGAAAGCAGCACTGAATGATTGGTCCAGACTTTGTTTAAATCTCCTTTTGACAAAGGTGAAACTGTAATCCTTCGATTTAAATCCATTTCATAACCCAAGGATACCTTAGACTTAGGGATCTTATAGCCCACTCCAAAACCTACACTAAATGTAGAATAATTTGCCTTCATTTTCTTTCCATAATTTACCACCTTACCATGAATGGCATATTCCCTTTCTATTGAATTCCACCAGGGAAAACCACTGTTTTCAACCATATATTTAATGGTTGATATATTTCCTATAAAACGTTCTTCGCTTTTCAAATAATTGATCGCTCCCAAATTAATTCCGCAAGACCAAAATAAAGACAAAGCTTGCTGATACAGCAAATTCTTATAACGAGCGCCAATTTCATAGCCACCATCAGGATAATAACTTTCCTTGTAGTAATCGGACGCGCTGGGCGCTTTGCCTTGACTTATGCTAAGGAGAAAGAAATAGTAATCTGCTTCATTAACCGTGTCATTTATAAAGATCGGATTCTGTTGTTTGAAATAAGTTGAACTTTGGTTGTAATCCAACATCAAACGAAAACTGAAAGAAGAGCGCAAAGTCATTTTATGATCATATACTAGCTCCAATTTCTTACCTTGCTGGATCGAATGTCCGGGAACACGAGCCAATTTGGAGAATTTATGGATGTTGGAAAACCAACTGGCAAGGTCAATGGAAAGAGTATTGGGTGATGGATCTTTAAAAGCAACTTTGTCCTGGGCTATTGATTGTGTTAGGGTGAAAATTAATATCAACCATGACATTCCGAGTGAATTAAATTTAACGTTCATAAATTTAGTTTTAATGTGATGAATTTGTTTAGTTTTTCCAATAATGTCTGACAAAGATGTTTGAATAAAATATTCGATATTTCTCTAAAATGGAGAAACTCATATTAAATTTTCTACAATATATCCAACCAAGGGTAATAATAGAAATTGGAGGAGAATTAGAAAAGGCTTTTACCTATTGCATCCGACACCTTAAATGGCTCACCTAAAATAATCCTGATCACAGGTTTGTAAATCCAATTGATACCAACAACAAGATTTTTTGTTATGCAAATATCTTCAGCCGAAGATTCATGGTGATGGTGTTATTCTTTTAGAAGAAAGTACAAATTTCACAGTCAATAACATGTTGAATTCATCAAATAAAATAAAACATATAACACTCAATTTCATCATTAACTCTTATAGTGTTGAAAAATTAAATTTTTTGTTGTATATTCGCTGTTAAACTTATCTCCCCATGAGTAAAATTATCTATAGATTAACTATCCAGCTGAACAGCTTTTTTGAGTCAACGATTTCAGGATTTTGTAAAATTTTGAGTTTCTCGAATATGATGGTGCTTCTCTATTTATTGTCTATGAGCTCACCATTATTTAGCCAACCATGCCTCAAAGATACTATTCCGCCTAAATTGGATCTTTTTCAGAACTTGGAGTGGATCATGAATCCATCTCAACCATACCTGACTACTGCAGATCTCATCAAATCTCTTGATGATGATTGTGACTCTTCCCCAAGATCCTATTTTATAAAACCCATTATCTCAAAATTTTATCCAATCCACTACGCCAACATAGGAAAAAAAGAATATATACAAATTTATGCTTTTGACAAAACCGGAAACAGAGCTGTATCTAATACATTGCTGCATGTAATTTCTCCGGATTGTGCAAATGACAAGATACCACCCATAGTCAATTGCAAAAAATATGCTCAATTTGTGATAGACATTTCTGTTAAAATTCTTGCAAAGGATTTGGTCCTTCCGGAATATTGGGAGAATTGTGGCAGTGTAAATTTCTCCTTTGATTCCCTCCAAATCAGTGACACGCTGATTAGAGATCAAACATTTATAAATAAGGATGAATTAATAAAAGTATTTTGCAGAGACGAAGCCGGAAACATCAGCTCTTGTTTGACTAATGTAGCTTATATCAATGTCGTTGATCCTTGCGCGCTGGATTCTGTTGCTCCATTTATAAAGTGCAAAAAAGAAATTACAGTTGAGATGGGTGAAAATTCCTATAAAGAAATAACTATAAATGAAGTATTAGTAGAAACTTCGGACAATTGTTCTCAAATTTTTACATCATTTTCACCAAATGGTACGAGCGATAAGGTGGTAGTCGGCAAATTTAATACCAATAGTATCTTTAATTTATATGCTACAGACAATTCTGGAAATCAACGATACTGTACGTTCAAGACAAACATTCAATCCTCCATTCCGGACTGCAACAACGATCATTCAGCACCATTTCTTCAATGCAAGGAATCAATAGATATCTATTTACTGGGCAAAAATGACAGTATGCAACCCGGTGACTTTATAAATTTATTGTCTGACAATTGTGATTCCAATCCTGTACTGTCTTTTGCAGAAAAAACTATTCTGTCTTCTATTGACATCCCAAAAAATAAAGCCGGTACAACAGAACAACTGAATGTTTATAGCAATGATCAATCAAAAAATCAATCTGAATGCATTACCCATGTAAGGTATATCCCTTTATTTCATTGCCTTGGGGATTCAATTCCTCCTACTTTAAAATGCGCAGAACAACCTATAGTTTATTTGTCAGATTATGATGCAGATGTCTATCCTTCAAGCTTTTTAGCTGCAGCCTTTGACCATTGTTCTAAGGCAAACTTAAGCTTTGATCCGGAAGGGAAGCTTAGAATTCTCCGCACCTTTAGTGATTTCTATGGAGTTGACTCAAGCTTTGGAGAAATATCCATCTATGGAAAGGATGATGCAGGAAATTTATCCGTTGCAAATTGTAAATATCAAAGAATACAAATGCCATTTCTAATTGACCTCAAAATACCGGTAAAATTATTTTCTACTCTGAATGATGAGGATTTTGAAAAGGTAAGAATTATAATGACAACTGATGCAGGAAATCAGACTATTTCCAATATAAAAAAATATCCAAATCCTTATATTAATTTCTACCTTCGCTCCAATGAAAAAATTATCAACCTTGCAATAGATTTTCCAAAAGATAGTATAGGTAATATATATACAAGCGGCAGTGAAAGATTTGAGACCCAATCAATCATTCTTGGCAAATCCAAATTCAATCAACCATATAATTTTGCTTTTGCAGACTCTGATTGCAATGGAGAAATAAATGTTATAGACATTGTTCAGCAATATGAATTCGCACGTGGAAATCTTTTAAATGACAGCTGTGTGGGGCAATTTAAAGGCCTGTTTATCGATAAATCCGGAAATATAATTGGAAATTCTATCCAATTTAACCATTCACAACCTGATACCTTTGGGGTGGTTCTAAGTACGGTTGGGGTCCTTTACAGGGAGGAAGTTGGACATAAAGCCTTCCAACAAAACCCTGTTCGGGAAATAAATGGTGAAAAACTATTTCTAAGTACAAAAAATATTAATTGTCAATCCGGCCAGCATTATAATATTGAATTTGTGATGTCTGATTCGATGCTGTACAGCGGAATACAGTTTAATATTTCCTACGACTCTTCCTTACTGATTTTGGATACCATTTATTCAAATTTGAACTTGAGGTCCCGAGATTATCATAAATCCATCGGGGATACAAAAATAGTATGGGTAAATATTTACAATCCAAAAATTGGAAATATTGCTCCAAGACTAAGTTTGGGTTGCACTGCAAAGAATGATTTTAAACTCAGTGATGCCATAAGGGACGACTACCAATCAATCAGCAATTTTGCGATGGATAATAATTCCAAAGTGCGTCCAATTAAAATTGATTTTTCCGACATCAATCAAAATCATGAACATGCGTCCGAAGCCAATTACATTTTATGCTTTCCCAATCCAACTACAGAAAATGTTTCGCTGGTAGGTAAAATGGAAGGTGCTTCGAATTGCACAATGGATATCTATGATGCAGGTGGCCTGTTAACCAATCGCCAACTTATAAATCTTTCGGATGGTCGTATTCAGCATGAGATTAGATTTGAGCACAATGGATTGTATCTTGTAAAAATAATGAGTGACAATGGAACTACACTTACCCACAAAATATTGGTAAGTAAATAAACTGGTTGTATCGATCTTAAATCTATCTAAGCAAATTTTTGCCAGAAAATTATACTTCTTTTGATGTTCAAATCAATCTGCTGTGTTTTCTACTGTATAAAAAGTAAATAAATAAACCCAACACCAACCAACTTGCAAATCCTATCCAGTTTTTGACAGGAATCTGTGCCATCATATACAAACAACTCAACATACCCAAAACAGGTATAAGAGAAAGGTTTTTCATAAATGATAAGACAGTCATGATGATCAGAATAAGGGTAAAAATCCACATGGGAATGTTGTGCATAAATCTCTCCCACCGGGATTCATAAATCATGTGCACTGGAAACGCAACTTGCTTCATCAGTTTGATGTACTCCTCCGGTTCCAATGCTTTCAAATATGAAACCAAATCAGAACCCGCAGCGGTATAATCTTTTGGATGATAATACATCACATGGTTCCGAAGCATATCCACTTGTGTACTGTCCATACCCAATAAAATATCCGTAGCCTCAATTGCTTGTGGTTCATTGCGGATGAATGAACTTAGATCATCATGATGATTGCGATACAAAAAAACAACCATCAAAATTATGGCGGCTGGCAAGATCCATTTAGAGTTGATATATGGCGTTTTAAATTTCGCCGGAGGCAAGTCCTTGCGTCCATGAATCATCAAAACTCCACCGCAAACCAAAACAAAAGCAAAAAGCGTTCCGATGGAGCATAAATCTGTGACGGTGGTTAGATTAAAAAATAAGGCCGGCACTGCTGTTATAAAACCGACAACGATGGTAGAAAATGAAGGTGTCTTGTATCGTGGATGAATTTTGCTGAATGCCGGTGGTAATAATCCATCCCGACTCATAGACATCCAGATCCGTGGTTGTCCAAGCTGAAATACCAACAATACGGATGCCATGGCAATGATCGCACTCACTGCAATAATTCCACTCATCCAATCAAGGTGCAATTTTGCAAATACAAAAGCCAATGGATCGCCCACTGCAAGTTCAGAATACTTTACCATTCCGGTCAGCACCAAGGCAATCAGGACATACAAGATGGTACAAATGATTATGGCATACATCATACTTCTTGGTAGGTCTCGCTGAGGATTCTTACACTCTTCTGCGGTAGTCGAAATGGCATCAAATCCGATGTAGGCAAAAAACACAGCAGACACTCCTTTAAGAACCCCTCCAATTCCATTTGGCATAAATGGATCCCAATTCTGCGGATTAACATAAAATGCTCCTACAATAATGACCGCAATAACGATGAGTATTTTTATCACCACCATTATGTTACTGGCATTGCGGGATTCTTTAATCCCTATGTATACCAACCATGTAATGATAAAAATGATCAGCAATGCGGGAAGATCTGCGACAAAATGAAATCCACCCAATACTGGTGCCGAAAGATAAGCCTGATAAGCATTTTGGACATTCATGCCCAAATTTTCCAATGGGGTGCCGGCCTTCATCAGACCTTCTGCTTCAAAATATCCGTTATGTGCAGTGAAGTAATCCATCTGCATCCATTGGGGTAGATGAATGCCCAAGCCGGAAAGAAATCCACAGAAGTAATCACTCCATGAAATCGCCACTGTAATGTTTCCAATGGCATATTCCATGATCAATGCCCAACCAATAA
The DNA here is from genome assembly GCA_016713905.1 of Candidatus Vicinibacter proximus. Taxonomy (NCBI): domain Bacteria; kingdom Pseudomonadati; phylum Bacteroidota; class Saprospiria; order Saprospirales; family Saprospiraceae; genus Candidatus Vicinibacter; species Candidatus Vicinibacter proximus. The sequence goes on from JADJOE010000003.1 coordinate 2,299,764, forward strand.
TCCAGGCGAAAATTTCTCCAAAAGCAACATAGGAATAAGTGTAGGCGCTCCCAGACACCGGAATCATGCTGGCAAATTCTGCGTAACAAAATGCTGCAAAACCACAGGCCACCGCAGTAAACAAAAACAGAAAGACTACACCCGGCCCACCTTCCGCAGCTGCTGTACCAATCGTGCTAAAAATTCCTGCGCCCACTATGGCTGCAATTCCTAATGCAGTGAGATCCCTTACGGAAAGAACTTTATGCATGTGGTCGTCATGCAAACTTTCGTCTCCGATTTGACTTATTTTTTTTCTTCTGAATATACCTTTTAACATTATCCTTCCGTTTTGTGTCTGAAATTGGTCAGTAAACATACAAAAACTAGCAATTACATCCCTAAATTTGAATTCTAGGCATGATATTTTTCATAATTAGCTATTTTTGGGCAGTATTAATTTAATCACTAACGAATAATAAAAATGAAATTAAGCGGACTAGTATTGATTGCAGGTTTGATGTTGACCTATTCTTCTTGTTCTGATGACACAGGCAGTTCAAACGATTGTGCAGGAGTTGTGGCCACTTACAGCACTACTGTAAAGTCTGTTCTGGATGCCTCTTGTGCTCTGGCGGGTTGTCATTCAGGTACCACGCCTGCAAATGGTTTTAATTTTTCAAATTATACTGGCGCAAAGGCTGTAGCAACCAGTTCTGGGGAAAAACTTATTTGCGCCATCAATCAAAACAGCAATTGCTCTCCGATGCCTAAGGGCGGCAACAAACTGGATGTCAACACCATAAAATTAATTACTTGTTGGGTAGATGCAGGAGCACCACAATAATCTTTGGTCTACCGGTATTCTAAGAACTTCTTCCGGAGGGCGATAATTTATTATAAACAGGTTCAAGAATTTCACGGATTAACCGCCATAAATAGTATTTTTGGCCTCTACTTTACGATTCGACTAAATGGTACACAATAAATACTTTGATCTCATAGATCAATCTTATTACTTTCCGCAAGATGGCTTTGATTTGGAAAAAGATGAATTGATCTTTAATGGGATTCCGCTGATGATGCTCATTGAGAAATATGGCACCCCATTCAAAATGACCTACCTCCCCAAAATAGGAGACCAAATTAAGAAAGCCAAAAATTTCTTCAATAAGTCCATGAAGTCTGTGGGCTATAAAGGCAAATACTTTTATTGCTATTGCACCAAATGCTGCCATTTCTCTTATGTGTTGGAAGAAGTGCTGCAACATGATGTACAGCTTGAAACATCTTCTGCTTTTGACATCGACCTTATTCTGAATTTATACAAAAACGGAAAAATAGATAAAGAAAGAATCATTGTAAACAATGGTTTTAAAACCAAACAATACCTCCACAACATTGCAAATTTGATAAACTCAGGATTCAAAAACGTGATTCCTGTAATCGATAACAAATTTGAATTTGATTCCTATGAACAAATGGTTCATAAGAAAACTAAAATGGGCATCAGGGTGGCTACAGAAGAAGAACCCATGTTTGAATTTTACACTTCCAGATTAGGTATCAGATCGTCTGAAATCGTACAGTTCTGTAAAGACAGGTTCACCAATCATTCAAAGTTTGAACTGAACATGCTGCATTTTTTTGTAGACACTGGGATTAAGGATACAACCTACTACTGGGGGGAACTTAAGAAAGGCATTAAAACATACATTGAATTAAAAAAGAATTTTTCTTCTCTTCAGGCCATCAATATTGGCGGTGGACTTCCGATTAGAAATTCCCTTGGTTTTGAATTTGATTACAAGTACATGATCCACCAAATCGTGCAACTTCTCAAGGAAGCCTGCGAGGAAGAAAACATTGAAGAACCGGATATCTATACAGAATTTGGAAAATATACTGTAGGTGAAAGTGGTGCTACCATATTCTCGGTGTTGGAACAAAAGCAACAAAATGATTCTGAAATCTGGTACATGGTGGACAATTCTTTAATGAATACACTACCGGACAGTTGGGGAATCGCTGAGCGCTTTATTCTCCTTCCAGTGAACAAGTGGCACAATGAATACCGCAGAGTGAACATTGGAGGATTGAGTTGCGACAATTCAGATTATTACAATACGGAAGCTCAAAATCAACAATTGTTTTTACCTCAATACGAACGTGATGATAAAGAGCCTTTGTATTTAGGTTTTTTCCATACAGGAGCCTATCAGGATGCCTTGTCAGGTTATGGAGGTATAAAACATTGCCTCATTCCTTCCCCAAAACATTTGTTGGTGGATAGAGATGAAAATGGAAATCTGGTAGATTGGGTTTACAGTGAAGAGCAGACTGCAAAAGATATGCTAAAGATTCTGGGTTACAAATAGAACTTATTTTTTTTAAAAACGGTTTTCAACATATGAATAAATCCTATAAGCTTGCCACTAAAACATATGCAGGCATTCCAGATAAATTCGCGAAAGCAGATAAAGCAGAGGTAATCCTTACTTCTATTCCTTATGATGGAACGAGTACCTGGGGTAAGGGTGCTGATAAGGGCTTTAAAGCCTTTCTATTTGCATCAGAGAATATGGAACTGTTTGATATAGAAACCAACTCAGAGCCATACAAACACGGAGTATTTCTCGAAAAGCCATTAGAGGTAAAAAATGACAGTCCTGAACAAATGGTTAAGAAGGTTTACAAAAAAACCAAGGAATTATTAAAAAAAGAAAAGTTTCTTACCTTCTTTGGTGGAGAACATTCGGTGAGTATTGGCGTCCTTAGGGCGTATGCTGAAAAGTATGAAAATCTTACGGTACTGCAATTGGATGCGCATACGGATTTAAGACAGGAATACCATGGGAGCAAATACAATCATGCTTGTGCAGTTGCGGAAGCACAGAGAGATACCAATCTGATCCAGGTGGGCATTCGCAGTATGGATATTGAAGAAAAAAAATATTTGGAGCCTTCCAAAGTATATTTTGCACATAACATAATGGACAATGACTACTGGATGGAAGAGTCAATAAAAAAAATGACAGATAAGGTTTACATCACTTTGGATTTAGATGTATTTGATTCTTCCTTGATGCCGAGTACAGGAACTCCTGAACCAGGTGGTATGGAATGGTATCAGGTACTACAATATTTGCGAATGGTATTTCAAAGAAAAGAGGTAGTTGGATTTGATATTGTTGAATTAGCACCAAATCCCCATAATCCTGCGCCTGATTTTCTAACTGCAAAGCTTTACTACAAAATGTTGGCGTATTTATTTGACAAAAAAAGATCTTAAAATGAACAAGGGCCCTGTTTCACAATTTATATCACATCATTACAGACATTTTAATGCCGCAGCGCTTGTCGACGCGGCTAAAGGATACGAAACACATTTAATGGAGGGTGGAAAAATGATGGTGACCCTTGCAGGCGCAATGAGCACTGCTGAGTTGGGCGTTTCACTTGCAGAGATGATTCGCCAGGGAAAGGTGGATATCATCTCCTGTACGGGCGCAAATCTTGAGGAAGACTTAATGAATCTTGTGGCACACAGTCATTACAAAAGAATCCCAAATTACAGAGACCTCACACCGCAGGAGGAGTGGGCCTTACTTGAAAAAGGACTCAACAGAGTAACGGATACTTGTATTCCTGAAGAAGAAGCTTTTAGAAGGTTGCAAAAACACATTTTTGAATTGTGGAAAAAAGCCGACAACAATGGTGAGCGATATTTTCCGCATGAGTACATGTACAAAATGTTACTCAGCGGTATTCTTCAACAATATTATGAAATTGATCCAAAAAATTCCTGGATGATTGCTGCTGCAGAGCGCAATCTGCCTATAGTTTGTCCGGGCTGGGAGGATTCCACTATGGGGAATATTTTTGCTTCCTACGTGATCAAATCTGAAATCAAGGCCAGTACCATGAAAAGTGGAATAGAATACATGGTTTACCTTTCAGATTGGTATAGGAAAAATTCTGCCGGAAAAGGAGTGGGATTTTTTCAAATCGGTGGTGGAATTGCAGGGGATTTCCCTATTTGCGTAGTGCCCATGATGTATCAGGATTTAGAATGGCATGATGTGCCATTTTGGTCCTATTTCTGTCAAATTTCTGATTCCACAACTTCTTACGGATCTTATTCGGGCGCTGTTCCAAACGAAAAAATAACGTGGGGAAAATTAGACATCAATACGCCTAAATTCATTGTAGAAAGTGATGCAACTATTGTTGCTCCTCTGATTTTTGCGTGGATATTAGGTTGGTAATTCTAATTCCTCTTAACCTGAGAATTTGTTTTCGCTAACCGAACTGTATTAACCAGTTTAGGAATCTATATTCTATTTAGACGCTTGTTTGCAAATTCTTTCTTTCAAAGTTTATTTGAAGGCAAAACCTTTATTGCCAGCTTCCTAAAAATAGTTTGCCAACTCCATCTTCATGTGCACCTTTTCCCTTCTCTGTAGGCTATAAAATCCAGAGAGGGTCTATCTGTAAGTTTTAAAAAGATTAGATCATCTTTCCCATTTTATAGACCAGTCGGAAAAGGATTCTGATTGCCATTCCAGGAGAAAATTTTTAATCGGATTATTCCATAAAAAAAGCCCCTCATTTCGCTCTCCTTGCAGAGAGTTGATGAGAGGCCATCCCAAAAACCGATTTTACTTAGACAGGAGACCTCCTCTATTCCTAGAGGAGGCACCTGCTTTGTCTTATCGTCTCATGAAGACTTTAGTCAGTTGATTACTCAACTACTAACATCCTCTTTGTTGCGGTGTGGTTTGTTGCATCCAACTGATAGTACAATAGTCCTGTAGCATTCAAATCGCCTTTGCTGATCTGGTAGCTGTTCAAGCCTTTTTGTCCTTTCAACTCGTATACTCTTACTACTTTTCCAGTAACATCGTATACGGTCAGTTTTACTGCACTTGCTTCAGGTAAACGGTATCTTACTACAGTTTCTTTAGAGAATGGATTTGGCTCGTTTTGATACAACTCAAATACTCCACCTTCCACAACTCCTCTGTCGGTGCGTACACCCATTTTTACCTCTTTCACTTCTTCTGATGCATTGTAAGCTTGTGCTTTGGTCACATCACTTGTGATTGCAAACATCTGGCTTACTTTTCCATTTCTGGTTGCTTTGAATACCAAGGTAAACAATTCTGCATCTTTTCCGAAGCTTTCTCCCTTGTTAGAGTTCCAGCTCGTTGTGATGATTCCTTCGTTTAATCTGTTGGTTCCAAAGTTTGCTTCTGTTGCTTTCAACACGCCTCCTTCAATTCCTTCGAAGATCAAGCTTGACTTGTCATACTTCAAGGTGAACTGGTAACCGCTGATGTTGTTGAAATCGCTTGACTTGAAGCTTACTTTATAGCTTTCTCCAGCTACTACGCTCTTCTCATCCACTTCGATGTTCAACACGCCATTGGTTCTGCTTTGTGTTCTGCTTGCATTGCTTGCAGTTGCATCATTGGTAACATCTCCCATTTTAACCGCTACAAAGTCTACTACTTTGTTGTTGTCAAGCATCAAGCTACTTGTTCTTGGTGCATTCCATGGGTTGTTTTTATCAGGGAATACATAGCTGCTTGGTACAAATGTCCAGGATTTTACTTTGCTGAACTCATTGGTCAAACCAAGGATCAACTTACGTAATTCTGACATATCCGCTGCTGTTACACTTCCGCTGTTGTTTACGTCTGCTGCAATCAATTTGTATGGGCTATTCAATGGGGACTGACCTAAGATATGTTTTTGAATCTTAACAATATCTTGTGTAGATACTCCATTGCTGTGCTCATCGTTTCTGTTTGGACTAACCATGTAGTTTACATTTAACTTCAGATCTCCGAAGCTGTATGGGCTTCCTACTCTCTGTGCCATCATGTTGCCATTGTTGTACAATTGCATGTCTACTGGGTTCGCTACATCGCCACCTTCTGTCTTCAGATTTCCGGTGATTTTTCCGAATGATCCTGTGTTAGGACAGATGTCTTGATTGTCTTGTACAATTACTACTGTCTTGCAGTAATCTTTGTTTCCTTCTTCGTCTTCTACCCACATTTCAACTTCGATTCTTAACTCATCGTTTTGTCCCTGAGCTACGAAATCTGCACAACATACGTTGATGAATGTTTTGGTATCGTCTCCGTCAAAGTAGAACTTCAAGTTCTCTTTTGCAGTACAGTTGTCATAACTTCCGTGATCAAGATCTTTTGCCCAGATCTCAACACAACCAGATGCCGGCATAGGTACTGTGATTACTCCTGTCAAGCAGTATGGTGTTGGTGCTTTGCAGTCTTTGATTTCAAATAAGCTTTCGCATACACCTACGTTTCCGCAACCATCTTCTACAAACCATTTGATTTTGTGGATACCTATTGGATAAGTTCCGCTTGCATCGAATGGATTGTGATCGTCATCTGCAAATGGATTGTGGCTGTATTCAACAGTGTCTCCAGCTGCATATTGTTTTCTGGTCAAGGTTCCTACTCGGAAGTCATAGCCTCCGTGTACTCCTTTTCCATCATTGAACGCGTCAATTTTGTATTCCCAGAACAACCAATCCAATGGGCTACAGTTGTCTGTTGCATCTGCTGTAAGTGAAATGTGTCCAACACAGATTCCCAATGCTGGGTCTATCACTGCCGGCTCACATGGACCTACGTTGCATGTTACTACAGGTCTGTCCTGATCTCTTACTTTGATCACTTGTAATGCCTCCCATCTTCCAAAGTTTGGATCGATGAATGGATCGTACTGACACCAGTCAATTACTACCCATCTTCTCAATACTTTGAAACATGCATCCGGCTCTATGTTGAAGATCTCATCGAAATATTCAATAGACAATAATGCACAGTTGTCGTCTGCATTGTTGATTACCTGTGGTCTTCCTAATTGTGGATTGTCAGGGCTGATGTCTGCGCCACATCCGTCGATCGTTACCGGTGTCTGTGTACATACCCCATTTGGCCACATTAAGTCTGTATATCTTGGATCGTTACAAGTTACATCGTCCACATAGAATGGATCGCAGTCTACAAACCAGATCGTCTGGATTGCAGTCACGTTGATGTTGTTTGGTCCTTGTGTAGATACAATTCTTTGGATTACTCCTTGTCCGCACTCTCTAAGGTCATTTACGGTGATGGTTGGGTTGCTTCCGCAGCCGCTTAACACATATCCGTCAAATCCCCATACTAATTCATATTTTCTGTCCCAATGTGCTGTGTCGAAATACTGATAGTAGTATTCGCATGCTTGATTTGGTGCAGGTTTTGGTACTGCGTTAGTCTGTACATATCCAGGATATCCTGTATAGTCGTTTCTTTCGCAGAATTTGTAACATACTAAGTCTTTTGTTACTACTTTCTTTCTGTCAGATAGGTTAGTTACTACTCTACCGAAAGTTGCATCGTTAGGATCTGTAAGTTTGGTAATGTCAAACCAGAACCAGCAGCTTACTACGATATTTGGTGGTGCTACTACGGTAGGTACACTCTTGTTCTGTACTTCCACCTCGATCATACAATCGCTGAATCTTCCGTTCAACACGCTGCTTGTGCTGGTCATTCTGATTGGTGTAACCGGGCCTGGGCCTGGATCCACATCAAATACCCTCAACACAACCATTACTTTTGTTCCTACGTCTGCACAGCAGAAATAAGTGCAATCGTCAAAATAAACCTGATTTCCAGCTAAGATGCTGTTGTCATCTCCGTTTACTCCGTTACAAGCTACTACGTTGTTAGAGTTGCTACCGTTGTTGGTTCCCAACAACTCAGCCATTCTGATCACTTTGAAGTAGATGTGAGGTTGACAGTTGTCAAATGATCCTTCGTCAAATGATTCTGCGCAAACTTTTGCAAGATTTGATCCCGGTGTTTGATTTCCGTTGATGCTTACTGTGGTTACTGAACGACAGATAGCTTGTGGCGGAACACGGTCAACTACGTTCAACACAACTCTTTTCTTAGTTATGTTTCCGCAGCAATCGATTGCATTGATGTATCCGATTTGGATTCCTTCAGGCATGTTTACCACAACATAACCAGAAGTCTCATCACCAAGAACAGTTCCTTGTTCAACTTCTACTGTATAATGTACTTCATTAGAACAGTTGTCTATGATCCAGGCTGGTGGAACTTCCCAACGGCCTACACATGCATAAGACTCCATGTTTACTCTTGCAGAATCCGGATAAAGAACTTGTGGTCCTTCAACATCTGTAACTTTAATGATTTGGTTATGACCACCTAATACGCTGGTACACCAGTCCATTACAGTCCATTGTCTCAATACTTTGTAACATCCTACTGGACCTGCATCACAACCAGGAGTTGCAAGGTTGAAAACAACATCTTTGTAAGTAACGCTTAAGTTAAAGCACTCAGCTCCACCTGGTTTTCCAGTTCCAATCCACATGATGTGGCGATCTGGTCCCCAGCATAATGGGTTAGTCTGTGACCATTGTCTGTGTGATGGATAGTATACAGGATCAGGATTTGGATGTCCAAACCATGGGCTGTTTACATCATCGATACAATTCCATCCCAATACTCTTGGCAATCTTCTGTTTGGATATTGGTCAGGTTGATTAGGATTAGCTAACCAGAATGCAGAGTCCAAAATATATCCATCCACGCACTCAGGGAAATCTGCCATGTGTGGGGTAACGTTTTTGTTTCTGTCTATCTTCTCATCGCAAGCCAACATTGGAAGATCCAAGTTGTCATAATTTCCTGGAACAGTAACTTCAAATAAGTCACCTAATCCTATCGTAATAGTCTGAACGCAAGTTCCCCTGTTTCCGGATCCATCCACTGCTGTCCAAGTTCTTAAAATTCTTCTTGAATAACCAAGTGCACAATTTCCTTGCGTGCTATTGTCTCTGTAAGAAAGATTTACACCTCCACAATTTTCAACTATAGATGGTGTTCCTGTATTAGCAGGAATTGGATTGATCGCACAAGAGAAAGTTCTGTCTGCTGGGCAGGTAAGGATTGGAGCCAATTTGTCTTCAACCGTTGCATGTCCCCAACAGCTGTTGCCGGTTTGAGGGTCACGTACAGTAAGTTTTAATTCCTTACCAATATCTGATCCATTGATTTGAACACCAGCAAGATTTGGATTGCGGTCGATTAAACCACCACCTGTCCAATATCTTGCTTCTACAATATAGTTATCATAACATGCATAAGGACCTCCTTCAAGGACCATATCTGCTCCAATAGTAGCAGAACAATTTTGATCAAGGCTTATTTGGATCTCATCGTTACAAGCTAAAGCTCTTGTTGGATTTGCATAAGCATTTACACAAACCTGAAACTCACAAGTAGCCACATTACCCACTGCATCTGTAGCTCTGTAGCAAATTCTCTGGCAACCAATAGGGAAAAAACATCCCGGGCCATAAGGTGCACCACATGTCTGGGTTATTGGCACTCTTGTAGATGAAGCTAAGTTATAACCAATAACACCAATCCAGTTAGCACCTCCAAATCCAAATGAACTATTGATGAAAGGCGCAGCGAACTGTCCTCCCGTGTATGTAGCACCGTCAATAGGTGTATTGATGTTTGCATCACCCATTGCTCTACCGCCGCAACCTGAAAATAAGGAAGCATTGGTACCACCGGTACCCGGAGCATGAATGTAAATACCTCTTCTCTCACCTGCAGCCATGGTTAAGCAACCTACAACAGTAGTTTCGGTTTCAATTGGCTCACATCTTTTGATGGTATCTGAGCGAGTACCTGTAAGGAGATTGAAACTGTCTATAGTATTGGTAAACTGTCCACCAAACCTAGGAGTTCTGGTAGCGCACTGGGTCCAGGCACCAGGCGTAGCTTGTACTGGCACGTGACTACCCGGAGCAGTTGTATAATAGATTGTGTGGGGAACATTAGCAAAAGCTCTTTCGCCCAACAACTGGAGATTCAAAATGCTTCCTGAAGTGTTGATCAAGTCAAACATCACACCCCAGCTTGCAGCTCCACCGGTGATGGACCAGTAAGATGCAGGTGGTAAACAAACCGTAGCCGTGCTTCTGTTTCCGAAATAAGCACCAGCAGGGCAATTATCCATTGCCATAAACATAGGTGCATTCCATGCCACTTCACATTCTCCGGGACCAGCATTTAAGTTAACCAAACCACCCTTAGGGCAGTCAGGTGTAAAAACAGGAGGTTGCAAATCTAAAACTGTCACTGTAAAAGTTACTACTGTAAATCCAGAAGTTGCAGTAACGGTAGTAGTTCTTCCTGCAGGAAAAAATGAACCAGAAGGAGGAACCACATTCACAGCCCCACAACCTGTTGAGGCACCAACGTTAAAAAAAACATTTGCACCACAAACGCCAGGATTTGAATTAACCGTGATGTTGGCAGGAGCAGTTAATGTACAACCTGCTGGTGGGCTAAATTCAATACATTGACCCTGACTGAGGATACCCTGATTGAATCCTAACTGAAGAACTGAAGTTCCTGCAGGACCGGCAATACCTACCGTTGCCCCGGAACCGTTTCCGTTATTTAGGTCAAGATATCTAAATTGAATTCTGTTGGTTGTTTCAAACAACACAACTTCGAAATCCACCGGATCAGATCCTCCAAAGAAAGGTTTATTCCATTGGATGATAAACCTTCTGTTAGGCGCAGTTCCCATGGATTGAGTATAAACTCCGGGAGCACCGTTTAAGTCATCCCAAAATGGAAAAATACCATTATTTCCAATAGCTAAAGCCAGGTTAGTAAATGGTGCACCTGCAATATTTGTGCCAGGGAAAGTTAGAAATCCATTGGTTGCTACGTTTACGGTAGTTTGATTTACACCGTAAAAAGTAAATGTCCAAGGAAGCGCAATAGTAGTCAGGTTGTCGTCTCCTGCGGAGTTGGCAACAAAAGTACCTGACGTCAATATATTTTCGTAGGCACTGTTACATGCCGCTGAGGTGTATTGTGCCTGTATGTTGTTCACAAACAAGGCTAATACAATTACACTCAGATAATTTGTAATTGTTTTGATTTTCATGAGATAATGAGTATGGGATGAAGAATTATTGCTTGATAACAGCAACTAATGATTGGTATTCCGGAGTATTCAGTACTGCCTTGATAGTACCATCAACATCCAAAGCATTTCCGTTCTTTTTAACCAGATTAGCATAATAGTTCACATCAATGTTGCTGATCAATACAGAATAGGTATCCATATTGACATCGGGACGATTAGTCAAAGCATCAATCATCCTTTTGTACAAACTTACAGTAATCATCTGTTGGGAACCCGGGCCAGCTTGTTTCGCCTGGGGCAAAAGTAAATCGTGTGCTGCCTGCAAATCATTTATTGCGGTATTGGCAGATTTTAGAGATGGAAGGTTATATGCCTGGGCTGTAATTTGGTTTTCACCAAGAAAAGCAGCACCAAACAAAAACACAGTCAAAATAGCTAATTTCGAAACGAATCCTGACAAAGAAAATTTCGTTTTTTTCATGAGATTTAGTTTTGGTTTATGTTAATAATATATTATAATTCAATATTTTACACTTAATCACTCAAATAAATGAGCGAGACTTTTTATAATAATTACCAAACACAAAAACCCAAAACCAAAATACACATTGTATGATGGACAACAGTAGAATCTCCTAAAATCAGGAATTCACTGAATTTTTCACTAATAATCGACTTAAATTTCTTTTGGATGCTTCGTCCGAGAGGAATGAAAGTCTTGAGTTTGGTAAATATCAAAAGGATCCTATTTCTAGGACACCAGTCAGGATCAAAGGTACAAATGCATTATCTCTGGTAAATACCTACAAATAAGTATTTATAATATTAAATAAATATACCATTTGTTTTATTGTTGCACTGGCTTCAGATTGAATAACATGCTCAATCTATTCCATAAAAAAAGCCCCTCATTTCGCTCTCCTTGCAGAGAGTTGATGAGAGGCCATCCCAAAAACCGATTTTACTTAGACAGGAGACCTCCTCTATTTCTAGAGGAGGCACCTGCTTTGTCTTATCGTCTCATGAAGACTTTAGTCAGTTGATTACTCAACTACTAACATCCTCTTTGTTGCGGTGTGGTTTGTTGCATCCAACTGATAGTACAACAGTCCTGTAGCATTCAAATCGCCTTTGCTGATCTGGTAGCTGTTCAAGCCTTTTTTGTCCTTTCAATTCGTATACTCTTACTACTTTTCCAGTAACATCGTATACGGTCAGTTTTACTGCACTTGCTTCAGGTAAACGGTATCTTACTACAGTTTCTTTAGAGAATGGATTTGGCTCGTTTTGATACAACTCAAATACTCCACCTTCCACAACTCCTCTGTCGGTGCGTACACCCATTTTTACCTCTTTCACTTCTTCTGATGCATTGTAAGCTTGTGCTTTGGTCACATCACTTGTGATTGCAAACATCTGGCTTACTTTTCCATTTCTGGTTGCTTTGAATACCAAGGTAAACAATTCTGCATCTTTTCCGAAGCTTTCTCCCTTGTTAGAGTTCCAGCTCGTTGTGATGATTCCTTCGTTTAATCTGTTGGTTCCAAAGTTTGCTTCTGTTGCTTTCAACACGCCTCCTTCAATTCCTTCGAAGATCAAGCTTGACTTGTCATACTTCAAGGTGAACTGGTAACCGCTGATGTTGTTGAAATCGCTTGACTTGAAGCTTACTTTGTAGCTTTCTCCAGCTACTACGCTCTTCTCATCCACTTCAATATTCAACACGCCATTGGTTCTGCTTTGTGTTCTGCTTGCATTGCTTGCAGTTGCATCATTGGTAACATCTCCCATTTTAACCGCTACAAAGTCTACTACTTTGTTGTTGTCAAGCATCAAGCTACTTGTTCTTGGTGCATTCCATGGGTTGTTTTTATCAGGGAAATCATAACCGCTTGGTACAAATGTCCAGGATTTTACTTTGCTGAACTCATTGGTCAAACCAAGGATCAACTTACGTAATTCTGACATATCCGCTGCTGTTACACTTCCGCTGTTGTTTACGTCTGCTGCAATCAATTTGTATGGGCTATTCAATGGGGACTGACCTAAGATATGTTTTTGAATCTTAACAATATCTTGTGTAGATACTCCATTGCTGTGCTCATCGTTTCTGTTTGGACTAACCATGTAGTTTACATTTAACTTCAGATCTCCGAAGCTGTATGGGCTTCCTACTCTCTGTGCCATCATGTTGCCATTGTTGTACAATTGCATGTCTACTGGGTTCGCTACATCGCCACCTTCTGTCTTCAGATTTCCGGTGATTTTTCCGAATGATCCTGTGTTAGGACAGATGTCTTGATTGTCTTGTACAATTACTACTGTCTTGCAATAATCTTTGTTTCCTTCTTCGTCTTCTACCCACATTTCAACTTCGATTCTTAACTCATCGTTTTGTCCCTGAGCTACGAAATCTGCACAACATACGTTGATGAATGTTTTGGTATCGTCTCCGTCAAAGTAGAACTTCAAGTTCTCTTTTGCAGTACAGTTGTCATAACTTCCGTGATCAAGATCTTTTGCCCAGATCTCAACACAACCAGATGCCGGCATAGGTACTGTGATTACTCCGGTCAAGCAGTATGGTGTTGGTGCTTTGCAGTCTTTGATTTCAAATAAGCTTTCGCATACACCTACGTTTCCGCAACCATCTTCTACAAACCATTTGATTTTGTGGATACCTATCGGATAAGTTCCGCTTGCATCGAATGGATTGTGATCGTCATCTGCAAATGGATTGTGGCTGTATTCAACAGTGTCTCCAGCTGCATATTGTTTTCTGGTCAAGGTTCCTACTCGGAAGTCATAGCCTCCGTGTACTCCTTTTCCATCATTGAACGCGTCAATTTTGTATTCCCAGAACAACCAATCCAATGGGCTACAGTTGTCTGTTGCATCTGCTGTAAGTGAAATGTGTCCAACACAGATTCCCAATGCTGGGTCTATCACTGCCGGCTCACATGGACCTACGTTGCATGTTACTACAGGTCTGTCCTGATCTCTTACTTTGATCACTTGTAATGCCTCCCATCTTCCAAAGTTTGGATCGATGAATGGATCGTACTGACACCAGTCAATTACTACCCATCTTCTCAATACTTTGAAACATGCATCCGGCTCTATGTTGAAGATCTCATCGAAATATTCAATAGACAATAATGCACAGTTGTCGTCTGCATTGTTGATTACCTGTGGTCTTCCTAATTGTGGATTGTCAGGGCTAATGTCTGCGCCACATCCGTCGATCGTTACCGGTGTCTGTGTACATACCCCATTTGGCCACATTAAGTCTGTATATCTTGGATCGTTACAAGTTACATCGTCCACATAGAATGGATCGCAGTCTACAAACCAGATGGTCTGGATTGCAGTCACGTTGATGTTGTTTGGTCCTTGACTGGATACAATCCTTTGGATCACTCCTTGTCCGCATTCTCTAAGGTCATTGACAGTGATGGTTGCAGGCGATCCACATCCGCTTAACACATATCCGTCAAATCCCCATACTAATTCATATTTTCTGTCCCAATGTGCTGTGTCGAAATACTGATAGTAGTATTCGCATGCTTGATTTGGTGCAGGTTTTGGTACTGCGTTAGTCTGTACATATCCAGGATATCCTGTATAGTCGTTTCTTTCGCAGAATTTGTAACATACTAAGTCTTTTGTTACTACTTTCTTTCTGTCAGAAAGGTCAGTTACTACTCTACCGAAAGTTGCATCGTTAGGATCTGTAAGTTTGGTAATGTCAAACCAGAACCAGCAGCTTACTACGATATTTGGTGGTGCTACTACTGTAGGTACACTCTTGTTTTGTACTTCCACCTCAATCATACAATCGCTGAATCTTCCGTTCAATGGACTTGTGGTACTGGTCATTCTGATTGGTGTAACCGGGCCCGGGCCTGGATCCACATCAAATACCCTCAACACAACCATTACTTTGGTTCCTACATCTGCACAGCAGAAATAAGTACAATCGTCAAAATAAACCTGATTTCCAGCTAAGATGCTGTTGTCATCTCCGTTTACTCCGTTACATGCTACCACGTTGTTAGAGTTGCTACCGTTGTTGGTTCCCAACAACTCAGCCATTCTGATCACTTTGAAGTAGATGTGAGGTTGACAGTTGTCAAATGATCCTTCGTCAAATGACTCTGCACATACTTTTGCAAGATTTGATCCCGGTGTTTGGTTACCGTTGATGCTTACTGTGGTTATGGAACGACAGATAGCTTGTGGTGGAACCCGGTCAACTACGTTCAACACTACTCTTTTCTTAGTTATGTTTCCACAACAATCTGTTGCTATTATGTAACCGGTTTGAATTCCTTCAGGCATGTTTACAACAACATAACCAGAAGTCTCATCACCAAGAACTATTCCTTGTTCAACTTGAACTGAATAATGTACTTCATTAGAACAGTTGTCTATGATCCAGGCTGGCGGAACTTCCCAACGGCCGATACATGCATAAGACTCCATGTTTACTCTTGCAGAATCCGGATAAAGAACTTGCGGTCCTTCAGAATCTGCAACTTTTATTACTTGATTATGACCACCAACGATACTGGTACACCAGTCCATTACGGTCCATTGACGTAAAACTTTGTAACAGCCAATTGGTCCCGCATCGCAACCTGGGGTTGCAAGATCAATTACAACATCCTTATAAGATACAGCTAGGTTAAAGCACTCAGCTCCACCCGGTCTTCCTGTTCCAATCCACATGATGTGGCGATCTGGTCCCCAACATAACGGGTTAGTCTGTGACCACTGTCTGTGTGATGGATAGTATACAGGATCAGGATTTGGATGTCCAAACCATGGGCTGTTTACATCATCGATACAATTCCATCCCAATACTCTTGGCAATCTTCTGTTTGGATATTGGTCAGGTTGATTAGGATTAGCTAACCAGAATGCAGAGTCCAAAATATATCCATCCACGCACTCAGGGAAATCTGCCATGTGTGGGGTAACGTTTTTGTTTCTGTCTATCTTCTCATCGCAAGCCAACATTGGTTGGTCAAAGTTGTCATAATTTGGTGGAACAGTAACTTCAAATAAGTCACCTAATCCTATCGTAATAGTCTGAACACAAGTTCCCCTGTTTCCGGATCCATCCACTGCTGTCCAAGTTCTTAAAATTCTTCTTGAATAACCAAGTGCACAATTTCCTTGCGTGCTATTGTCTCTGTAAGAAAGATTTACACCTCCACAATTTTCAACTATAGATGGTGTTCCTGTATTAGCAGGAATTGGATCAATCGCACAGGAGAAAGTTCTATCTGCTGGGCAGGTAAGGATTGGAGCCAATTTGTCTTCAACTGTTGCATGTCCCCAACAGCTGTTGCCGGTTTGAGGGTCACGTACAGTAAGTTTTAATTCCTTACCAATATCTGATCCATTGATTTGAACACCAGCAAGATTTGGATTGCGGTCGATTAAACCACCACCTGTCCAATATCTTGCTTCTACAATATAGTTATCATAACATGCATAAGGACCTCCTTCAAGGACCATATCTGCTGTAATAGTAGCCGAACAATTCTGATCCAAACTGATTTGGATTTCATCATTACAAGCCAAAGCTCTGGTTGGATTGGCGTAAGCATTTACGCAAACATCAAATTCACAAGTCGCAACGTTTCCTGCTGCATCAGTGGCCCTATAACATAAACGAGTACATCCTATTGGGAAGAAGCATCCAGGACCATAAGGAGCACCACATGTTTGTACCACTGGAACCACACTGTTGGCAAACAAATATTCAAAATCACCATTAAACATCCTCACGGAAAAAGTACCGGCCACATTGAATGGCGTATTTGCTGCACCAAATTGACAACGACTGGCTCGTACGTCAATTCCGAGATTAGGGTCTCCCTGAATTGTATTTGAACAAGGTGCTGCCGGATTTACATAAAAGAATGATCCTCCGTTTGGTGAATAGATTGCAATTCCTCTGGTCTCACCAGGGCCAATAATTGCATTACTTACAACCGTTGTGTCGAATATAGTTTGCCCTTGGCAATTAATTCTGGAAACAATATTCTGCGTTCCAATGCCAAATTTTTCAAGCAATCTTGGGTTTCCCGGAGGAAAAACAGGTTGTCCAACTTTAGCAGAATCTCCTGCAATCTGAGTCCATGCGGAAGCATTATTTGTTACCGGAATATAAGATCCGGGAGCATTGGTCATATAAATCCGGTACATATTTCCGGAAGCGGTCCAAGGCATAAAGTGCAAAGCAGTTAATGCCATACTCCTTCCGCTGGTATTGATTACGTTAAATAGTAATCCAACAGAGAAACCGGCGGTACCGGCCAAACCATTGTTTGCAGCAAGTGTACAACCAACAGCACGTGTACTGGCACCAAAGAAACTATTACCCGGACAATTGTCCATGGCCATAAAATTTGGTGCATCCCAGGATACTTCACATTCACCAGGTCCTGCATTCAAATTTACCCTATTGCCTTTAGGACACGCCGGTAAGAAAGTAGGTAACTCTGTATCCAAGACAGTTATTTGTTGAGGACCTCCTACTGCGAATCGACAATCATTGGCTACAATCCAGTAAATATTATATACCCCTGCAGCAGGAAATACAATTCCCGGAGCGGTGCAAGCATTGCCAATTGTGAGGGGGCTGCATACAGTAGTTGCATCTACCAGGGTTGTTGAATACCTTATAGAACTCGCACAACTACTTATTCCAAGACAAGCCACTGGAGCTGGTGTACAAGTACCTGGCGCCATAGATATCGTAATCGGGGCAGGGATTGCTGGCAATGTTGGTGCAGTTGCCAGAACAACTGACCATGATAACATAGGACCAGTATCACCGCCCACATCGTCATAAAAAATTAATTCCAATACGTCTCCAGGCTGAATGGTCATTGCTGCTAAAGTAGAAATATTTCCATTCGGATCAGTTGCGCACTGAGCAGAGTTAATTAAACCCTCAGGACGGAAAGTTCCGGTGAAAGGAGCAGTACCGGCAGAGACCAAAGGACAACCTAAATTGTCGCAAAATTTTGTGTTGGTATAATTATCATTACCCGCACCATTGTCCGTACTTAGTTCAATAATTTGATCTGTAGTTCTGTTTCTAAGATAAAAATCTACATCTGAATCAAAGGTGTGGTTGAAATTCACATTCACACTGGAAATGATATAATTACCGCAAGTTCCATCGCCTAAGGGACGGGGAAGTGTTGCAGTGAATACCGTTCCTCCTGTCCATGCCACTCCAGGTGCGCCACCACCACTTGCATTGCTTTGTGGGACTACCGTACAACCGCCTGTACCAGTATAAGGAATAATACTATTGCCTCCATTGTTTATGATATTTCCATTAACGGTAACCACCGGTTGTGCCTGGATTAGACCAGCAACAAACAGTAGGCAGATTACCACCGACAATGAAGTTTTTGTAAATAATTGCTTCATGAGATTCATTTTTTTATTGTTCTTGAAAGGGATTTTAAAGCTTAAGTCTATTTAGGATGTGGGCAAAATCACCCGTCCAACTCTTAGACTTGTACAATTGGAAAGCCTCTGTGTCTGTTATTCTATCCCACTTTACCGAAGTATTCAGAAATGCGGAGGTTAGTGCATATTCTGTAGTTGGTTTAATCTGGGTAGGCTCATTTAAAAAGTCAAGAATAGACATGTACAAATCCAATCTTCTCTCATTCATGGGAGTTGGATTTGATTTGTATGCTTCTCCAGCAAATTCTAATTCTTCTCTGACTATCGTTTGAGCAGTCAAATTGTCTTTAAGGGCTGGGAATACGCTTTGGGATTTTGCTGTCAAACTGATCAAAGCGAAAATTGCCAGAAAAAAAAGCTTGGTAATCTTCATAAGGATTGATTTAATTAATTTAATGATTGTGAGATTAGTTTTTTATAATTCTTATAAGGGATTGATATTCAGGAGTAGCCAAAACAGCTCTAATTGAAGGATCCATTTCAATAAGGTTACCGCTTCTAACCACGAGATTGCTGTATTCCTGCATATCCATACTGCTAAGTACCACATCGTAAGTACTCATGTTAGGATCGGATCTGTTCAGTAATGCATCCAGTACCCTCTGGTAAACCTTTACAGTTGGCCAAAGTGTGGAATTCGGACCTTGTTGCTTTGCTGTTGCCAGCACGTTGCCGTACTCCAAATTCAGATCCTGGTAAGCTTGAGTAGCAGGTTTTAAGGTGGGTAGTCCGTAAGAAAGTGTTTGAGCAAAGCTCCGGGTGGAGGAGGCCATAAATATGGTCAAGATTGCAAAGAACAAGAACTTAACAAAAGGACTCCTTGAATGTAAATTCGCCTGTTTCATGAGTTTTGGTTATATTGAAAAAAAATCAAATCAAATATGTACCAAGTACCAAAAATGTCAATATCCAAAATGGAAAATAAATGGCCAAATCGGCAGAGCAATTTATAAACCAAAACACAGTTTTAAAAAGGAATCCAATTGCAGACTAGAACACTTTTAAATTCTTTAAAGAATTTAAAAAGAAACGCAAATACTTAATAATGACTTAATTATCTTTTTGGATGCTTCGTCCAGGAGGTAATTAGTCCTGAGTTTGGTAAATAAATCAAAGCCTCCATGGTAAGTGGAAACTTTCAGCCCAAAGTTACGAATGAATAAAAGTCATATATTACCTTTAAATATGTATTTTTTATATTAGATAAAATTATAATTTGAAATCCTTTTTGACCTCATTGGTTAAAAACCTTTTCATTAAAGTCCTGATTCAATTTGTAATTCGAAAAATTTAACCGAATCTTTCCCTGGGTCAGGATTGGAGGGGATGCCTGAATTTTAGTCCTTGAATTTAGATCTGCAGACATCATTTTGGGAATTTTGAATTTACCCACTTCTATTCCAAAAACCATCAATTCAGGGAGCTTGCTCCCGGGTTTCTCGTCATATAGATATTGGATTTCTACCGTTCCATTTGACTTTGTAGTAAGTGAAGATTTAACAATTCTTCTTCTTGTTGCATCGACCCATATTTTAGCCAGAATCAATTCCTCATGTTCTTTTGGAACCAACTGAATAATTCTGATGATGGAACCTGGATTGGTTTCACTTCCCCCGTCAATACAGACGTAGCTTTCCGGATCTGAAATAAGTTCCATTAGATAGAAGGGATTTTGCTTTGGCATAAATGCAATGCCCTCAGTCTTCACTTTGAATAAATTGGGTTGTTTGAAATACACCTTTCCCTTAACCGGATCAATATTAATATAAGGGATCTCAAAACTGATGTTTATGTCGGCTGTATATTTTTCAATTTTTTTAAAATCCTTTTGGATCATTTGTACCAAAATTTCAGCCTTTTGACCAATTGCTTTGCCCATTAAAATTGAAAGGCCAAATATCATGGTAATCAAAGTCCTGCTCACGAGTGTATGTCTTTTCGATTAAAGTAATATATGGAAACTCCTAAAAACAAAATGATATGCAAGATGAGAATGAGGATGGAGGTCTGCATAATGCCCCAGTCAACTGGTTGATCAAACATATTGCGCCATACGATCATATAACTTGTAAAGAGAAATGGTTTGATGTGATCAAATAATGGCAAATCAAAACTTCCTATGATGGTAAAAATCACAATAACCGCCATGGTTAAAATGATGGGTCCAATAGAATTGTCCGTAAAACAGGAAAGCATCAAGGAAAAAGAGGAGACCACACTTAAACTCAAAAAAGCAATCCCAAATGCCGCATAAAATCGCCACAAGACATCATTACTTTTTAAAACAATTATGGTTTCAGATTTTAAAATGATCAGATCACCTTCACCAAATAAAAGCAAGGATCCACCTAAAGCTAAAGCCCCCAGTAAAAGCAACAAAAGGAGTACGTAAAAACTTCCGGCTATATATTTTGCCATGACTACCTCAGTTCTGGAAACTGGTCTTGTTAGCAATAGCCGCAAAGTTCCGTTTGCCGCTTCCCCACTGATCACATCTCCTGTAACCAATGCAACCAGCAAAGGCATTTGGATGATGAGTGTCTGAAGTATGATGAAACACACCAGATAACCATTCAACACCTTTCCCTCAATGCTTAAAAAACTCTCTAGCTGTTGAAAAATAAATTCAATATATGAGGCCCCATCTATAAATAGTGCAAATTCAATGATAAAAACTATCAGCAATATTGCAACAAAACCAATATAACTCCTGGGCCGTTTGGCTATTTTGTATAATTCCGTTCTGATCAAAGCGTACATCATCTCAATTTCCTGTAAGTTTGAAAAAATAATCCTCCAGTTTGCGCTTATAGTAAACTGAATAAATCTTTATTCCACTTTCAACTAAAACCTTGTTGATTTCAGCAATTAATGCTTTTGGGGCCTGGCATTGCAGCTCCGGTAGTAGAAATTTTTGACCCACAATGGATGGCCAATTATAAATGGATCCTCTCATTTGCCAGGGTGTATTATCTGTCTCCATCACAACCACCAATTCCTGATCATTAATCAAAGTCTGAACGTTGCCTTGAACAATTGCTTTTCCCTTTATTCATAATCACCATATGGTCAGCAATCAGCTCAATTTCAGATAAGATGTGCGAAGAGAGGATCACAGTCTTACCAGATAGCTTCAAATTAAAAATCATCTGTCGCAATTCAAGAATCCCACTTGGATCAAGACCAGTCGTAGGTTCATCGAGAATAACCAAATCGAGGATTATGAATAATTGCCTGAGCAATTCCCAACCTTTGCTTCATGCCATGACTATAGGTAGCAACTTTATGTTCGCCCGGGAAGACATCCAACAAAATCAAGAACATCCTCCATTCTTTTCGGATCTGGCCTGATGCCGCTTAGCCTTGACAAGCAAATTCAAATTTTCAATTCCGGTCAAATAAAGATAAAAATCCTGGTTTTTCAATAATGCTGCCAATCCTGAAAGTATTTCCTTGCGATGATTATTCAGATCTTTTCCAAATACTCTTAATAATTCCTTGATCAGGACTTATCAGGGACAACATCATTCTCAAAGTAGTACTTTTTCCTGCGCCATTCGGGCCCAGAAATCCATAAATGCAATTTGCTGGAATGACCAAATCAAGATGATCTACTGCCAGAATATCCTTGTATGTCTTACTTAATTGTGAAATTTCAATCATCCCGGAATCCATTTAAAACTAACGCTCATATCACCAAATGGTTTTAGAAACATTGATTAAAAAGGTATGCTTCTTCCCTTTTAAATTCAATAATTTCATATCCTTCACATCATACGGAATTGAAATCCCACTTTTGTGTGCAGGAACAATTTCCCATTTCTTATTTTTGTCTTGCATCAAAAGACAACCGATACCGGCATCTGCTCGTGTAGTTTCTATTTCTGAATGAAGTTGATTACCCGCTAACAGGATATCCTTAATCCCGTCTCCATTTAAGTCTTGCACCAAAATGGATTGAACAGGGGCAAATTGAGCTTCAACAGGTAATTTCAATAGCTCAAAGTCATTTTGTTTTTTAATAAAAAATGCAGAACTAAATAATTTTGCTTGCAGTAAAATACCCTTATCAGAAACCTTGGGTAACAAATCATTGATTCCGGCATCAGCAAAAGATCTGAAGGTTGGAAATTTTTTACTTATCGAAGGAAGCTGTTCAGATGCGCATTGTTTGCCCCTAACGGGAACAATAAGCTTGTCTTGATATTTTGCAAGAAACACATCATAACTTCCATTCTGATCGTAGTCATCACAATAAACCTGAAAAGGCTTTTCAACGGAAGCATGAAATTTATAATTTTCTCCAAGATTACCTGCGATCAAATCCAATTCTCCATCTCCGTTTAAATCTTCAGCTAAAATTTTATTCCACCAGCCTTCCGTATTTGAGAAGCCATATTTTTGTGGATCGGCAGGAATTAAATTTTTGTCCTTCCATTCAAATACAGATACGGGCATCCACTCTCCTACCACAATCAATTCAAGAATTTGGTCCTTATTTAAATCCATCCATACAGCGGAGGTAACCATCCCAAGCTTTAAAAGTGCTGTTGCCTTTTCAGATGTGACATCCTTGTATTGACCTTTGCCTGTATTTTCAAGTAAATAGCTTTTTGGAGAAAATGGGTATTTATCTGGAACAGTCCTGCCTCCTCTAAATATATCCAGATCGCCGTCCCCATCAAAATCAGTCACCGCCAAACAAGATCCGGAAGAAGTAA